>JALSRZ010000064.1 GCA_026984515.1 Thiohalobacter sp. | reverse complement strand
AGCGGATGAATCGGGTCTTCCGCGTTCATAGCCAGCAGGATGGAGTAGTAACCGGCCACACCCAGCAGACCCAGGCCCACCACCAGCATGCCGGTAATGGCGCCGCCGCGGAAGGCGATCTGCATGGCGGCATCCAGCCCGTTATTGGCGGCCTGCGCGGTGCGTACGTTGGAGCGCACCGATATGTTCATGCCAATGTAGCCGGCCATGCCCGAGAATACCGCGCCGATCGCAAAGCCGGTGGCGGTCGGCCAGCCGATAAAGGCCCCGATCAGTACCAGTACCACGATGCCGGCCATGCCGATGGTGGTGTACTGGCGGTTGAGGTAGGCCTTGGCGCCTTCCTGGATCGCGAGCGCGATTTCCTGCATGCGCTCGTTGCCGGCCGGTTTGGCGAGTATCCATTGCACCGCAAAAACGCCATAGGCGATGGCGGCGCCCGCGCAGACCAGCGCAAAGATCAATTCTGTTGACATGGTGTTTCCTCCGACGACCACTGTTTTAAATTCGTCCACCGGGTCAAAAACCGGCCCGGACAATTCCCGTAGATCCTGCCGGCCGGATCGGGCGCGCAGCGCCGTAATCCAGCCTTACCGTGCTATTCAGGGCGCCTTGAATTCGGCGCCCGGTTTGAAGCCGAACAATTGTTCCAGATCGAACTCGCGAATTAATTGATCTGTGGCAACTTGCCCGTGTTCCCGCTGCACCTCGGCAAGAATCAGTTTTGCCCCGTTGCGGTTGTAACCGCCGCCCATACTGGCCTGTACACCCAACAGTTCACGTGCCTTTGCAAGGGTCATGGAAGTACCTGCTTTTTTGCCTGTATGGTCGTAACCCCCCGCAGGAGACCGCTCCTGCGGGTGATCGGGTTATTTCACCTTGAAGCCGGCCAGTTTTTTCCGCACGGCGGTGTTCTTCAACTGCACGTATTTCGGCATGCCGTCCTTGCCGTAGGGCGGGTAGTCTTCGCCGGCGATCAGGGGTTCGAGGTAAGCGCGGCATTTTTTGGTAATACCGAAGCCATCCTTGCTGATGAAACTCATGGGCATCATCTTCTCGACGTTGGCCACGCGCGACAGCTTTGCCTCTCCGATCTTCCAGCGGTAAGGCTTGCTGGAGGTGCGCTTGATGGTAGGCATGACCGAGTTCTTGCCCGCCAGCGCCATTTCCACGGCTGCCTTGCCCATGGCGTAGGCCTGTTCCACGTCGGACTTGCTGGAGATGTGGCGTGCCGCGCGCTGCAGGTAGTCCGCCACCGCCCAGTGGTACTTGTAGCCCAGTTTGTCGCGGATCAGGCCGGCGATGACCGGTGCCACACCACCCAGCTGGGCGTGACCGAAGGCGTCTTTCAGGCCCTGGTCGGCAAGGAACTTGCCGGAACGGTCCTGCACGCCCTCGGAAACGACGATCGAGCAGTAGCCGTACTGTTTGACCTTGTCCTTCACCAGCTTGAGGAACCGTGTCTGGCTGAATTTCACTTCCGGGAACAGGATCACGATCGGCAGGTCGGTGTCCTCGGTAGCGGCCATACCGCCGGCGGCGGCAATCCAGCCGGCGTGGCGGCCCATGACTTCCAGTACGAAGATCCTGGTCGAGGTGGCGCACATGGAAGCCACGTCAAAGCTGGCTTCCCGGGTCGAGACGGCGATGTACTTGGCTACCGAACCGAAGCCGGGGCAGTTGTCGGTGATCGGCAGGTCGTTGTCCACCGTCTTGGGCACGTGGATCGCCTGGATGGGGTAGCCGGTGGCCTTCGACAGCTGCGAGACCTTCAGGCAGGTATCGGCCGAGTCGCCGCCGCCGTTGTAAAAGAAGTAGCCGATGTTGTGCGCTGCGAATACTTCGATCAGGCGGTCATATTCACGCTTGTTGGCTTCCAGGCTTTTCATCTTGTAACGGCAGGAGCCGAAGGCGCCACTCGGGGTGTGACGCAGCGCGGCGATGGCGCGCGCGGATTCCTTGCTGGTGTCGATCAGGTCCTCGGTCAGTGCGCCGATGATGCCGTTGCGGCCTGCGTAGACCTTGCCGATGCGGTCCTTGTGCTGGCGCGCGGTTTCGATTACACCGCATGCGCTGGCGTTGATGACGGCGGTTACGCCGCCCGACTGCGCGTAGAATGCGTTTTTCTTTCCTGTGGATTTCGCCATCAAAAGTCTCCTGGCAGTTGCATTGAAATTATGGGTTGCTGCCTTCGGTGTGGTCAGCGGCGTGGTGATCCGCCTGGACCTGCAGCAGGCTGACGACACACTCGGTGAGGTCGTCGTATTCCTCCACGCCGGTGCCGTACATCTGGTGAATGCGGTAAAAGAACTGGCAGCGGTAGCGGTTGTCGCCGCTTTTGACGACCACGAAGTGACAGCCGTCCACCTCCCAGTACGCGGTAGGACAGACGGCCAGTTCGGTACGGCCCCGGTCCAGGCGCATCTCGGATTCAGCCAGCTGTACCTCGACCGGTTGGCCGTAGCGCTCCTCGAGTGTGGAATTTATGATCCACAATTCGCTGTCTGAAAAGTCAGGAATTCCGCTCATGCTGGTCTGGATAGTCCCCGCAGGTTTGAAAAAGGCGCTAAAGCATAGAGCAAAAAGCAATAAAATTCAGGTGCTTTGTTTGACTTCGGCCTTGTGCAGGCGGTAGCTTAATCACTGTTCGGTGATTCAGCCATGCAAAAAATTGAATGTCCCCATGAAAATTCTTTTATTATTCCGAATCTTCCGGGTACCGGGTAAAGGTCAGAAGTATCCTTTAATAACAAAGAGATAAAGAGCGAGACAGCAGCATGAGACTTGTACTTTTAGGCGCGCCGGGGTGTGGTAAAGGAACCCAGGGGCAGCTTCTGGCCGAGCAATACAGGATCCCCGAAATCTCCACCGGCGACCTTTTACGCAAGGCGGTGGCGGCCGGAACCCCGCTGGGCAAGGCCGCCAAGGCGGTGATGGATGCCGGCAAGCTGGTATCGGACGAGATCGTCATGGGCGTGATCCGCGAACGGATGCAGCAGCCGGATACGCGCCAGGGTTTTATCCTGGACGGATTTCCGCGCAACCTGGCGCAGGCAGAACAGCTGGACGAACTGTTCGAGGAGCTCGGTCGGCCGATCGACCTGGCGGTGCTCATCGAGGTCGAGGTGGACAGTATCCTGCAGCGCCTGCTGGGTCGCCGCACCTGTGTCAGTTGTGGCGCCAGTTACAACATGTTCTATGCACCGCCGCGTATGGATGACAGCTGTGACGAATGCGGCGGGCGTCTGAAACGCCGTTCCGACGACAACGAGGAAACGATCGGAAACCGCCTGCGTATTTACGAGACCCAGACGTTGCCGGTGGTGGAACGCTACCGGGAACAGGGCCGGCTGCGGGTGATCCAGGGCAGCGGTGAAATCCAGGATGTATTCAGGGCGCTCAGCAAGGCCGTAGAGGAAGTCCGCGCTACTCTCGGCAGCCGCGACCGGTCGGCTGCCATTCGCCGCGCCGTAGCGCGCAAGCAAAATACTGCCAGGGGCGGGTCTGCTGCAAAAGCCGGTGGCAGCGGGAAAGCGGCGAAGAAAGCCGCCGCAGCGCCGGCGGCCGGCAAAAAGAAGGCGGCGAAGAAAAAAGTGCAGGCAAAGAAAAAAGTGCAGGCAAAGAAAAAAACCGCGGGGAAGAAGGCAGCGGTCAGCAGGAAAAAAGCTGTCGCCGGGAAAAAGGTGGCGAAGAAAAAAATAACAAAGAAAAAAGTGTCCGCCAAAAAAGTCGCCAAAAAGAAAACAGTGACAAAAAGGAAAGCGACGGCCAGAAAGGCACCGGTGAAGAAAAAGGCCGCTAGCAAAAAGAAAGCAGCGAAAAAAGCCGCAAGGAAAAAGGCAGCGAAAAAAAAGCCCGCGCGAAAGCGCTAAGCTGACGGGAGCGGCCTCCGGCCGCGAAAGCCTTCTCCGACCTGCGCGCCGAAGGCGGTGCTCCTGCAGGGTCGTATTCCCCCCGTAGGAGCGCTCCCCTGACCGCCAATGCAAACTCAGGATGGGCGTGTCAGCCCACGGATCCGGTCAGCAATCGCCGCCGGCAAACGATCTGCCGGCATCTGCAGGGACTGGTCGAAAACGGGGCAGGTGCTGCGCGTATTGCCCAGCAGCAGCTCGTACTGGCTCAGCTGTCCCCAGCGCATGGCCGTGGCCTGGCTGGCGAGCCGGAATTCCCAGTGGCGTGTGCGGGCTTCCCCGAAGCGTTTGCTGATATTGCAGCGGTGGCGATGGAAGCGCCGGGCCTGGTGATCCAGGTTCTGAACCTGGTGCGCGGTCTGGTCTTCGAACAACAGGGCGCGCAGGCCGGTCGTTTGCAGTGCACCGGCGAGGTCTGACAGCAGTGGCAGGCTGTGCGGGGAGGGCAGTTGGCGTTGATACCAGCGGTGGCTGAGCGCGGTGTCCTGGCTGCGACCGGTCACCTGTAACCACACGAAACCGTCGTCCTGCAGCAGTTCAGCGATGCGCTGAAACAGAACCGGGTAGGTCAGTTCGCTGTAAGCCTCAAAAAAGCCGCTGGCCAGTACGCGGTCAAAGCGGCCCCGGCACTGGTGAAAGCTGCCCGGCCGGAAATGCACGCAGGCTTCCAGCCCGCGGCGGCGCGCTTCACTCTGTGCGTGGCGCAGTTGTTCACGGCTTTTTACCAGGGCCGTGATCCGGGCGCCGGTCTGTTCGGCCAGGAACAGCGGCAGCGCGCCCCAGCCGGCATTGAGGTCCAGCAGTTGCTGGCCGGGCTGGATCTGCAGGCGTGCGGCGACGCTGCGAAAACGGGTGCGCTGCGCCTGTTCGAGGGGTATGCCCGGCTCACTGTACAGCGGGCAGCCGTGAAACGGCTGGTCGCCCAGGCACAGGCGCGCGGTCCACAGGCTGGTATCCTGCCAGCGCGGCAGGACCTCCGCCCGGTGACTGTGCGGCAACCTGGCGCGCAGTTGTCGCAACCAGTTTCCGGGTAGCCAGTGTGTCCGGGCACGTTTTGAAACCAGGGCCTGGACCAGGTCGGCGAGCCGCCGTGTATCGACATCCCATTCACCGCGGACATAGCTGTTGCCCAGGTTGATTTCCGGGCGTTTGAGAATGGCGGGCAGGGTGTGCGGGGTGTGCAGGTGCCAGTCGATCAGCGGGCCGCTGTCGCCGACGCGACGCACCCGCCCGTCGGGTGCATGGATGTGCAACCGGATGGCGTGTACACGGTTTTCGAGAGCGCTTAAATCCATTTGTCCCGCCTCATATATAATCCAGGTGTCGCCGTCTGGCATCACCATAGTTCGACGTACCGGACTTGTAAAGGCGGACAGGAGAGGGAAGGACGCGAATGCAGGTCACAAGGTGGTTGTTATCCTGGCTGGAACAGTGCCTGCTGCGTCGAGCCCCCCAGGCGGACCCGCTGTCGCTGACCGCGCTGGGTGGTGCCCTGCTGGCATACCTGTCCGTGGACCTGTTGCAGGCACGGACCGGTTCGGGCTGGCCGGTGTCATTGGGGATGACGGCGCTGGATACGCTGGTCATGGTATGGTTCAGCTGGTCGGTATTACGACTGACCCGTAACAGCGCGCGTTACCTGCAGACGCTCACCGCGCTGGCGGGAACCGGGGCCCTGCTGGGTCTGGTGGGCCTGCCGCTGGTGCAGCAGGCCGCACAGGCACAGCCCGGTGAGGGGCCGACCGGTACCCTGGCGCTGGGCTGGCTGATGTTGCTGGTGTGGGGTATCGCCGTACAGGCGCACATTTACCGGCACGCCCTGTCTGTGCGTTATGGCACAGGACTGCTGGTAGCCGGACTGCAGACCATCCTGGTGATCAGCCTGCTGGAAACCCTGTTTCCGCCGGTGACGGGAACCTGACCACAAAACGGAACGAGATCGTACAACGACAATGAACATTCATATTCTGGGCATCTGCGGCACTTTTATGGGCGGTCTGGCGATCCTGGCGCGGGAAGCGGGATTCGAGGTGCAGGGATCGGATGCCAGTGTCTATCCCCCCATGAGTACCCAGTTGCAGGAACAGGGTATCGAACTGCTGCAGGGCTATGCGGCGAGCAACCTGGAACCGGCGCCCGACCAGGTGGTGGTGGGCAATGCCATGAGTCGCGGCAATCCCGCCGTCGAGGCGATGCTGGACCGGGGGCTGAATTACACCTCGGGTCCGCAGTGGCTGTCCGAGCACCTGTTGCAGGGGCGCTGGGTGCTGGCGGTGGCCGGCACCCACGGCAAAACCAGCACGGCCAGCATGCTGGCGTGGATACTCGAGGCGGCCGGTCTTGCCCCCGGTTTCCTGATTGGCGGGGTGCCCGCCAATTTCGGTGTCTCGGCGCGGCTGGGCAAGACCCCCTTTTTCGTGGTCGAGGCGGACGAATACGATACGGCATTCTTTGACAAGCGTTCCAAGTTCGTCCACTACCGTCCACGCACCCTGGTACTCAATAACCTGGAATTCGACCACGCCGATATCTTCCCGGACCTGGCGGCGATCCAGCGCCAGTTTCACCACCTGCTGCGGATCGTGCCGGGCAACGGCCTGGTGGTGGTGAATGCCAATGACGGGAATCTTTCCGAAGTGCTGGACATGGGCTGCTGGAGTGCGGTGGAAACCGTTTCGGCGCACGCTTTCCCGGCCCAGTGGCAGGGAGCAGTCATTGCCGCGGATGGCAGTCATTTCCGGGTGCTGCTGGATGGCCGGCCGCAGGGTGAAGTCCGGTGGGGCCAGCTGGGTACCCACAATATGCACAACGCGCTGTCCGCCATCGCCGCGGCCAGGCACGTTGGCGTGCCGGTCGAGCAGTCGATCGCGGCGCTGCATTCGTACAGGGGTGTCAGGCGGCGCCTGGAACTGCGCGGTGAGGTGGGCGGTGTGTCTGTGTACGATGATTTTGCCCATCATCCGACCGCCATTGCCACGACGCTCGCCGGGCTGAAGAAAAGTGCCGACGGCGGGCGTCTGCTGGCCGTCCTGGAACCGCGTTCCAATACCATGCGGCTGGGCATCCACCGCGACCGGCTGGCGTCCTCACTCGCGGATGCAGATGCGGTATGGCTGTTCCGGCCGGATGACCTGTCGTGGGATATACAGGGAGCCACAGCCGGCCTGGGTGCACCGCTGGTGGTCATGGATGACGTCGATGCGCTGGTCACTTCAATCGTGGAACAGGCACGACCCGGTGACCGGCTGGTGGTGATGAGTAACGGCGGTTTTGGCGGTATACACGAAAAATTGCTGGCACAGCTGGCCGCGCGCTGAGTCAGCGGCACACGGAGAGGTGGTTTGTCACGAACGCATCAATGGATAGAGCGAGAACAATGAATCAGACAGACACAGGGAATACATACAACCACAACCCGCTTGCACTCGCCATCACCGGTGCCTCCGGGGCAGCCTATGCATTGCGCCTGCTGGAAGTTTTGCTGGGACAGTGCAGGCCGGTCGACCTGATGATTTCGGCGCCCGGCCAGATCGTGATCAATATGGAAACCGGGCTGAAACTGCCGGGCCAGACCAGCGGTATACAGCGGGTGCTGACGGAACAGTTTGGCGCGGATCCCGACCAGCTGCGGGTATTCGGGCGCGAGGAGTGGACCGCACCGGTGGCGAGCGGCTCCAGTGCCCCGCAGGCGATGGTGGTGTGCCCCTGCACCACGGGCACGCTGGCCGGCATTGCCGCGGGCACCAGCAGCAATCTCATCGAACGGGCGGCCGATGTCACCATTAAGGAAGGTCGCAAACTGGTGCTGGTGCCGCGGGAAGCGCCGTTTTCCGCCATCCACCTGGAAAACATGCTGAAACTCGCGCGCCTCGGCGTGGTGATCCTGCCGCCCAATCCCGGTTTTTACCAGAACCCTTCTTCCATCGCTGACCTGGTGGATTTCGTCGTGGCGCGCATCCTGGACCAGCTGGGGATAGAGAACGCCCTGTCACCACGCTGGGGTGAATGACGCGACAAGCGGCAGGTCCCCTGACCGCGATGCGCGTTGCAATCATTGCGCCGAAGGGTGACGCTCCTGCCGTTGTACCGGGGTCTGTTCGCTGATCAGCAACAAGCGGCCATCCCAGTTGGTTTCGTTGTTGCCGCGTTGTGGCAGGGGACGCCGTACCTGGCGGGTTCCGGTTGTGTCCATGCGGGACAGGAACCCGTCCAGTGCACCGCTGAAATCCCGTTCGGTACGCAGAAAACGGAACAGGTGGTAACTGGTATCGACGCTCAGCCAGGTGATGTCGCCGACCCACAGGGGGGTCTGGCCTTCGGCAAGGCGGTACCTGCTTTCCCATAAACGCAGTGTCAGCAGCCTGGAGGCGTCATCGCTATCGCGCACCAGTAACACCTGTTGCGATGCACCGTGGTGGACCTGCGGCAGCACCGGCAGTTCCTGCACCGTTGCATCACCGTTAAACAGTTTGAGCAGGTTGCGCAGGTTCGGTTTGTGCGGCCGTCGCCAGCCGTCCGCCAGCATGCGTTCGGTGATGCTTTCCCGCGTACCGTTCCACTGGATGTCCAGTGGCTGGCTGTGCCGTCCCTTCAGGTCATCACGGTAGACCGGCAGATCCTGCCAGCCACCTTCCAGCCAGTCGTTTTTGGTCAGGGTGACCGGTGTAATGGCGGCCGGCCGGTACAACGCCAGGTCCTGTTCCAGTTTCAGTGAGCTGTGCAGGCTGGCCAGCAGCACCAGCGTGGCGATGGCAATCGGCGCCAGTATCCGGGTCGAGACCGCGGGCGCCGGGTGCCTGCGGTAGGCAATGCCCATCAGTGCTACCCACATCAGCCCGAGGCTCCAGCCGGCCAGTATGTCGGATAGCCAGTGGACGCCCAGGTAGAGTCGCGAAAAGCTGATGGCGACGATCAGGAACACCGCGATGGAATAGGGCAGCCAGTGCCAGCTGCTGCGCAGTTCACGCGCCAGCAGGACCGCCAGGAAGCCAAACACGGCTACCGACAGGCTGGCGTGCCCGCTGGGAAAGGAGTAGCTGAACAGCGAATTGTCCAGCAGTGGTGGACGAGCCACCGCAGTGTGGCTTTTCAGCGCCTGCGTCAACAGACCGACCATGCCTGTGGTCACCAGCCAGTGCACGGCCGCCCGCCAGCGCCTGCGCAGCAACAGCACCAGGCTGAGCACCAGGGTGAAACCGTACAGCACCCGTGCGTCGCCGATTTCGGTGGTGATGATCATCAGCCGGTCACCCAGCGGGCTGCGCAGGGATTGCAGCCAGTGGTACAGGTACAGGTCCAGGTTGCCGAGCAGGTTATCCGTGGTCAGGTGGGAAGGGATGGTCAGTATCGCCCAGCTGGCCAGTACCAGCAGGGCGGTCAGCACCGTCATGCCGCGCGCTTCGGGATGTTCGGGGTCCAGCAGCGCGGCTGCCAGGGGCTCAATGTGCGAATGCCTGCGTGACCAGTCGAGGATGCGTTGCTGTACGCTCAGCGCGTGGGGTTGCAGGGTGCGCGAAAGGCGGCGCATCGACCACCAGGAGAACCACAGCAGTGCCACCAGGATTGCCAGCAGCACCGCCAGGCGACCGGCAATTTCCGCGGCAATGCCGAGCGAGGCGCCAAACAGCACCCCGGGCAGTATGTAGGCGGGCGCCCACAGGATGGCGGACAGGCTGTTGACCAGGAAAAAGCGCCGCGCGGGCATATTCAGCATGCCGGCGACGGCGGGCAGCAGGGGACGCACCGGTCCCACGAAGCGGGCCAGCACAATGCTTTTGCCACCGTGCTTGTGGAAAAAATCCACGCCGCGGCTGATCATCATCGGGTAGTTGCGGAATGGCCAGATTACCCGCAGTCGCTGGTGGTAGTAGCGCCCGATGAAGTAACTGCTGCCGTCACCGATGATGGCGCCGACGGCAGCCAGCACCAGGGTCGGCATCAGCTCCATGCTGCCGGCGGCGATCATGGCGCCGATCCCGAACATGACCACGGTACCCGGCACGAACAGGCCGACCACCAGGAAGGATTCCAGTGCCGACACCACGATCACCACCAGCCCGGCCCAGTGCGGGTGGGCCTTGATCCACAGCATCAGGTCGGTGAGCAGGGCTTCCATTACGTTTACCCGGGCAAGCCCGGGCGAATGCGTTTCCCGTCGCACAGACGGTTGGCAGGTTTACAGTTCGGCAAAGGACTGCTCCGCGGCATCCAGCGTGGCCTGCAGCGCGCTATGATCGTGTGCCGATGACAGGAAACCGGCTTCAAAGGCGGAAGGCGCCAGGTAGACACCCCGCTCCAGCATGGCGTGGAAAAAGGTCCTGAAGCGTGCCTGGTCGCAAGCCTGCACGTCCGCAAAGCCGGTGATGGTTGCGCGGTCGCTGAAAAACAGGCCGAACATGCTGCCGACCTGGTTGCTAACGAAAGGGATCCCGGCGGCCTGTGCCCGTTCGCGCAGGCCGCTCAGCAGTTCCGTGGTGCTGCGTTCCAGCCGCTGGTGGAAACCCGGCTGCTGTACCAGGTTGAGGGTGGCCAGTCCGGCTGCCATGGCCACCGGGTTGCCGGACAGGGTGCCGGCCTGGTAGACCGGGCCGGTGGGTGCAATGTGCTGCATGATGTCCCTGCGTCCGCCAAACGCGCCGACCGGCAGGCCGCCACCGATTACCTTGCCGAGCGTGGTGAGGTCCGGCGTGACGCTGTAGTACTGCTGGGCACAGCCGGTTGCAAAGCGGAAGCCGGTCATGACCTCGTCAAAGATCAGCACACTGCCGGACTGGTCGCAGACCTCGCGCAGTGCCTGCAGGAACCCGGGCACGGGCGGTACACAGTTCATGTTGCCGGCGACCGGTTCGACGATGATGGCAGCGACCTGTTCACCGATGTCTGCCAACGCGCTGCGCACCTGGTCGGCGTTGTTGTATTCGAGTGTGACCGTGTATTTCGCCAGGTCGGCCGGTACGCCCGGCGAGGTGGGGACGCCCAGGGTCAGGGCGCCGGAGCCGGCCTTGACCAGCAGCGAATCCGAGTGGCCGTGATAGCAGCCTTCGAATTTCACGATAGTGTCCCGGCCGGTAAAGCCGCGCGCCAGCCGGATGGCGCTCATGGTGGCTTCGGTTCCGGAGTTGACCATGCGTACCTGTTCCAGCGAAGGCACCAGCTTGCACAGCAGGTCAGCCATGCGCGTTTCGATTTCGGTCGGTGCGCCGAACCCCAGTCCGTTGGCGGCGGCTTCACGCACCGCGTGCACCACGTCCGGGTGGCAGTGCCCGCCGATCATGGGTCCCCAGGAGCCGACATAGTCCACGTAGCGTTTGCCGTCGGCATCGAACAGATAGGGGCCGGAGCCGCGACTGAAGAAGACCGGTGTGCCACCTACGCCCGCAAAGGCGCGTACCGGTGAGTTGACACCGCCGGGTATATGAACCCGGGCGGCTTCGAACAGTTGCTGAGATTTCGACATGGTGTGTTCCTTGAATGAAGCTGTTCTTCCCCCCGACCGGCGGGGGTTCAATACCTGAACCTTGCGCTGATGGCGGTCGCTGCAGCCCGGATATCGGTGGCGCCGAACACGCTGTGAACCACGGCCAGCATATCCGCACCGGCAGCGATCAGTTGCCCGGCATTGTCCGCGCTGATGCCGCCGATGGCAGCCAGCGGACGCGACAGTTCCCGCCTGGCCTGCCGGAGCAGCTCCGGGTCGGCCTGCAGCGCGGCCGGTTTGGTGCGCGACGGGAAAAAGCGTCCGAATGCCAGGTAGTCGGCGCCGCCTGCAGCAGCTGCACGTGCCAGCGACAGATCGTTGTAGCAGGACACCCCGATAAGTGCCTCGCTACCCAGCAGCCTGCGCGCGGCACGCAGCTCCATATCCGTCCGGCCGAGATGCACGCCGTGGGCGTCGCAACCGGCGGCGAGCGCCACATCATCGTTGACGATGAACAGTACGCCACGGGCGCGGCACAGTGCGGCCAGGGTGCGCGCCTGCTGCAGGCGCGCACGGGCGTCATCCGATTTATCGCGGTACTGGATAAGTGTGGCGCCGCCGTCAATGGCCAGCGATACCCGTTCGGCCAGTTGTTCGGGAGCCTGCAGGGCAGCGTCGGTAAGCGCGTACAGGCCGCGTAACGCCGGTCTGGTTTCTGTGGCTGTGGAACTGGATATCATGGGCGCAAGGTGCTGAATGCAGGCTAGTCATCCTCGCCCCGGGCCCAGAACAGCCGGTTGGGGATCTGCTGGCCCATGCCGATGCGGTACGCCTCCGACAGGGACTGCCAGGTGTACTCCTGGGCTTCGTGTACGGCGCTGAAGGGTTCCAGGCCCTGTGCCAGCAGGCCGGCGATGCTGGCGGCCAGTGTGCAGCCGGAACCGTGAAAGCTGCCTTCCAGGCGTTCCCAGTTGAAGGTATCGAGGATGCGGTTGTTGGCGTACAGGGTGTTTTTTACTTCCGGGGTGTTTTCATGGCTGCCGGTAATGAGCACGAATTCGACGCCGCGTTCCAGCAGCGCCATGGCGCAGGCGTCCAGCGTGTCCGCCTGTGGCGCCAGCAGGCGCGCCTCCATGCTGTTGGGTGTCAGCACCGTTACTTGCGGCAGCAGCAGTTCGTTCATGCTTTCAACCACGTCGTCGTCGGCCAGCATGTGGCCGTTGCCACTGGCCAGCACCGGGTCCATGATCACGGGAATATCCGGGTAATCCTCGAGTACCGCATGAATGGCCTGTACCGCTTCGCTGCTGGTCAGCAGTCCCAGCTTGAAGGCGGCGACCGGCATGTCTTCCAGGACCGTGCGGGCCTGTTCCATGATCAGCTCGCCATCCAGTGGCGTGTAGCCGACCACGTTCTGGGTATCCTGGATGGTCAGCGTGGTGACCACGGGCGCGGTGTGGCAGCCGTGGCTCATCAGCGCCTCGATATCGGCCTGGATACCGGCGCCGCCGCTGGGGTCGTTGCCGGAAAATACCATCACCACCGGTACGGATGACTGCGGTTGTGTCATACCGGCCAATCCTGCCGGGTTTGTGCGGGAATCAGGCGGTAAACCGAAGCTTTTGCTTCCATGAGTAGGTAACCTTTTGCTTTTGGGGCTATTGTAGCATTGCAGCGGGTGTTTGTGGTTGTTCGCTGTGATCCGGCGTGCCGGGTTACGCTGCGCTAACCCGACTTGCGGGGGAAAGGCGGTTTTCCGTAGCCCGGATTAGCGCAGCGTAACCCGACCATGATCAAAAATATGTGGCAAAAAGGAGAAAATCCCCTTATGAGCACCTTCAAAACCTGGGAATGCACGGTATGCGGATTCGTATATGACGAAGAAAAAGGGCTGCCCGAGGAAGGGATTGCGCCGGGTACGCGCTGGCAAGATGTCCCGAACGACTGGGTGTGCCCGGACTGTGGCGCCGGCAAGGAAGATTTCGACATGGTGGAGGTCTGAGCCCGGTTTTTGCTGGTGTCCGCACCGCGCATTTTTTCAATTTCCGGCTAAACTGGATGCAGGGGCAGTACATCACGGCGTTACCGCGAGGTCACTGCTGGCCTGGAAAGTGAGTGGTTGGGAGCAAGGTATGCGCGGACGCGACAGCGTTCAGTTCATGGAGCTGGTGCAGACGGCTAACCGGTTTTGCGGGCTGATTGACGGAATTCAGCGTAGTGACAACTGGCTGGACCAGTTGTCCCGCCTGCTGCCCCGTCTACACGCGGAGGTGGTGGTGCTGCCGGACCCCGGTGGCGGTGTAATCCCTCCCGAGACGGGTGATTTCGATGATCGTTTCGATCTGTTCAGCGAACTGCGTGTGCGCCTGGGTGAGCGCGACATGTACTGGCTGGAGTATGACAATCCCGCCGATGTCGTAACCGGCGAGGAACACCGCACCGGCAGTCTTGCCGATGACCTGACCGATATCTATTTTGAGCTCAAGCGGGGGCTGGAACTGCTGGATACCACCGGCCCGGACGAAGTGGCGCACCTGTGGGAAGAGGGTTTCAAAAAACACTGGGGGCAGCACCTGGTCGATGCTGAACGCCACCTCTACGCCCTGAAGGTCAACGATCAACTCCCGTAGAAGCGGTCCCCTGAGCGCGAAAGCCGGCCCCGACCTTCGTGCCGAAGGCCGGCGCTCCTACGGGATTGTATTTCCTTACTGCGGTGAGGTGTGCGGGCTGGGGCTTGCGGCGTAATGCCCGGCCAGCAGGGCGGTTTTGGCGGACAGCTCGAATGAGCAGGTCCATTTGTAGGCCAGGTCCAGGTTTTCCGCACAGGCGTATACCCCGTGTCCGCGTACCACGACCAGCGCTTGTTCTGCCAGGACGGCGGCGACCTGCGCCGGTGCCTGGTCGAGGTATTCCGCATAGGCGATATCCAGCACCCGGATCCTGGGAAAGTAGTGCTGTCCTTCGAAATCCACCGGGATGAAATCCCTGCCGGACAGTGTGATGGCTACACTGTAGGCGCCGTGGCTGTGCAGGATTGCACCCGCGGCGGGATTTTCCGCGTACACTCGCCGGTGCAGGGGTGCATCCAGCGAGGCACCGGGCGCCGGCTGGCTATCCAGCGGGCAGCGGACCAGGGCGTCGGCCTCCAGGGTATCGGCGCAGGCCCCGGTCGGGGTCACCCAGTACTGGTCACCGTTACGTACCGAGGCATTGCCGCTGTGTGAGTCATTGAGGCCGTAGCGGCGCAGCCAGCGGTAGTGGCGGATCAGGTCGAGGCGTGGGTCCATTTTGTGCTCTGTGTCGGGAATTTCAGGCATGGCAATCCGGTCCAATAGCGGAAAGGCCGTGGCAGACGGTACAATAGCTGCGTGGTAGCAGTCCAGAAAGCCCTTGTGCTGTCCCGGCCGCGTTGCAACGCGTGACGAGGGAACGCTGGGCACCCTGGCGTTGTCGAGGTATGCCGACGGGTGCTGAAAGCGTAAATATCACGTTGATAGAACACCGGAAATCTGGAATCCTTATGGAACCTTTGAGCAAATTCCTTTTCCGTTGTCCCGGCATATGCCGGAATGACGAAGTAACCAGGGTTTCCCTGTTCAAAACATGAAAGAGCGAATCACAATGATGCAGCGAAGTAACCGGCGTGCCGGTGGTTTTACACTGATCGAAGTTATGGTCGTGGTGGTCATCCTGGGGATCCTGGCCGCGGTGCTGGTGCCCAAGGTCATGGACCGGCCGGACGAGGCACGCAAGGTGAAAGCGGCGCAGGATATCCGCGCACTGGAAGCCGCGCTGAACCTCTACAAGCTGGACAACTATGAATACCCCAGCACGGACCAGGGCCTGGAGGCGTTGGTAACGAAACCGGATATCCCGCCGGAACCGGCACGCTGGAAAACCGGTGGTTACCTGGACCGCATGCCGATCGACCCCTGGCGTCAGCCCTACCAGTACCTGAATCCCGGTGTGCACGGCAGCATCGATATTTTTTCAACCGGGCCGGACCGCCAGCCCAGTGACGACGATATCGGGAACTGGAATACGCAATAGGCCGGCCAGGTGAATACAGGACGCTTTCCGGCCGAACAGCCTGCCTCTGGCAGGCTGTTTGCGTTACAGCGGGGTTTTACCCTGCTGGAACTGATGGTGGTGATTATCATCATTGGTGTGATCCTGACCTTTGTCGGCCTGTCGCCCGGCGGCGACGCGCGTGCCGAGCAGCTGCAACGTGAGGCCAGCCGCCTGGTTGCCCTGATCGATATGGCCAGTGAGCAGGCGGTGATGCGCAGTGAGCAGCTGGCCATACGGTTCAGTGATAACGGCTATCAATTCATGTTATTGCAAACGGATGGCTGGGCCGAACTGCAGGATGACGGGCCACTGCGGGCGCGAACTCTGCCCAAAGGCATCGAGTTGCGCCTGGAGCTGGAAGAGAATCCGCCGCCGGGGTTGCAGGCGCAAGATGCCGAGGCGCCCCAGGTCTTCCTGTTGTCCAGCGGCGAAATGACCCCTTTTACACTGACCTTTTCGGCGCCGGAGAGTGAGCAGCGTTTCGTGGTCAAGGCCAGCCTGCTGGGCAAGCTGGAGCTGGAGTGATGCGCAGGCAGCGGGGTTTTACCTTACTGGAAGTGCTGGTGGCGCTGGTGGTGGTGGCGCTGTCGCTGGGTGCCATTGTACAGGCAACCGGGGGTTACACGGCTAACCAGGCGTACCTGCGTGACCGTACCTTTGCCGAGTGGGTGGCGCACAACCAGCTGGTGACGGCGCTGATGTCCAGCGACTGGCCGGACACCGGGCGCACCAGGGGGGAAGTCGAGCTGCCCAGGGCGGGCGCCGGGATCGGCGCCCGCGAGTGGCGCTGGGTGATGCAGGTGTCGACGACACCGGAAGAGGAACTGCGGCGCCTCGACATCGAGGTCTATCCCCTGGACGCGGACGAGGACGAAGCACCGCTCGCCACTCTGACCGGTTTCAAGGGCAAGCCATGATGCGCGGTCACCGGGGTTTTACCCTGCTCGAATTGCTGATTTCGCTGTCGATTTTCGCCCTGATCGGTGTAATGGCCTACAGCGGCCTGCAGACCGTTATGAAGCAGCAGCACAGCACCGAGGCCGCGTCACAGCGGCTTGCCGACCTGCAGAAGGCTTACCGCATCATGCGGCGCGATCTGGAGCAGATCGTGTCGCGTAAAATTCGTAACGAATACGGTGACACGGTCGATGAGCTGGTGGGCGGGCGCGGATTTACCGGCGTCGAGTTCAGTCGCGCGGGGTATCCCAACCCGGCCGGGTTCCTGCGCAGTGATCTGCAGCGGGTGGCCTACGTGCCGGACCAGGATGTGCTGTTGCGCCAGACCTGGCGGGTACTGGATCGCGCCCAGGACAGTCTGCCGGACGAACAGGTGCTGGTGGAAGGGATCAGCCGTTTTACCATGCGTTTCCTGAACGCATCCAACGAATGGGTGGAGAGCTGGCCGGCCACGCCGGCCGGCTCGTCCACATCACCGGAACCGTTGCCGCAGGCGGTGGAAGTCGAACTGGAACTGGAGCGGCTGGGGGTGATCAACTGGATCTTCCGTCTGCCGCAGACGTTTGTTGCCGGTGCGCAGCAACAAGCGGGCGCCGGCAACGCTGCGGACCAGGGCGAAGGCGAAGGTGCTCCGGGCAATGGCGGGAACGGGGCCGGCGAGGGGGGAGGC
>JALSRZ010000063.1 GCA_026984515.1 Thiohalobacter sp. | reverse complement strand
GATGACGTGGAAGACCTGACCCAGGCCTGTGATTCAGCACTCTATGCTGCAAAACACAGCGGTCGCAACCGGGTCAAACTGGCATAATGCACCATGAACCGCTCCTGATACCTCCGGCGCGGCACTACAGCTGAAACAGGTCGTTGAATGGACACCCTGACGCACGCACTGCTGGGTGCGCTGGTGGTACGGGCCGCCTTCCCCGCCGCACGCTCCCGAAAAGTGCTTACCAATCGACAACGCATGGCCGTGGGCGCTATCGCGGGTGCGTTCCCGGACATCGACTACATCGCCTCCTGGGTCGACCCGGTCGTTTACATGACGTTGTGGCACAGGAGCATCACCCACTCCCTTGTGCTACTGCCACTGTGGGCGCTACTGGTGGGCATGCTGCTGGCATGGCTGTTCAAACAGCACCGGGCCTGGCCCTTTACGAGCCTGCTTGCCGGTGCAGCCATCCTGTCGCATATCCTGGCTGACCTGATCACGGTGTTCGGTACGCAGATACTGGCCCCGCTGTCCGGCTGGCGCGCCAGCATCGGAACCACCTTTATCATCGACCCCTGGTTCTCGGCCATCGTACTGGCGGGTTTTATCGCGGGGCTGAGCGGCAGAATACGCCGGCTGCCACGCATCAGCCTGACCCTGCTGGCCGCCTATATCGGTTTCCAGGGCCTGCTCAAGCACCAGGCTCTGTCACTGGCGGATCAGCACATAGCACGGGAAAACCTGGACGATGCAAGCGCTACTGCGCTGCCGCAACCGGCTTCTCCTTTCAACTGGAAACTGATTATCCAGGATGGTGACCGTTACGAAGTGGCGTATGTGAACCTGGCCGGTGGTTATGCAACGGATGGCGCCGGCGGGGGATTCTGGAATGGCGTATTCGCCACCTACCGGACGCCGGACAAACTGGCCTGGAAAACATACCGGCGCTTTGGCGACCGCCACAGTGACTATATCCGCACACTCTGGGAAAACCCGCAACTGGATTACTTCCGGCGTTTTGCTGAATTCCCGGTGCTGTACCGGGTCGATAACCATGCAGACAGCCACTGCGTATGGTTCACCGACCTGCGCTACGTACTACCCTACATGACACCACCGTTTCGTTACGGGCTGTGCCGGAACAAGACAGCCGCCGGCTGGAGAATGCGACGGCTCGGGAACAGTAACCCGGACTCGACATGAACACCCGCCGCAGATGCTGATCCGGGAGATTTCCCAGAGCTTCGGTATTGCGCCTTTTCCTGAGCGCCTGCGCTGCGGCCAGCGAAGTCCTGTGTACAGCAGCTTGCCCGGAGAATGCCGGGCGCATCACGCCTGGCCGCGGGTAATCTCTTCCATCCGGCGAACAAGACGTGCGATCTGCGCCCAGTCGTGCATAACGATATCCTGCGCGTGCGCGAGGTGATTGCGTAACGACTCCAGCTCTTTCACGGAACGTTTGGCGACGCTCTTCGATTCAAAGCCCAGCCGCTCCAGCGAATCCCTGTCGTTGATCAGTATCTGCGCCTTGTCCGAGAGTTGCAGGCAATCGATCAACTCACAGTACTGGTTTCTCCGCTGCCGTTCATTCTGGATCTGCCTGGCCTTTTCCATGCGTCCTGCCGATACGACCGACTGCCAGGCGGCATCCGGGAAGCGTTCCTGGATCAATTGCACAATGCCCATTTCAACCATGGTCACGATACCGAACAACCACATGCGCACCATCGGTTTATTGATGTCGTCGCGGCTGATCATGCCTGCAACCCCGCCCAGCATGGTGACAAAACAATAGTCATGGCGGGTCAGCACGTGGATCACGTCGGCGAAGGCAGCGCTGCCCGGCACGACCTGGTCTACCGTGAAGTGGCGGAAATTCTCACCGGCATGCTCGCCTTCCACATCCGACAGCCGCAGGTAACCCTGCACCGACCCGTTCACCCGCACACTGGCCACCTCGCGGCGCTGGTGCCTGAGTGCTTTCGCCACCTCTTCGTGGTCGGTGTCGATATCGAAGGACAGCAGGCCTTCGGCAATATCCCGCGCGGTAAACAGCTCCATGAACATGCGCCGGAAGTGCGCACTGTCGAAACCGGCAAGACCGAGCGTGTCCGGTGCCGGTTCAGCCTCCTTCCGGGCTGCCCTGGGAAACCCCAGCTGCTCCATGGCGGCAGCATAGACCCGCACGGCATCCTGAAACAGGCGCTCGTCGCCTTCCTCCAGCACATCGAGCAGGGCACCCATTTCCACCAGGTACACGCGGGCAAAACGGGGGTCGTGTTTGGTAATGTCCTTGCAGTTGTCGATCAGGTCAGCGAGCTTGACGGTCTTGGCGCGCGCCGACGCCTGCGCGCTATGGTCCCGGTCGATCGCCTTGCGTGTAGCCCGGTTACCATCACTGGGCTTGCTGACATCACTGAGTTCCTCCACCAGTTCGGCAACCGGCAGGCCGAACTCCGCCTCGATGTCTTCCAGTGTGGCGGGGGTATCCTCCACGGTATCGTGCAACCAGGCCGCCGCGATGGTTTCCGGGTCGTCGGTGACCTCTGCGACCAGCTTCGCCACGGCCTCCAGGTGCACGTGGTACGGCTGCTTGTTGTACTTGCGTACCTGGCCGATACGCTGGTGTGCCCGGGTTGCGTAGTCCTGGGCCCGCTTGACAAGATCAGTCATGAATCATCCACTCCCGGCACCTGCCAGCAACTCATCATACACGTGCTCCGCAAAACCCGACCCGGCCTCGGCATACAGGTTATAGGCAGCGTGTACACCCGCCTGCTGCAGGGCCGGCAGTTCATCCGGGTACTTGGCAACGGCTGCTATGCGGCCGGCATAGCCAAGCTCGTGCAACTGGCGCGCCGCGAACAGGTTTTCGTCGTGGCTGGGCATGGTCAGCAGGATCAGCTTCACGTCATGGTGATTCAGATCGATGCGATCCCAGAAATCGATGTCCGTGGCACTGCCATGTATCACCCGGCGACCGCTGGCACGAAGCTGTGCCACTGTCGCGCTGTCGATATCAACCCCGAGTACTGTGTCACCCATACGCTGGCGAATGGTATCGCAGGCCACCTGGCCGATGCGACCCATGCCGAATACCAGCACCGTGGCATCACCGGGATCGATCATCTCTTCTTCGGCAATACGCCGCCTGCTTTCAAATGCAGCCAGCGCGGAGCGGAAGCGCGCGTAGAGACGGTAGGAGGCGATATTCAATGGTGCTGCCAGGATGAACGACAGCGACAGGGCAATCGCGATGGTAATCAACCACTGGCTGGTCAGCCAGCCGGCCGAGACGGCAATCGCCGCCACAATCAGGCCGAACTCGCTGTAGTTTGCCAGGGCCAGGGAGCTCAGCAGCGCGGTACGCACGCGCAGGCGAAAGCGCGACAGCAACAGGAAAAACAACATCACCTTGATCGGCACCAGCAACAACAGCAGCAGCGCCCCCGTCAGGGCATCCACACTCAGCGGGCCGGACAGACCGATGGTGAGAAAGAAACCCACCAGGAACAGGTCCTTGAATCCGAGCAACTGGCGGAAAAGTTCCGAGGCGCCGGGATTCCGGGCCAGCAATACGCCCAGGATCAACGCGCCCAGGTCGCCTTTTACCCCAACCAGTTCAAACACCTGGGCTCCCCCAAGCGCCAGCGTCAGACCGAACAGAATCTGCAGTTCCCCGTGCCCGCATTTCCTCAACATGGCTTCGAGCACGGGCCGCAACGGAACCAGCCCCAGCAACAGCAATGCCCAGACAGTAGGCACCTTGCCGGTGGATACGGCCAGAAACAGCACCGCCACAATATCCTGGATAATCAGGATACCGATGGCAATCCGCCCGTACAGCGAACCCATTTCCCCTTTCTCTTCCAGCACCTTCACGGCAAATACCGTGCTGGAGAAACTCAGCGCAAAGGCAATCACTGCAACCGTGCCGGCATCCAGACCGGAGAAAAGCCCCAGCCCGGTGACGCCCAGTACATAGACCAGCACGGCAGCCACCATCATGCTGATGGTCATGTGCAGGCCGGCAACGGCCCAGATCTGCGGCATCAGCAGGTTGCCGAGGCGCAGTTTCAGTCCAATGGAAAACAACAGCAGGGTAACACCAATCTCCGAGAATTCGGTCAGGGTCTGCGTGGCATGTCCGCCAAAACCGTACAGCACGAAACCCGCCACCAGGTACCCGACCAGCGGTGGCAATCCGACAAAACGTGCGCCCAGGCCCATGATAAAAGCGACGCCAATGGCGACGATATCTGCCTGCATATTTCGATCTACCCCCTGGCATACCTTTTCCAGGCCATGCAGTTGCGATGTGACAACTGCATTCTGACCACCCTGATGTCGCCAGTAAAGCGCTGTTTTCGCAGGCGCCCAATACCACGAACCAACAATTCCTGTGAATTACTCCCGGCACCCTATAATGGACAGGCTGATACCGACGAGGAAACCGGCATGACCCGGACAAAGCTGGATACCATCCTGGAGCAGCTGCAGGCGCTGCAGGCTGAACTGGACAGGGAAGTCGAGCAGGCGCTCAGGGAAAAACGCGACCGCTTCCGCTATTCACTGGAGCAGGGGAAGATTCGTTTTGAGGAAAGTATCCGCAAACTGCAACGCCGGCAGCGTACCGGCCTGTGGCACTACCTGCTTGAGGCCCGGCTGCGGCATGTACTCACTGCCCCGGTCATCTACAGCCTGATCGTCCCCTTTGCGTTGCTGGACGCAACCGTTACATTCTACCAACAGGTGTGTTTCCGGGCCTACGTCATCCCGCGCGTATCGCGTTCAGACTTTATTGTCATTGACCGCCAGTACCTCGCCTACCTGAATATTATCGAAAAATTCAATTGCATGTTCTGCGGTTATGCCAACGGCGTCATCGCCTATACGCGGGAAGTCGCAGCCCGTACCGAACAGTTCTGGTGCCCGATCAAACATGCACGACGCATTCGTGACCCCCATGCACGGGTGAGCGCGTATGCGGACTACGGCGACCCACAGGCCTACCGTGAACGGCTGAATACCCTGCGCGCCGCGCTCGCGGAGAAAGCGCGGGACTGACCGGGAGCTCCCGTCCCGCCACGGCAGAAGCCCGGCACCGTACCCGGCTCCCATTGACAGCCGGAAGCCCGAGCGGCTAAGGTGCCCCCCTCACGCAGCGGGTGCTCCCGGGACGTTCGTCCGGGGAGTTAATCGGGAAGCCGGTGCGACGCGGGCCATCGCCCCGTCCATCCCGGCACTGCCCCCGCAACGGTGAATGAGCGCGGAAAGAATCAGCCGATTCGTTCCGCAGGATGGACCAGGCAGCCACTGCGCCAGCGGCGTGGGAAGGCGGTTTGTCCGGCATCGCGCCACTCATGAGTCCGGAGACCGACCCTGCTGTGAAGTTAACCGTAATCGATACGGTGTCGCGTGGGGTGACACTTCGATGCAGATACACGCCGGAACCGACAGCAGCAAGCGCTGCTCGCTGCATGCCGCGCGCTGCCCTGTACCCGCCCCCCCGCACACCCGGGACACACGGGGGATGTGTCCCGATAAAACCCTGGAGAAGTTCTGTGCGAAATCCTGTCAGGCGCCTGTGCTGCACCTCCGGCCGCTCTCTGCGAGCCGTCGTCTCATCCCTTTCCATGACCGGCATGGTCGCCACACCGGTCATGGCAGAACCACCACCTGCCGCCGGTGAAATGGACGATCTGGTGGTCACCGCCACGCGGCTGGCCACACCGCGCGGCGAGCTGGCCAGTTCGGTAACGGTGATCACCGCGGCCGATATCCAGCGCAAACAGTTTCGCAGCGTACCGCAGGCGCTGCGTTCCGTGCCGGGCCTGCACGTCGTCCAGTCGGGTGGCCCGGGTCAGCAGACGTCGGTATTCATGCGCGGCGCCAACTCGAACCATACGCTGGTACTGATCGACGGCATCGAAGCCTCTGATCCCAGCTCGCCCAATGGCGCGGTGGATTTTTCCAACCTGTGGCTGGATAACATCGAGCGCATCGAAGTGGTACGCGGTCCGCAGAGCACGCTGTACGGTTCCGATGCCATTGGCGGTGTGATACAGATCACTACGCGCCGCGGTGCCGGCAAGCTGCACGGTGCGGCAAAAGCCGAGGGGGGATCCGACAACACGTTCAACCAGCAGGCATCTGTCGCCGGCGCGAATGACGCCATAGACTATTCTTTCGGCGTCACGCACATCGATACCGACGCGGATTCGGTCACGCCGTCCAGGCTGCGCAACGGCGTCCCGGCCGAGGATGATAATTACAAGAACTGGACTACTTCGACCAGGCTGGGAATGGCAGTCAGTGACACACTGGCGCTGACTTTCTCCGGCCGCTACATCGACAGCGAAAGCAGGCTGGACCCGGAACTGGAAAGCTTCGGCTTTGGTACCACCGAGGACCGTGATGCCAGGCTCGACCAGACCGAGTACCTGCTGCGCGGCGAAGCCAAAGCGCAACTGCTGGACGGTTTATGGGAGGCGACCTTCGCCACCTCCTACACGGACTTCGACCGCAAGAACCGAAATAACCGCCAGTCCCCCAACGAGACACTGACCCGCACCCGATTCGAGGGAAACAAACTTAAATTTGAATTAAAGAATGATTTATATCTTTCTGATTCACATACATTTACATTAGGCCTTGAAACCGAAAAAGAGAACATGGATTCGGGCGGATTTTCGGATTTTGGCGGCTTCGTGGTCGGCGAGGAAAGCGATGCGGACGCGCGCAACAATGCCGTCTACGTGCAGGACCAGTTCAGCTACGGCGGACGCTTTTTCGGTACCATCGGCGGCCGCTACGACAAGCACGACGGCTTCGGCTCCGAAGTCACCTACCGCATTGCACCGGTCTACGTGCACCGCAAAACCGGCACACGCATCAAGGGCAGTATCGCTACCGGCTTCAAGGCCCCCACCCTGTTCCAGACCGACGGTTTCACACCCAATAATTTCGGCTCCTTCTATCGCGGCAACCCGAATCTCGATCCGGAAGAAAGCTTCGGCTGGGAGGCAGGATTCGAACAGCCGTTATGGAATGAGCGCATCAACCTCGGAGTGACTTACTTCAAGAGCAATATCGACGACCTTATGCAGGTGGTATTCGACCCGTCGTTCAACAGCACCTACGAAAACATCGACAAGGCTGACATAAAAGGTATCGAATCCTTTATTCATACGCAGCTGCTGCAATCGCTGTCGGTAAACGCGAACTACACCTACACCGATGCAGAGGACGACAAAACCGGTGAAAAGCTGTTGCGTCGCCCCAAACACAAGGCGGATCTTGATGTGCAGTATCAGCCAACCGCAAAGGCCAGTATCAACCTGAGCGTCAATTACGTCTCTGACTACAACGACATCTCCAGGGAAACGGGAGCAACCATCAAGGGGGATGATTACACCGTGCTCGATATCGCGGCGGAGTACGCCATCAGTAAACGCTGGCGGATTTTCGGACGGGTGGAAAATGTGACCGACGAGCACTACGAACCCGCAGACGGTTTCCAGGCATCCGACCGCGGCATGATCGCCGGTGCCGAGTTAACGCTGTAGACTCCCTGTATGCACCCTGTCAAGCCAGCCATACGCAACAGCGCACCGCCTTCACACCCTCTTCTGGCTTATTTTGTAGCGGGCTCCCTGCTGCTGCACGCGCTGCTGGTGGTCCTGTGGCAGGGCAAGGCACCGGCTGGTCCGTCAGCACACAGCACCTTCCAGGTCACCCTGCTGGCGCGCCATGGCGATGCCGCGAACGAGCGTCGCAGTGCTGAGCAGACTGTTCCGGCACGGACCTCGAATCTGGCAACAGACACCACGGAATCAGTTCCTGCTGCCGCGACAGTAACAGTCAAACAGTCGCAACAATCAGCGACAGCGGCGCAGACAAGGCCGGCAAACCGGCTGCACACTGCGACCGGATTGTCCGGTAATACAAAGGGACCTCTCATCAGTTCGTCATACCGGCGTATGCCGGTATCCAGCACGTTGAAACCACTGGATTCCGAAATACGCCGGAATGACGGAAAACGAATTAACCAGCACTTCCCAAACACGAAAAGGGATATCGTAAAGGAAGCGCCGTCACGCACGCAACGCAAACAGCTCGGCGCACGCAGCGGCTCAACCAGTCACGGACGGCACGAACTCACCAGCGCCGCAAGATACCGCAAGACCCGGCGCGCCCTGCTGGAAGCCCTGCTGCCGCATTTCGACTACCCGCCGCTGGCGCGCCGGCGGGGCTGGCAGGGGCGCGTAAATGTTGGCCTGCACGTTGCCGCCGACGGCGATCTGACGCGCATCCGCCTGGTCAAGTCCTCCGGGTACACCCTGCTGGACCGGGCCGCGCTCAGGAACGTCGCAGAGCTGCGCGGGATTCCCCGCGCGGCCCAGTGGCTGGAAGGCAACGGGATGGACCTGGTGCTGCCGGTACGCTACCAGCTTGCCGACTGACAACCGTCGGCTTACGGCGCCTTGCGCCTGACCTGACCTGCGTAGTCCCGATCGATCAGTGTTCCTTCAATGCCCTGTCCAGCTTGGTGAATATCCGGGTCTCCCAGTCCAGCGTGTTCTTGTTTGATTCAACCCGCTTCACGTTGACCACTTCCACCCGTGTAGCCGCGCCACTTTTTACCGGCTCGATATAGATTGCGACATTTTCACCAAAACTGAACCAGCTCAGTTTTCGCCTGGCCAGTATCTTGCCATCGCTCTCGTCTTTCTTCACGATGTCGAGGCTGGTCGTACCCAGCACTTCCAGCATACGGTTCCAGACCGTCATTTTTGGAAGGTCGTAGACTTCCACCCTGCCCGTGCCACGTTTGGCTTCCGCATCCTTTACGGTTGCGCAACCGGTCTGCAGCAGCATGGCGAGTACAAGGGATATCGCGCCCAGGAATCTGATAGTCATTTTACGCTCTCTGTTCTGAACAGTTATCGGATGAGCCCTGCCGGTACCTGACCGATTTTCACGCCCCGGAAACTGGCCGACGCAGACATGCTTCAACTCAGATTCCGAGCATATTGAAAATATGCCGTCATGATAGCTGTTGCCAATCACAATCAACAGGATACCATCGCTGCACGCCGTCGGGCAGCCCGGACTGGTCCAGCCGGATCGCGTTTTTATCAGCAAGTGCGGTAACACGCACCAGGAAGGTCAGCAGCGCACTGTCCCAGGCGGTTATGGCCGTGCTGTCAAAACTGATCTGCTGGATACCCGGGTGACCTTCCAGCCAGCCTTCAAGCCGGGTAGTTTCGGGCAAGACATGATGCGTTTCCCAGCTACCGGCCAGCGTTATCTGCAAACCGTCCGTGCCGGCCGCCGCAAGTTTCAGTTGATAACGGTCGTCCATTCAGTTGCCAGGATCGCCAGCCTTGTCGTCACCTTTTTTGTTGATCGTCCGGTTGATATCGGATACCGCGTCATCAAAGGGCGTAAAGGCCCGATCCAGAATGTCCTCCTTCTGCCCCTGCCTTTTTCCGGTGTTACTCGCGGCGGCACCGGCCGGTGAGTCCGACGGTCCGATTTGATTCTGATAGTCGCTGGCGGCGGAATCCGCCTGCGCAGCGTGCACGCCGGCTGCCAGCAGAAACAGCGGCACTACCGCGGACGCCATTTTTGTCTGGACTCTTGTCATATGTTTCAACCCACACCACGAGGGGATCAAAAACCCGATACGGGTCAGGATCCGCCTTCCCGGGTTCGACCGCTGCCAATACATCGGTTAGACTTGTTCTAAAGGGACCTCTGATCAGTTCCTGTATACCGTCATTCCGGCGCAGGCATGAATCCATTCGCTTGAAAACACGGAACCCCGGCCTGCGCCGGAATGACGGATTGATCAAAAGCTTCCAGCGCGATAATACCCCATGACTATTGCAGATTACACACGAACCCCCGCAGATGACCGATAACTACCCGGTCGCCGCGCTCGAGGCGCGCGAACTGACCTGTATCCGTGACGACCGGGCGCTTTTTACTGACCTGTCGTTCGACCTCGGCCCGGCCCAGGTGCTGCTGATCGAGGGCCGTAACGGCAGCGGGAAAACCTCCCTGCTGCGCATACTGTGCGGTATCCGTATGCCGGAAACCGGCAGCATTACCTGGAACGGCGGCAACATCTACCGACTGGCCACCGGCTATAACGCATCCACCGCCTACATCGGTCACAAGGATGGCATCAAGCTGGAACTGACCGCGGCGGAAAACCTGGGCTTCGCGCGCAGCCTTGGTTCACCCTCGGGTATCAGCCTGTCAGCGGCGCTGGAACAGATGGAACTGGGCGGCTACGACGATATCCAGGCCATCAACCTGTCGGCCGGACAGAAACGGCGCCTGGCGCTGGCGCGCCTGCTGGTTACCCGCTCGATATTGTGGATTCTGGACGAGCCCTTTACGTCGCTGGATACCCACGGAATCGCTATGGTTGAGGAGCTGATCACAAACCACCTGGCAAAGGGTGGTATGCTAGCGGTTACTTCGCACCACCCGGTCAGGCTGGGTAACGCTGATATCACACGCATCAACCTTTCCGAACGCTCTGCATGACTACTGCCAATCTCAGCCAGGCTTTTATGATCCTGCTCCGGCGCGACCTGACGCTGGCCTACCGGCGCCGCTCGGAAATGATCAACCCGCTGCTGTTTTTCGTGCTGGTCACGGCCCTGTTTCCGCTCGGCATCGGCGCGGA
Organism: Thiohalobacter sp.; assembly: GCA_026984515.1. Lineage (GTDB taxonomy): Bacteria > Pseudomonadota > Gammaproteobacteria > DSM-19610 > DSM-19610 > Thiogranum. The sequence continues at coordinate 6,453 of JALSRZ010000063.1, read as the reverse complement.
CCCGACCCTGCTGCGCGAGGTCGGCCCGGGCATTATCTGGGTGGCGGCCCTGCTGGCCGCCCTGCTGTCTCTGGATATGATATTCCGTTCGGATTTTGATGACGGCTCGCTCGAACAATTGCTGCTGAGCCCGCACCCGCTTTCAATCCTTATGATTGCCAAGGTTTTTGCGCACTGGCTGATCACCGGGCTGCCGCTGTTGGTAGTGGCACCGCTGCTGGGCGTGCTGCTGGACCTGCCGGGTGCGGCCATCCGTACCTTATTGGTAACCCTGGCGCTGGGCACCCCGGTACTGAGCCTGATCGGCACCATCGGGGTGGCTTTGACCGTTGGCCTGCGCAAGGGTGGTATGATTCTGTCACTGCTGGTGCTGCCGCTGTATATTCCGGTGCTGATTTTCGCCGCCAACGCGGTCGCGACCAGCGGCGCCGGCCTGCCGGTGGAAGCCCATTTGTCACTGCTGACCGCGCTGCTGGTGCTGGCGGTCAGCCTGTCACCCGCCGCCACGGCAGCGGCCCTGCGCATCAGTCTGAGCTAGCACATGTTGAAATTCTTTCACCGAATGGCCTCGCCCAAGTATTTCTACCAGTTCGCGGGCAAACTGATCCCCTGGCTGGGGGTGGCCTGCCTGGGCTTCATGCTGGCGGGCCTGTACGACGGCCTGCTGGTAGCGCCCACCGACTACCAGCAGGGCGACAGCTACCGCATCATGTTCGTGCACGTGCCCGCGGCCTGGATGTCGCTTTTTATCTACATGGTCATGGCCACCGCCGGCGCCATCGGGCTGATCTGGCATATCAAGCTGGCCGAAGTGATGGCCATCAGCAGCGCCCACGTGGGGGCTTCGTTTACTTTCCTGGCGCTGGTCACCGGGTCAATCTGGGGCAAACCGATGTGGGGCGCCTGGTGGGTGTGGGACGCGCGCCTGACCTCGGAACTGATCCTGCTGTTCCTGTACCTGGGCGTGATTGCGCTGTACAACGCGGTGGAAGACAAGCGCACGGCAGCACGCGCGACCTCCATACTGGCACTGGTCGGCGTAGTCAACATCCCTATCATTCACTACTCGGTGGAATGGTGGAACACCCTGCACCAGGGGCCGACAGTCACCAAGTTCGACGCCCCCTCCATCGACCTCAGAATGCTGATTCCACTGCTGCTGATGGCAGTGGCCTTTAAACTTTTTTACGCCGTGGTGGTCTTGATGCGTGCCCGCTGCGAAATCCTGCAGCGCGAACGTAACAGTGGCTGGGTGAAGGAACTGGTCAGGGCATCATCATGAGCGAATTTTTTCACATGGGAGGCTATGCCTTCTACGTCTGGATGTCCTACGGCATAGCGCTGGTCGTCCTGCTGGGCAACCTGCTGTCACCCATCCTGCTCAAAAAGCGGCTGCTGCGCGAACTGGCGCGCCGCGAACAACGGTCCAGGAGGCCGTAACCATGAACCCGGTACGCAAGAAACGCCTGATCCTGATCGGCCTGATGGTTACTGGCGTTGCCATCGCCGTGGCCTTTGCCCTCAACGCCTTCAACCAGAACCTGATGTTCTTCTATGCACCCAGCGAGGTCATGGCCGGCGATGCTCCGCCCGACCACCCTTTCCGCCTCGGCGGTCTGGTCACTACCGGCAGTGTACAGCGACAACCCGATGGGCTAACCACTCGTTTTGATGTGACCGACAACGTAAAAACCGTCACCGTACAATACACCGGCATCCTGCCTGACCTGTTCCGCGAGGGCCAGGGTATCGTGGCCCACGGGAAGCTGAACGAGAACGGGGTTTTCATTGCCGATGAAGTGCTGGCCAAGCACGATGAAAACTATATGCCGCCGGAAGTGGCCGCCTCGCTCAAGGACGCCCACAACGCAGCCACCACACCAGCCGCGGGCACGGGTGCACCATGATCCCGGAACTCGGTCATTTCGCACTGATACTGGCGCTGTGCATGGCTATCATCCAGGCCATCTTCCCGCTGGTCGGCAGCCTGAACCGCACACCGGACTGGGTCGCACTGGCGCGGCCGGTGGCATGGGGCCAGTTCGTATTCCTGTCACTGTCGTTTGGCATCCTCACACACGCGTTCCTGGTAAACGACTTCTCGGTGCTGTATGTCGCCCAGCACGGCAATACCGAGCTGCCGACCATCTATAAAATCTCCGCGGTGTGGGGTGCACACGAAGGATCACTGCTGCTGTGGGTGCTGATCCTGTCTGGCTGGACCGTGGCCGTCGCCTCGCTGACCCGCAATCTGCCGGACGAAGTGGTAGCGCGCGTACTGTCTGTAATGGGCATGATCAGCATCGGCTTCCTGTCTTTCCTGCTGTTCACCTCGAACCCCTTTGAACGCCTGTTCCCGGTCCCCGTGCAGGGCGGTGACCTCAACCCGCTGCTGCAGGATTTCGGGCTCGCGGTACACCCGCCCATGTTGTACATGGGCTACGTCGGCATGTCAGTGGCGTTCAGTTTTGCCATCGCCGCACTGATCGGCGGCCGGCTGGACAGCGCCTGGGCACGCTGGTCGCGCCCCTGGACGCTGGTCGCCTGGGTATTCCTGACCATCGGTATCACGCTCGGCAGCTGGTGGGCCTACTACGAGCTGGGCTGGGGCGGCTGGTGGTTCTGGGACCCGGTGGAAAACGCCTCGTTCATGCCCTGGCTGGCGGGCACGGCGCTGATTCATTCACTGGCGGTCACCGAGAAGCGCGGCGCTTTCAAGCGCTGGACCGTGCTACTGGCGCTGCTGGCCTTTTCGCTCAGCCTGCTGGGCACCTTCCTGGTGCGTTCCGGGGTGCTGACCTCGGTGCACTCGTTTGCCGCGGACCCGGCGCGCGGCCTGTTCATCCTGATGTTCCTGCTACTGGTGATCGGCGGATCGCTGTTCCTGTACGCACTGCGCGCACCGGGCATCTCCCGCGGCGGCGGCTTCGCCAACCTGTCCCGGGAAAGCCTGCTGCTGGGCAACAACCTGCTGCTACTGGTCATCACTGCCCTGGTGCTGCTGGGCACCCTGGCGCCGCTGCTGTACGACGCGTTCCAGTGGGGCAAGATTTCGGTCGGCTTCCCCTGGTTCACCAGCATGTTCGTGATGTTCACACCCCCGCTGATCGTACTGATGGGCGCTGCGCCGCTGACACGCTGGAAACAGCAGGACCCGGCCGCGCTGCTGCGCAGCCTGCGCCTGGCGCTGGGCATCAGCGTCGTGGCCGGCCTGGTCATGGCGCTGCCGGTGCGTGAAGGATCACTGTCTGCGGGCCTGGCGGTCGCACTGTCGGTATGGCTGTTGACCACCCTGCTGACCAGCCTGAAACAACGACTGAAAAACAGGCCCGGTATTGGCGGCTTGCTGGCCGACATTGCCAGCCGCGGCGGTCGGTCCTATTACGGTATGTGGGTAGCCCATACCGGTATCGCCGTGTTCGTGATCGGCGTCACTTTCGTTACCCAGTACGATATCGAAAAAGACGTGCGCATGAGTCCCGGGCAGGAAATCCAGCTCAATGACTACCGGTTCCGGTTCGACGGTGCGGTCCCCCACAAGGGTCCCAACTACTCTGCCCAGATCGGCACCATACGCGTATTCAGGGACGGCAGGGAAATCACCGTCCTGCACCCGGAAAAACGCACCTACCTGGTCCAGTCACGCCCCATGACGGAGGCCGGTATCGACGCCGGGTTCGCGCGCGATATCTATGTTTCGCTGGGCGAACCACTGGACAATGGTGACTGGGCGGTACGCCTGTACTACAAGCCCTTTGTGCGCTGGATCTGGCTGGGTGGCATCCTGATCGCCATCGGCGGTCTGCTGGCAGCCTCTGACCCGCGCTACCGGATGCGTGTCCTGGCCAGCTTGCGCGGTTCACGTACCGCCACCGGGACAGCAAGCGCGGAGGTTCATGCCTGATGCCGCGTTTTGTTCGTTACCTCGCTCCGCTGGTGGCGTTTGTCGCACTCGCCGGTCTGTTGTACAAGGGCCTGAGCCTGGACCCGAAACTCGTACCCTCACCACTGATCGACAAGCCCGCCCCGGCCTTTTCCCTGCCACTGTTGCAGCACCCGGACACGCAGATCAGCGACAGCAACTTCAGGGGAGAGGTTACCCTGTTCAACGTGTGGGCCACCTGGTGTGTCGCCTGCCGCCAGGAACATCCCCTGCTGATGCAGCTGGCAAAACAGGGCGTCCGTATTTACGGGCTGAATTACAAGGACGAACGTGCCGCAGCCAAACGCTGGCTGCAGATGTTCGGTGATCCCTACCTGGCGAACGCGTTCGACGCGGAAGGCCGCACCGGCATCGACTGGGGCGTGTACGGCACACCGGAAACATTTGTGGTCGACAAAAAGGGGGTTATCCGCCACAAGATCATCGGCCCCCTGACCTCCGACTCCATCCAGCACGAACTGTTGCCGTTACTCAAACAGTTACAGGAGGAAGATGGATGATGATCAGGCGTGTGTTGCTGCTGGCAACTTTGCTCACCGTTTTCAGCGGCGCGATGGCTGCCGGTCTGGAAGCTTTCGACTTCAGCGGTAACGTCAATGAAGACCGCTACAAGAACCTGATTGCACAGCTGCGTTGCCTGGTCTGCCAGAACCAGTCGCTGGCGGACTCGGAAGCCGCACTGGCCCACGACCTGCGGCGTGAAGTCTGGGAACTGATGGACCAGGGCAAGAGCGATAAGGAGGTCAAGGCCTTCCTGGTCGCCCGCTATGGTGATTTCGTGCTCTACAATCCGCCGGTCAAGCCATCGACCTACATACTCTGGTACGGTCCTTTCGCGTTACTGGCCATCGGCCTGCTGGTACTACTGCGCACCCTGAAACGCCGCAGCAAACAGGCCGATTCCGGCTTTTCCACCGAAGAGCAGGAACGCCTGAAACAGGTGCTCGGCACTGAAAAGCCTGACAAAGAATAATGCTCCCCAGGATGACAAAGAAATCCCATGCAGGAGCGGGCTTGCCCGCTCCTGCAATTTGACCAAGGAATACGACACAGATGACTAGCTTCTGGCCGCTGGCAATCGCCATGGCATTACTCGCGCTGGCATTCACCGTTCCGCCACTGCTACGCAGCCGGAAACGCTCGCAGGTAGACCGGGACCAGTTGAATACCGCGGTCGTCAGGGAACAACTTGCCGAACTGCAGTCCGACCTGGAGTCGGGCAAACTCGACCAGGCGGCCTATACCGCAGCGCGCCACGATCTGGAACGCGAGCTGCTGGACGAACTGGACAGGGAAGATACGCCGAACGACCGGACCGTCAACAGCGGGCGCTGGGCAGTAGCCCTGTTTGTGCCCCTCATCCCCTTACTGGCCATTGTGCTGTACCAGCAGCTGGGCGCGGGTGAACTGCTGGACAAGATCGAATCGGGCCCGGTACAACAGGCAAACACCGGCAATGGTGCCGCGCCGCCGCACGACATCAAGGTAGTGGTCGCCAAACTTGCGCAACGCCTGAGCGAACAGCCCGACAACCTGGAAGGCTGGCTGCTGCTGGCACGCGCCTATGGCAGCATGCAACGCTTCCAGGAAGCCGCGAATGCCTACAAGCAGGCACGGCGGCTGGCCGGTGACCAGCCCGAGCTGCTGATCGACTATGCAGACATGCTGGTCTCCGCCAACGGCGGTGAATTCAGCGACGAGGTCGGGCAGCTGTTGAAGACCGCCCTGCAAAAGCAACCGGATAACCTGAAAGGCCTGTGGCTGATGGGACACTGGAAATACCAGCACGGCGACAACCGTGGCGCGATCGAAGACTGGCAACAGGTGGCGCAGCAACTGCCACCAGGCAATGCTGAAGACGCCGCCGCCATCAACCAGCAGATACAGATGGCGCGCGCCCGGATGGGTGTCGATACCGGTAATCCGGCTTCAACAGCGACCAGCCCACCGGCTGCAGCGAAGGCTGCTGCAAACGGCGGTGCCGGCATCAAGGTCAGCGTCACACTGGATGCGGAACTTGCCGACAAGGCGGCACCCGATGATACGGTGTTCATCTATGCGCGCGCTGTCAGTGGTCCGCGCATGCCACTGGCCATCGCCCGCAAAAAGGTCAGTGACCTGCCGCTCAGCGTGACGCTGGACGATTCCATGGCCATGTCACCGGCGATGGTGCTGTCCCGTTTCCCGCAGGTCACACTGGGCGCGCGGATATCGAAAACCGGTCAGGCCATTGCACAGAGCGGCGACCTGCAGGGCATCCGGAGCCCGGTTACGCCCGGGCAGAAAGAGACGGTGCAGATCGTGATCGATGAAGTGGTCAAGTAGGACTGACGCCGGATTACGTCGCTACGTGACCAGGGCCTGATCCGGTCTACTGCCGAGGCAGGCTTTTGAACATTTCCATGTCCGGATAGCCCGACCTAGCCCGCATTTCTCACCGACTTCCTGCTGCGGCGGCGTCATGCCGCGCGCTAAGCGGCGTTCACTCGGTCGGGCTGCTCGACATCGTG
>JALSRZ010000062.1 GCA_026984515.1 Thiohalobacter sp. | reverse complement strand
GCATAGTCGACACTATGTCGAGCAGCCCGACCGAGTGAACGCCGCTTAGCGCGCGGCATGACGCCGCCGCAGCAGGAAGTCGGTGAGAAATGCGGGCTAGCCCGGCTGTCCATCCACCCGCGCTCGCGTCAGTACCGGGAAGTACATCAGAAAATACGCCAGGAAGGCGGCTATCCACAAGCACTGCGACAGGCCGATCCACAGCCCGTAATGCGCCGCATCCAGCATGGGCAGCAGCACACGCACCAGCGCAGCACCGCCCAGCAGGGCGAAGATCCACGCCAGTGCCGGCGGTGGCTCGAATACATTCCTGCCGGTATGTCCCAGCGCCACGCGCGTCATCATCCCCAGGGTCATCATACCGATACCCCCCACAGCGAATGCGTGCAATGCCAGGTAGGGAGAAATGCCCGCGGCAACTACCGCGGCCTTCAGCGCAAACCCGGCGATGATGGCTGCGTACGCCAGGTACAGACTCCACAACAGCGGTTTCTTCCAGATACCAGGGGTATACCAGCCCAGCCAGCGCCACAGGTGCAGTACCAACAGGCCACCGGCCAGCACGGCAACGACCGGGCCGTTTGGCCAGGCCAGGTCGGCAATCCAGAAAGCGGCAAACAACACCAGGCTGCCGATATCCAGCCAACGGTTATTACGCAACTCGACCGGGTAACCGACACCGCGTTCGATAAAAAACGGCAGTACGCGTCGGCTGAGCATAAAAATCAGCGCCAGCACCAGGTACAGTCCCGAGTACAGGCCCAGGTATACCCCCTTGTCCAGTTGCCCCGCAGCACCGAGAAAAAACACCAGGTTGCTGGCCAGCAGCAACAGCAGCTTGATCACAATGGCCAGATCCTGCCGGCGCCTGGCGCGCACAATGGGGACGGTGACCGCGAGCAGGAAGCCGGCGAGAAACAGCAGGTCGAACCCGGCTGCCGGCAAACGCCCGGCTTCGCCGCCGAACAGCAGTATCACGCGCGCCAGCAGCCAGGACAGGAACAGCAGCAACAAGGGTCGACCGCTGAGGGTGGGGCGCCCGGTCCAGTTCCCCACCGCGGTCAACAGGAAGCCGGCCACGACCGCCATGCTGTAGCCGTAGATCATTTCGTGTGCGTGCCAGGTGGTAGCCGCCAGGCCGGAAAAAGGGAAGACGATTTCCAGCTGGTATGCCGCGAACCACGCCAGCATGGCGACGACCGCGAAGGCGCCGGCCGCCAGGAAGAACGGACGGAATCCCAGCCGCAGCCAGGCGGCCCCTAGCTGATTGATTGCAACGGCTCCGACGGTGCTGCTTCCAGGGGGGCCGGTCCCGCAATACCATAGCCCTGGGCATAATCGACACCCAGCTCGCGCAGCCGCGCCAGGATGGCCTCGTTTTCCACAAACTCTGCGATTGTTTTCATACCCATTACCTGCCCGATCTGGTTAATGGAGCTTACCATCGCCGCATCGATGGGGTCATCCACCATGTCCCTGACAAACTGGCCGTCGATCTTCAGGTAATCCACCGGCAGGTTCTTGAGATAACCGAACGATGACAGGCCGCTGCCGAAATCATCCAGTGCAAACAGGCAACCCAGCGCCTTCAGTTCCTCGATAAAAACCGCCGCCTGCGCCAGGTTGGCGACCGCCACGGTTTCCGTTACCTCGAAGCAGATCCACCCCGGGTCGATGGCAAAGCGCGCAAACTGTTCCTTGATAAAATCGAGAAACCCTTCTTCGTTGATACTGCAACCCGACAGGTTGACGGTAGTGACCAGCCCGGCTTCCAGGCAGTCGTTACGGCTGTCTTCGGCGAGTTTCACAAACAGGTTACGGATCACCCAGCGGTCGATGGCCTGCATGAGATTATAGCGTTCCGCTGCGGGGATAAACAGGTTGGGCGCCACTACTCCGCCCTTTTCATCCAGCATCCTCACCAGGATTTCCTGCATCGAAGGTGCACTGCCCGGACCGCCTACCGGCATAATCGGCTGGCGATACAGCACAAAGCGTTCGTCCTGCAGTGCGCGGGTGATACGTGCCACCCAGTGCATCTCGCGATGTCTGAGCGCCATCTGGTCATCGCTTTCCTGGTACAGGTGAATCCGGTTTCGACCCAGCTCCTTGGCCGTATAACAGGCCATGTCCGCGGCCGAAAGCACTTCCCCCCGGGAAGCATTGGCACGGTTGATCGCCACCACACCGATACTGGCCCCTACCCTGAAGGTCTGTTTCTCCCACACGAAACAGTACTCTTCAATCACTTCACGAATCAGGTTGGCATGGCTGACTGCCTTGGCGACCGGGCAATCCTTCAGGAACACCGCAAACTCGTCCCCGCCCAGCCGCGCCAGCATATCCGAACCCCGCACCTTTCTCGCCAGCAGGGCCGACAATTGCCGCAGCAACTGGTCACCGGCCACGTGACCGCAGGTATCGTTGATCACCTTGAACTGATCGAGGTCGACATACAGCAGCGCGTGTTCCACGTCCGCCCGGCGTGCCTGCCGCAACTCCGTATCCAGGCGTTGTTCGAACGCATGGCGGTTGACCAGACCGGTCAGGCCGTCGTGCGTGGAACTCCATAACAGCTTCTCCTCGGAAGCCTTGCGTTGTGAAATATCGGTATGGGAACCGGCCAGCCGGATGGGAGTACCCTGCTCGGACAACAGCACCAGGCCACGACATTCCACCCACTTCCATTCTCCTTCCTTGGTGATCATGCGGTACTCGACCGAAAAGGACTGGGTTGTGCCCGCCATGCACTCGGTCCAGGCGTGCAGGATGGCGCCCAGGTCGTTCTCGTGGATCAGGCATTGCCAGGCGTGGAAACTGTTGCCGAACTCGTGACCGTCATACCCCAGCATGGTCTTCCAGCGCTCCGAGAAATAGATCTCGCCGGTTTCCAGGTTGTAGTCCCATATCCCGTCATTGGTGCCACGCGTGATCAGTGCAAAACGCTCTTCGTTCCGGCGCAGGGTCTCCTCGACTTCCTTGCGCTGGGTAATGTCACGCAGGATCACCACCGTGCCAAGCTGCTGGCCGGTATCGCTGCGTATGGGCGCCCTGGACATATCCACACAGAGTTCCGTACCGGATTCGGTACGCAGCCGGTAACGGTCTTCCACCCCGGAAGGACTCTCATCCGCTTCGAGCAGGAGCACCTCGTCCAGCGGACGCCCCAGCACGTCTGCTTCTTCCCAGCCGGTGAGTTGTTGCGCGCGCCGGTTCAGGTAACTGATCCTGCCGGATACGTTGGTGGTAATCACCGCATCACCAATGGACTCAAAAGTGACCTTGGCAATCAGTGCCTGCTCGGCCAGGTCGGTCTTGCGCACCACGAAGCGAATGATGACCAGCGCGATCAGCGCAGAAACGACCACCAGGAAACCCATGACAACGGCCGTATCACGATCACTGCTGTAGGCCCGGGCGATCGCACGTTTTACTTCCTGCTCCTGCCACTCCAGCATGTCGTGCAGGAAGACCAGCACTTTCTGCTGCGCGGGCATGGCCCGGTCCCGAAGCAGGGCGATAGCCTCCTCATCGTGATCATCGATCAGCAGCGCAGCCACCTGGTCCTGGAGCGGCGCCGACGCTTCGGTCAACATTCGCTGGGTCTGGAAAAATTCCTTTTCCCGCCTGGTTTCCAGCAACTCATACAGGGCATCGCGATTGACGACAAACTGCGTCGCCAGGGCATTGAAATGAAGGTACTCGTTGTCCCGTTCAAACGGATCGTCACTGACCACCATACGCAACAGGCTGGCCGAGCGCTCGCGCACGGCGGAATACATCAGCATCACGTGATTGTTCTTCTTCGTCTGGTTACTTACCAGTCGCTCCGACAGGCGCATGTTCTGCGTCATTTGCGTATAGCCGATCAGGATAACCGTCAGCATCAGCAGCATGACGGCGCTGAACCCGCCGACAATGACGTACCTGGATCGATCCGAAAACATGATGTAACCGGGCGCCTCCGTGCATGGGACGATAACTGATTGATATCAATGTGCTTATTATCGGCGTAAATCCGCCAAACTGAATGGCTGTAAGCGCTCACGGTGCGCAGGATCAAGTCTTTGTTTTTACGCGTGTTATGCGGCCAGGCCAGGCCGGCCGCGACGGGTATGGTCAGTTCAGCCAGCGCACCAGGTAGTACAACTGCTGACTTTCAGAGGAGGTGGACGGGCCGGCAACCAGCGCAGCGTGCCGGTGCCGGTCCGGGCTGGAAGCTTCCAGGGCGGCCTGTTCGCTGTCCACCAGGCAGACACAACTGGCCGGCAGGCGTTTCTTCTTTTTCGGCGCATAGACGACTGCAAAGCGTTCCTGCACCACGCCGCCACGGTCCATCATCAAGCCTCGTATGGAAACACCCATTGCTGTCATTCCTGTTTTTCGGTGGCGGAAACCGGGCCAGGATTTGCTCCACAGCATCCTGCAAGCGTCCTTTCCGCGGTTCCGGAGAGTATAAGATACTTTGCAGCACCACTGCTGTCCCGCTAACTTTTACAACGCGCACACAGGTGAGGACATGGGACCGGTACCGCTGGATCAAGACACGCAAAACAGGCCATCCATGGCCGCTCGGCTGCCGCATCCCTGCGGCAGACGGTCTTGATCCAGCGGTACCGGTCCCATGTCCGGGTTGCCCCCCATCGTTCAAAACGTACCGGCTACCCGCGTTTATCCGCTCGGGTTACCGGTTAACGGAACCGCAGTGACTTCGCACTCCACATGGCGCCTGCAGAAACGTCCTGTATTTGCATATAAGCAAGTGGTTATGCACAGCAAAAACAGGATATGCGAAAATGACAGCGCAAAACCAATATGACTTTTTGTCATCTTTAAATAACTCATATATATTTTTGATTTTTATATGCTTTATCAAATTGGTGAAAAATTGGCCGATCTAAAGCCGGCTCGGTAAAAAACACGGAAAGCGATCGTAATCGAAGATTCATCCACATACTTATCCACAGATTTTGTGGATAAGTATGTGCGCCTCAATAGTGCTGTTCGACGCACCGCTCCTGCACCAGTACCCAGGGCGCCACCACCACCGCCCACAGCTCGGGGGCAGTGCGGCTCCAGTCCCCGGCGACCCCGGTAGCGAGATGCCCGATCTGTCCGGATACCAGCCATTTTTCCACGGCAACCCGCTCGTCACCGGCAAAGCAGACAGCCACTTCCACCAGGTCGAGATCCCCCGAGACGTGAATCACCACACCGCGGGCAAAATGCGGCTCCAGCTCCCGCCAGTGAATCCTCGCGGTTTGCCGCTGCAGGTCCGGTGTGCTGCCCTTGTCAGTCATGCTGCAATCCGGCCGGTTTAAGAGTGCGGATGCGGTACCCCGGCCGCGCGGTACGTCGGCGCGGATCGAGTTGCGCTACCTTGCGAAGACGATCACGCAGTTGCCGGCTGGTTGCCGGCTTGTTCAGGAATACCCCCACTGCATTGTAGTTTTGCACGGTGCTGAGATAAAACCCCGAATGAAAGCCCTGTCGCAACACTCCGTCATCCAGGTAGGCAGACATCATCAGTTCGGGGCGCGACGCAAAATTGGCAACGATCATGCCCTGCCGCGACAAACAGCCACGGAGCAAATCGACCCATGCCCGGTCGGCATACACCGCACGTTGCGGTTCGCCATCCACATCACTGAACAGGTCGTCGATAATCAGGTCAAACGGTGCACCCCGGTACTGTTTCACCCACGTCACTGCATTGGCCCTGACCAGCTGTACGTCCCTGCCCCTCACCGCAAAGAAACGGCGCGCAATCGACAGGTGCACGGCATTCAGGTCGACACCGACAATCCTGTCGGGTCGCACAAAACGACGTAACTGCTGTATGACCGCACCACCACCGACACCGAGCACCAGCACCCGGCGCACGTGATCGGGCGGGTAGAAAAAAACCGGCAGGAACAGCAGGTCCCAGACACTGCCGGTCAACGGCCGGGCGGGATTGTACTGGCTGTGCAGCACACCGTTGGTATACAGCCGCAGGGAACGCCCCGCCTGGCGCACCTCGTAATGCGTAGCACCCGCGGTGCGCTCCCAGAGTATGCTCATGGTGACGGCTCAGCCTTTCAGTTTGCGCAACAGTCGCTTCAAGCGGCCTATCGGGCGGCTGGCTGCATCCAGCAGGCGGCCGGTGAAATCCTCGACGCCGTGTTCCGTATCCACACCGGGCAGTTCTTCCCGCAGGGCCTTTTCATCGATCACGGCATCGAGATACCCCGCAATCGCGCGCATATCGATCTCGGCATTCTCCAGGCAGGAAGTACCACCGGGCGAAGGCGTCATATTGAAGATAGCCCCGCGGCCGGTATCGATCTTTGCTTCCCCCATCAGCAGGCGGCGTTGTTTTTTATCGATCAGCTGTGGACGGATACCGCCCACCTTGCGGGCAAACGACAGGTCCCGGTAACGCAGGGACGGCACAATCTTGCGCACATCCCGCAGGAACAGGATTTTACGGATGAAGGGGATTTCAAACAGTACGTTTTTCAGCATGTAGTTACGGATGTCCGGCACCCTGAACAGGTCCCATAACACCCTGGCCACACGCCGGTCGAAACGAAACACCCGCAGGAAATCGCGCAACGTATGATAGTTATAGCGTTCCAGCAGCGGCAGGATCAGTGCCGTGGGCCCGAAGCGCGTTTTGCCGGGCACCAGCACGTCCGGGTCGCCGTGGATCGCGGCAAACGGCAGCTTGTCATTCTGCACTGTGTATACCTTGCCGTTCAGCACCTGCGGAGTGAAGTAATAGCTGCCGGCTACCGGGAGACAGGAATAATGCAGGCCATAGCCCAGGTTCTGGGCAAGCATCAGGCTGTGACCACCGGCGCAGACTACCAGTGCGCGCGCCTGGTAACCGGTGCTGCCGGTCTCCACCAGGAAGCGGTCATCCTCGATCCTGATGTGTTTCACAGTCTCGTTGTAGTGAAGATCGATGTGTTTGCCTTCCACCTGCTGCGCCTGCCGGACGAAGGAGCGTGACAGTGCTTCGAAATTCACCGCGGTGTACTCATCCGTGGAACCGAGCGCGACCAGCTCTTGCTCACGCATTTTCCCGCCCGCCGTCGTGACCACAGCCGGTTCGATCGCAGCAATGGCTTTCCGATCCAGTAATTGCAGCTTGGGGTAATGCGGACTGAATACCCGGAAGCGCTCGCGTAACAGCTCGCACTCCTGTTGGCCCACACCCAGCACCATCTTTGGATACCGGTAGATCAGGTGATCCCGGTCCGGCTGGTTCAGGCAGTACGACGCCAGCATGCGTGCGGCGCGCTGCACCTTGAGCGCTTTTTCCAGGGTGTAGTTGGTTTCAATATCGCCGCAGTGCAGCGTCTGGCTGTTGTTGCTGGACAGCGAATTGACGCGCGCCGGTGCCGCGTATTTTTCAATCACGCCAATATTGCCGATATCGGTAAAACGCGCGGTGAGATACAGCAATGCGCTTCCCGACACACCGGCGCCGACGATGAGCAGATCGTACTGGTGTGTGCCCGTGCTCATGCAGACCCGCTACAGGTGCAGCAACTTCAACACCGGCTCGTCCCGTTTGGGGTCGTCGTTGAACCCGGACACCAGCAACACATCGCGTCCTTTCCTGCCCAACTGGCACTGCTGCGCGATGTGCTCGCAAATTGCCCGCCAGTCGTGTTCCCTGGATGCTTCCAGCTGCACGGGAACGATGCCCCAGTTCAACGTCATCTGCCGGCAGACCCGTTCGTCCGAGCAGGCGCCGACCGTGGGCGCCAGCGGCCGGTGGGATGCCATGATGCGGGCGGTATTGCCGGTGTGGGTGGGAACAATAATGGCTTCCACCGCCAGGTCGTGTGCCAGTTGAACCGCTGCGTGCGACATGGACTCGCGCACCACCTGCGCCTTGCTGCCGCGGTCGGTAATCGGCTCACTGGCAAAGCAGCCTTCCTGCCACTGGTGCTGCTCCACCTCGCGCAATACCCGGTCCATGATGCGCACCGCCTGCAGGGGAAAATGGCCCGCAGCGGTCTCCCCGGACAGCATGGCCGCATCCGCACTCAACATGGCTGCCCCGGCCACGTCGGTCACTTCCGCGCGCGTTGGCCGGGAACTGCTCATCATGGATTCCAGCATCTGGGTGGCAACAATGACGGGTATGCCTTTCTGACGACCTTTTGCAATCAGCTCACGCTGTATCAACGGTACTTTCTCTGCCGGCAGCTCGATACCCAGGTCACCACGCGCAATCATGATGCCGTAGGAGGTGTCCATGATATCGTCGATGGCATCGACCGCTTCCGGGCGCTCGATCTTGCTGATGACCGGTATGTTCCCCCCGGCGCGTTTCATATAACGTTTCAGCTGCAGCACATCTTTTGCCGAACGGACAAAACTGAGTGCCACGAAATCCACACCCAGCTCGATGGCCAGCCGTACATCGGTACGATCCTTGTCGGTCAGCGCCGCCGTGGACAGGACCGAGTTGGGCAGGTTCATACCCTTGTGGTCAGACAGTACCCCACCCTCGATTACGCGACAGGTGACCTCCGTGCCCTTGACCGATCGCACGCGCAGTTCCAGTTTGCCATCGTCGAGCAGGATCCTTTCACCCGCACGCACATCCTTGTGCAGGCTGCGGTACTGCGACGGGATAAGTCCGGGGCCACCGGTCACCCGTCGAGTGCTTACCGTAACCGTCTCCCCGGTACGGAGTTCAATACAGCCGCCTGCAAAGTTGCCGACCCGGATCTTGGGACCACACAGGTCCAGCAGGATGGCAATGTGCCGCCCGGCCCGCCTGGCGGCGCGCCGCACTCTCTGTACCGTACGGGTGTGCGTCGGGTGATCACCGTGCGACATATTCACTCGCACCACATCGATCCCCGCAGCGATCAGTTCCTCGATCATGGAGTAGGAAGCGGAGGCAGGACCCAGCGTCGCGATGATCTTGGTTCTGCGCCAGCGCAGTGCGGTTTCCCTGCGTTCAGTCATGGTTGCGATCTTCCTTACGGTTGATGCCTGCCGCCTGGTAGAGCTGTTTCAGCTCCCTGGCGGTCAGCGGCCGGTAGCGTCCGGGGCGTAATTTGCGCTCGAGTATAATCGGGCCATAGCGTACGCGCGACAGGCGACTGACGGTCACCCCCTGCGACTCCCACAGGCGACGCACTTCGCGATTGCGCCCTTCCCTGATGATGACGTGATACCAGCGGTTTGCGCCGCTGCCACCGGACTCTTCAATCGCGCTGAAGCGGGCAAAGCCGTCTTCCAGCTGCACGCCTTTGATAAGACGCTCGAGCATGGGCAGGCTGACTTCCCCCAGCAGGCGAACCGCGTACTCGCGCTCTACTTCCTGTGCCGGGTGCATCAGGCGGTGTGCAAGTTCACCATCGGTGGTAAACAGCAGCAGACCGGAGGTATTGATGTCCAGGCGCCCGACACTGATCCAGCGACCGGCCTGTGGTTTCGGCAAGCTGGAAAAAACGGTCGGGCGTCCCTCGGGGTCGCTGCGGCTGCAAATCTCGCCGGCCGGTTTGTGGTACAGCAATACTTCCACTGCCGCCGGCCGTTCGGTCTTGAGGTGCACCCTGCGACCATCGACGACGATGCGCTCCCGCCCGGTGACTTTCAGCCCGAGTTCAGCGGCCCGGCCATTCACTTCGACACGACCGTCCCGTATCCAGTCTTCGATCTGGCGGCGCGAACCCAGGCCGGCACGCGCCAGTACTTTTTGCAGACGTTCTTCCATGGGGGAATTGTAACTGTCTTTGCCGGGGCAACGGGAATGTTTGTCGTTTCCTGCCAGCAGGAGCGCCGGCCTTCGGCGCGAAAATCAGGGCGTGTTTTCGCGCTCAGGGGAGCGCTACTGCGGAACGGGAAATGGATAGATCCGTTGCGGGGCTCAGTGAATGGTCTTGTTGCTGTCGGGTGTATCGACCCCCACCGGTACTACCACGGCCACATCCGTGGACACTTCCGCCACTGCACCCTCTTCCGTATCCTCGTCCGGCAGGGGCAGCGATTCTCCCGGCAGCGCCAGTTCCAGCTCGGCATTGATGGAATCGAAATCACGCAGTTCCATCAGCGTAGGCAGTTCATCCAGGCTTTTCAGGTTGAAGTAGTCGAGAAACTGCCGGGTGGTACCATACATGGCCGGGTGACCGGGCACATCGCGATGCCCGACGATCCGCACCCACTCACGTTCCTGCAGGGTTTTCATAATCGAGGTACTGACACTGACACCACGGATATCCTCGATTTCTCCACGCGTTATGGGTTGACGGTAGGCGACCAGCGCCAGTGTCTCCAGCAGCGCGCGGGTGTAACGCGCCGGTTTTTCTTCGGTGAGTCGTGACACCCAGGGTTCCATTTCCTGGCGCACCTGTATACGCCAGCCACTGGCCACCTGGACCAGCTCCACGCAACGCCCCTCGTACTCCTCCTGCAGGGCGTTGATCGCATCCCGTATCTCGCTGCGCCCGGGCTTTTCCTCTTCGGCGAACACGTTCAGCAACTGGTCCACCGTCAGCGGCTTCCCGGCAGCGAGCAACACGGCTTCAATGATTTTCCTGATACTTGATCCACTCATCGGGTTTTATCCGTCCTTCAGGGCTCGCCCGCCCCGGCGAGCGCTTGTCGGTCTTCGAGTACGGCACCGGAACGCGCCTTGATGTAGATAGGGGCAAAGGGCTCCGACTGGACCAGCACGATCAGGGCTTCCTTGATGAGCTCCAGCACGGACAGCAGCGAGACCACGACACCCATGCGGCCTTCGGCCGACTGGAACAGGGCGGTAAACGGGGTGAACTCGTCGCCGTTGATCATCTCCAGCACTTTCGACATCCGCTCGCGCACAGACAGGGGTTCCATCTGTATGTGGTGGTGTGAAAACAGTTCGGCACGGGTCATGGCCTCTTTGGCAGCCAGCAGCAATTCATGCAGGCTTACCTCGGGCGGCTTGCGCACCACCTGCTTTTCCGGTGCCTCGACTTCCACCGGGAAAACATCGCGACCCACCCGCGGGATCTCGTCGAGATCTTCCGCCGCCTGCTTGTAGCGCTCGTACTCCTGCAGGCGACGCACCAGTTCGGCACGCGGGTCCTCTTCTTCGTCGGTATCCACCGGACGCGGCAGCAACATGCGCGACTTGATCTCCGCCAGCATGGCCGCCATGACCAGGTACTCGGCGGCCAGTTCCAGCCGGAGATCTTCCATCAGCTCGATGTATTCCATGTACTGCCGGGTAATATCGGCAATGGGGATATCCAGCACATCGAGGTTCTGGCGCCGGATCAGGTACAGCAACAGGTCGAGGGGACCTTCGAACGCTTCCAGGATGACTTCCAGCGCATCCGGTGGAATGTAGAGATCCCTGGGGAGGGTCGTGACTGCTTCACCCTGCACAAAGGCAAAGGGCATTTCAGCTTGTTCCGGTGTTGGTTCAGCAGGCGTCCTGGGTTCTGTCATGCACTCGGCTCACGTGGTTTGCAGCATTGTAAACGCCGCCATGAAGAATAGAAACACCGTAGCGTAGTCAGCGCCGGAAATGCCGCGTGGCCACGCTATCCCGGCGACGTTTTGATGCGCTGTCGTTGCGAGCACTCCAGCACCGCCTGCGGCGGTTCACAAGTACTTCCTACGCTACGGTCGCGCAGCGCGGCATGACGCCGCCGCAGCAGGAACCCGGTGAGAAATGCGGGCTAGAGACTGCCGCGTCACTGCGTTCCTCACAATGACCAATTTACCTGAAATTCCCTAGTAATTTAAACCAATTGCAGAGCGAACCTCACCCATAGTCTCTTCCGCGACGTCGCGTGCGGCTTCAGCGCCCTCCTGCAAAATGTTACGCACCAGCTGCGGATCTTCCTCAAATTCCCGCGCACGTTCCCGGATCGGCGCCAGTTCACCCAGCACCGCGTCGATAATCGGCTGCTTGCAGTCCAGGCAACCGATACCGGCCGTCGTGCACCCTTCCCGGACCCACTGCTGGCGGTGGTCGTCCGAGTAGACCCGGTGCAGCTGAAACACCGGGCAGTTGTCCGGATTGCCGGGGTCTTTCAGGCGCACTCGCGCGGGGTCGGTTGGCATGGTGCGCAACTTTTGCTCGATATCGGCAGGCTCGTCGCGTAACGCAATGGTATTGCCGTAGGACTTGGACATCTTCTGCCCGTCCAGGCCCGGCATCTTCGAGGCCGGTGTCAGCAGCGCCTCCGGCTCCGGCAGAATGATTCGCCCGCCGCCTTCCAGGTAACCGTACAGGCGCTCGCGGTCGCCCATGGCCAGGTTGCCCTGCCCTTCCAGCAGTACGCGACCGACCTCCAGCGCTTCCTGGTCACCCTTTTCCTGGTAGTTGCGACGTGCCTCCCGGTACAGTTTTGCATTTTTCTTGCCCATCTTTTTGATGGCTTCCAGCGCCCGTTCCTCGAAGTCAGGCTCGCGCCCGTACAGGTGGTTGAAACGCCGCGCCACTTCACGCGTCAGCTCGACATGCGCCACCTGGTCTTCACCCACCGGCACCAGGCCGGCCTTGTAGATCAGGATATCGGCGCTCTGCAGCAGCGGGTAACCGAGGAAGCCGTAGGTCGCCAGATCGCGCTCACGCAACTTCTCCTGCTGGTCCTTGTAGCTGGGCACGCGTTCCAGCCAGCCCAGCGGGGTTACCATCGACAGCAGCAGATGCAGCTCGGCGTGCTGCGGCACATCAGACTGCACGAACAGTTTTGCGCTGGACGGGTTCACGCCCGCGGCCAGCCAGTCGATGACCATGTCCGTTACGCTGGAACGTATGATCTGCGGATCTTCGTAGTGAGTGGTCAGCGCATGCCAGTCGGCAACGAAGAAAAAACAGTCGTATTCGTGTTGCAGACTGACCCAGTTTTTCAGCACCCCGTGGTAGTGCCCGAGGTGCAGTCGGCCGGTAGGTCGCATCCCGGACAGGACACGGTTTTTGGATTCGCTCGTCAAAGTGAATCAGCTCCTCATCAACGCAAACAATACGGTCTGGAAATAGGCCGGCTTCATGCCGGAAACGGACGCCAGCCACTCCAGGGACAGGGACACGAACGGCCACAGGATGGCGCCCAGCACCCCCGTCATCAACAGCGCCACCAGGATAAAGAACCCGTACGGTTCGATGCGGGCAAAACGGTATGCCAGCGGCGCCGGCAACAGGCCGGTCAGCACGCGCCCGCCATCCAGCGGCGGCAACGGCAGCAGGTTCAGTATCATCAGCAGGGTATTGATAAACATGCCCGCCACGCTCATGAACAGCAGCGGCAAGGCCACCCAGTTATCCGCTGACATGCCCAGGGCGATCCTTGCGCACAGCGCCCAGGCGAGTCCCATGAGCAGGTTGGAAACCGGGCCGGCCAGCGCTACCCAGGCCATGTCCTGCTTGGGATTTTTGAAATTCCGCCAGTCCACCGGCACCGGTTTGGCCCAGCCAAACACAAAGCCACCCGGCAACAGCAGCATCAGGCCAGGCACCAGGATGGTCCCGACCGGGTCGATGTGCTTGATCGGGTTGAGCGTCAGGCGCCCCAGCATCTCGGCGGTTTTATCCCCGAAGCGCCGCGCCACCCAGCCGTGTGCGGTTTCGTGCACGGTAACGGCCAGCAGCACGGGCAACAACCAGGCCGATATTGCCTGTACAAGACTTACTTTCATAATCAGGCGCAGTATACCGTTAGTTGCCCGCCGCTTCGCAAACCGGCGTTCATTCGCCCCGGCTCCCCGCTTCGAGGTCGTCGACCGGGCCTTGCCCGTGCCGCGTCACCAGTGGCACCGGCCCGGTCAGGTCGATGACCGTAGTCGGTTCCACGCCGCAATGTCCGCCGTCGACGATCAGATCCACCTGGTGTTCCAGCTTCGCGCGGATTTCCCCGGCATCGATTTCAGGAAAATCGTTGCCCGGCAGCATCAGCGTCACGCTCATCAGCGGTTGCGCGTGTTCAATCAGCAGGTCCCTGATGATGGGGTGATCCGGCACCCGGATACCGACCGTCTTGCGTTTCGCGTGCTGCAGCCGCCGCGGCACGATGGTGGTGGCACGCAGGATAAAGGTGTAGGCGCCGGGCGTTTTTGCCTTCAGCAGCCGGTACGCCGGGTTATCCACGCGCGCATAGAGAGCGATCTCGGAAAGATCCCTGCACACCAGGGTGAAATTGTGCTTCTTGTCCAGCTCGCGAATACGGCGGATACGCTCCACCGCGCGCTTGTCGTCCAGGTGACAGGCCAGCGCGTAACTGGAGTCGGTGGGCAGCGCGGCAATACCCCCTGCGCGGATTATATCCACCGCGTGCCGGATCAGGCGTGGCTGCGGGTTGTCCGGGTGAATGTTGAAATACTGGCTCACGCCGCCGCTGCCACCGGCCAGTTGTCCGCCTGCCAGATGGGCGTGCAGCCTTCCGGCAGCGCGCGCAGGCGGCCCAGTTCGACCCAGGGTTTTTCCGGCCCGTGGTAGTCCGAACCGCAGGAGGCAAACAGGCGGTGCGTCCTGCTCAGCGCCGCCATGTGCAGGGTCTCGTCCCGGTTATGGCTGCCCGATACCACCTCCAGCCCCAGCCCGCCGGCCTCGCGAAAGGCGCCGACCAGGCGGTTGAGCTTGCTGCGCGTCAGGCGGTAACGCGCCGGGTGGGCAATCACCGCCAGTCCGCCGGCCGCCCGGATCCAGTCGATGGCCTGCTCCATTGGCACCCAGTCGCTGTGCACGTATCCCGGTTTGCCTTTCACCAGGAAGTGTTTGAATACCTCACCAACCGAGCTCGCCCGCCCGCTGGCTACCAGGAAATGGGCAAAGTGGGTGCGGCTCAGAATGCGGCCATTGCAGTGCCGGCGAGCGCCCTCCAGTGCCCCGGGAACGCCCGCCCCGGCCAGTTTGTCGGCGATCCGTATGGCGCGCTGCTCACGCGCCACACGCAACGCCCGCAGACCCGCCAGCATGGCCGGGTGGTCCGGGTCGACACCCAGGCCCAGCACATGCAGGGTCATGGTGTTCCAGGTTACTGATATCTCTACCCCTGGAACCAGCACCAGGCCTGACCGGGAAGCCGCCTGCCGGGCTGCCGCGATGCCGTCCAGCGTATCGTGATCGGTCAGCGCCAGCACGTCCACACCCAGCGCGCGGGCTTTCTCCACCAGGTCGGCCGGCGCCAGGGTGCCGTCGGAGGCGGTCGAATGAGCGTGTAAATCGTAGCAGCACATCTGCACCATTGTACCGGAGCACCCGGCGCGGCGCTGCCCCTGCGGAAAAGGCCATGATCCGGTACCATGCGCTCCATGCATCTACCCGACCCCACCGCCGCCAGCTTCCGCAACCAGCTGGACGAGCCCCTCGCGGACATGCTGGAAGCCTGGCAACTGCGGGATGATTCGTCCGGCCCGGGCACGTCCACGCCTGCGCTGCTCAGCGAGGCTTTCCAGCAGATGTACGACGCGATGCAGCGTACGGAAGCCAGCCGGAACCAGGCGGGCGGGAACCAGGCCAGTGCCGCGGATGTCACTGAAATGGGCGAATATGCGCTGGAATTGTTCGACCAGTCGCTGCACTGGGCCAATCACCTTGATCTTCCAGTGGTTTTCGAGACCCTGCAGCTGTTTACCATTGCCATGGCGCGCTGGATTGCAGCACATGGCGGAGAATTGCTGCACCTGGACCCGGTCGTGGACGCACTGGCCCGGATTGCCAACGAGACCCGGGAACCCGCCGAATTGCTGGCACTGTACCAGGCCATGGGGGAAGTCATCGACGCCACGGCGGCCACCATCCGGCAGGACCTGGACAAATCCAGCCCGGGGCGACCGTGGCGGATCCTGCAGCTGAACCGGGCCATTGTGGCGACCCGCACCCACCAGCCGGACGTCATGGAAGAAGCCTTTACGGTACTGGTGGAACACCTGCCGGAAGATGCCCCCGGGTTTTTCACACAGGGCATGGAACAGATGGACTTGCTAAACTACCCGCCGCACGTACGCGAGGTAATGAACCGGTACTACCGGAAATGGAGCGTCAACCGCTCCCTGCACTGACGAAGAGATGGCCGAAAACCTGAAACCATGAAGTTTCTTTACGACTTTTTCCCGATCCTGCTGTTCTTTGTCGCCTACAAGATGTACGACATCTACGTGGCGACCGCAGTGGCGATGGGTGCCGCCGCCGTCCAGACCTTCGCGTTCTGGTTCAGGCACCGTCGTTTTGAAAAAATGCACCTGGTCACACTCGGGCTGCTGCTGGTGTTTGGCGGACTGACCCTGGTGCTGCACGACCCGGTCTTTATCAAGTGGAAGCCGACCGTGATCAACTGGCTGTTCGCGGTCGTTTTCCTGGCCAGCCACTGGATCGGTGACAAGCCGCTGGTGGAACGCATGATGAGCCACGCCATCCAGGCGCCGCGGCCGGTATGGCTGCGGCTGAGCTGGATGTGGGTGACCTTTTTCGCCGGCATCGGCCTGCTCAACCTGTACGTGGCGTTCACCTATTCGGAAGAGGCCTGGGTCAACTTCAAACTGTTCGGGATGCTCGGCATCACCTTCGCGTTTGTCATCGGCCAGGCCTTTTACCTCAGCCGCTATATCCAGGATCACGAAAAAATCGAAGAAGAGTCCTGATGCTGTACGCCTTTATCAGCCAGGATCATCCTGGCACACTCGACCAGCGACTGGCGGCTCGCCCCGAACATGTCAAACGCCTGCAACAACTGCGTGACGAGGGGCGCCTGGTGCTGGCTGGTCCGCACCCGGCCATCGACTGCGAGGACCCGGGACCCGACGGCTTTACCGGCAGCCTGGTGGTGGCGGAATTCGATTCGCTGCAGGATGCGCAGGCATGGGGGAATGCCGACCCGTATGTCGCCGCCGGCGTCTACGCCAGCGTAACCGTTAAACCTTTCAGGAAAGTGTTACCCTGATGAGCACAGAACGTATTGCCATGATCCGCGAGCGCCTGAACCGCGCCTTTGTACCCGACGCCCTGGAAATCATCGACGAGAGCGCAAAACACGCCGGACACGCCAGCGCCGGTGGCGCCGGGCATTTCGTGGTCGAGATCGTCTCCGCTGCGTTTGCGGGCAAAAACCCGATCCAGCGCCACCGCATGATCTTTACCGCACTGGACGACATCATGCACAGTGAAATTCACGCCTTGAGCATCAAGGCATCCACGCCTGGGGAAACAGGCACCTGATTCACACCAACCCCGTAGATTAAGGAAGACACCATGAAACTACGTTATCTCAGCCTTGCCCTGGCACTCAGCGGACTGCTTGCCGCCTGTGACCAGCGGCCGACCGCTTCACAGAACACCCCGCCCTCAGCCGCTGCTGCCACGGTCAACGACACCAGCCCGGTACTGGCGACGGTAAACGGTGCGCCGATCACCGAAGCGGTGTTCACGCTGTATCAACAGCAGATGCAGGCCCGCGCGCCCGGCAACCCGGCTGCCATGAACCGTGACACCATCCTGAACGAGGTCATCAACCTGGAACTGGCGCGCCAGAGCGCTGAAAAGAAAGGTCTGGGCAAAGACACCAGACTCCAGCTGCAGGTGGAACAGCAGAAACGCGCGGTACTGGCCTCGGCCGCCATACAGCAGTACCTGACGGACCACCCGATCACCGACGAAGAACTCAAAAAGCTCTACGACGAGCAGGTGCCGAAAGGCAACGAGTACAAGGCACGGCATATCCTGGTCGACGACGAGGAAACGGCCAAAAAGCTGATTAAAGAGCTGGACAATGGCGCTGACTTCTCTGAACTGGCCAAGGCCAACTCCACCGGGCCATCCGGCAAGAGCGGTGGCGAGCTGGGCTGGTTCTCGCCCAAGCAGATGGTCGCCCCGTTCTCCGAAGCCGCTGCAAAACTGGAAAAAGGTACCTACACAAAAGAACCGGTCAAGACCCAGTTCGGCTGGCACATCATTATGCTCGATGATTCGCGCACGGCCACCCCGCCCTCCTTTGAGCAGGTAAAACCGCAGCTGCAGGCGTTTGTGCAGAAGCAGCGTGTGCAACAGTACATCAGCGGACTGCGGGAAGGCGCAAAGATCGTCATGAACACACCGGCTGCGCCGGCTGACTCTGCCGCTCCAGCTGAATCCGCCAAAGCGGCGGCCAAACCCGCT
Organism: Thiohalobacter sp.; assembly: GCA_026984515.1. Classification (GTDB taxonomy): domain Bacteria; phylum Pseudomonadota; class Gammaproteobacteria; order DSM-19610; family DSM-19610; genus Thiogranum. The sequence goes on along the minus strand of JALSRZ010000062.1, from coordinate 51,711 downwards.
GAAGAAAAGAAGGACGAAGCGGCCCACGAAACCAACAGTGGGGAACAGCCGAAGTAAGCTGAAACACGTTGCGTAAAAAAGGGGGCATCCGCCCCCTTTTTTACGCCCTGGCGGCTCGATCAGGCCTGCGCGTACACGTTCATCGCTGCTTCAACCGCCACACCCGCGGCAGTCGGCGCGCCCATATCCGCCAGCACTGCATCCAGCGCACCCAGACACAGCAGCACATTGCGCTGGTTACTGGCAAAGCCCATCAGGCCGATACGCCAGATCCTGCCGGCCATCGGTCCCAGTCCCGCCCCGATTTCGAGGCTGTATTCCTGCAACAGCCTGGCCCGCACGCTCGCATCGTCGATCCCGTCCGGAATCGTTACTGAATTCAGTTGCGGCAACCGGTCTGCCTCATCGACCACAAAGGACAGACCCATGGCCTCGATGCCGGCGCGCAACGCACTGTGATTGAAACTGTGTCGTTGCCAGGCCGCTTCGACACCTTCCTCCTGCAGCAGCACCAGTGCTTCGTGCAAACCATACAGGGCATTGACCGGTGCAGTGTGATGGTAGGCGCGCTTACCTCCACTGCCCCAGTAGCCGAGCACGAGGTTCAGGTCCAGGAACCAGCTCTGCACCTTGCTCTTGCGTCCCTTGATCACTTCGACAGCGCGCTCACTGAACGTGACCGGTGACAGGCCCGGCGTGCAGGAAAGACACTTCTGGCTGCCGGAGTACACGGCGTCCAGGCCCCACGCCGACACCTTCAATGGTGATCCACCCAGCGATGTAACGCAGTCGGCAATGATCAGGCAATCATGCGCGTGCGCGATTTCAGCCAGCGTTTTCGCATCCGACAGGGCGCCGGTGGAGGTCTCGGCGTGCACAAAGGCCAGTACCTTCGCGTCCGGGTTGGCTTTCAATGCGTCTTCAACCTTGTTGCAGTCGACTGCCCGGCCCCATTCGTCCTCGACCATGACGGGCGTTGCACCACAGCGTTCGACATTTTCTTTCATACGGCCGCCGAATACGCCGTTCTGGCACACCACCACCTTGTCACCCGCCTCCACCAGGTTGACAAAACAGGTCTCCATCCCGGCGGATCCCGGTGCGGAAACCGGCATGGTCAGTTCATACCCGGTCTGGAAGGCATACCGCAGCAGACCCTTCATGTCGTCCATCATGCCGACGAACGCCGGGTCCAGGTGTCCGATGGTCGGGCGTGACATGGCCTCCAGGATGCGCGGGTTCACGTCGGAGGGTCCTGGTCCCATGAGGGTGCGAACCGGGGGATGAAAGGATGTACTGTTCATTGTTGCCTGCCCTTTAAAAAAAGTTCCGGCAGTCTAGCACGATGCGGACAACGGAATTCCCTGACATGCGCTACGGATTGCAGGCGTTTCCGGCCATGATCATGGATCACTTCCATGCAGATGCCCGGCACGCTTCTGAAGCGCCGGGTAACGCGTTTTCAGCGACCGGTATTTTTCGGGAAATCATAATCCGTCAGTTCACCGGTACCGGCGCCGGCTTCCAGCCAGTAGTCCGTGTCGAGCCGGACCACGGCAACGGCACAGGTCGGCATAGCGTCGATCACGGCTCCGCACAGCCGATTCACCAGTTCGGTCATATCGGGGTTGTGAGCGACCAGCATCACGCTGGCAAGGTGCTCGTCGACCCGTTGCAGAACCGCGTTCAGGGCAGCGGCGCCGCCACAGTACATGGTTTCCTCCACGCTGATCTCTGCCTCGGGGTAAGGCAGCTGCCGCGCAATACAGCGTGCCGTGTCGATGGCCCGACGGGCCGGACTGGAAAACACCCGTTCCGGTATCCAGCCACGCCGCTGCAACCGCTGCCCCATCTCCCGGCAATCGCCGGCGCCGCGTTTGTTCAGGGGCCGATCCCGGTCCGCAAGCCCGGGCTCACCCCAGGACGATTTGGCATGGCGAACCAGGTACAGTGTTTTTGTTGCCTTGCTCATGCGCGTTCAGCGGCGGCATCGGATACCAGGTGGCAGCGTACCATGCGGGTCGCCGACGGGTGTGTAACCGGTGGATAGCGCAGCGCGCATTCAGGCAGGGCCTGCGGACAGCGCGGGTGAAAATGGCAGCCTTGCGGCGGGCTGGACGGTGACGGCAAATCACCTTCCAGATGGATCTTCTCGCGCCGCTCATCACGATTGACCTGCGGCACGGCGGAAAGCAGCGCCCGGGTGTAGGGGTGTGCAGGATCCTCGAGCACCTCGCTGACCTCGCCTTCTTCCACGATGCGACCCAGGTACATGACGGCTACCCGGTCGGCGATATAGGAAACGACGGACAGATCGTGGGTGATGAACAGGAAGGACAGGCCCAGTTCGCGTTGCAGGTCGCGCAGCAGGTTGAGAATCTGCGCCTGTACCGACACATCCAGCGCACTGGTTGGCTCGTCACACACGATCAGCTTCGGTTCCACGGCCAGGGCCCGCGCGATACAGATGCGCTGGCGCTGGCCACCGGAGAACTCGTGCGGGTAGCGGTGGATATGCTCGGGCCGCAGTCCGACCTGGCGCAACAGCTCCTGCGCGCGCTGCCTGCGCTGCTGCGCACTGCTACCGATGCGCTGGGCGATCATGCCTTCTTCGATGATATCCACGATACGCATGCGCGGGTTCATGGAGGAATACGGGTCCTGGAAAATAATCTGGAAATCGGAGCGCCGGCTGCGCAGCGCTTCGCCACGGAGTTGTGTCAGCTCGACGGAATCGAAACGTACGCTGCCGGCCGTGGTATCCAGCAGTTGCAGAATACCCTTGCCCACGGTGGTCTTGCCGCAACCGGACTCGCCTACCAGCGCCAGGGTCTGCCCCTCGTTGATCGACAGGCTGACGCCGTCAACGGCGCGCACCTGGCCAACGACCCGCTTGAAGAATCCCCTGTGGATAGGGAAGTGCACTTTCAGATCATCGACTTTCAGCAAGGTCTCCTTCCCTGCGCCACCGGCCTGGACAGCCGGCCCCGGTTCATCGGCACCGGCAACTCCCTGCGCCGCCGCCGGCGTCAGCGTTGCATCCGCGAGATGACAGCGCACGCCCTGTTCCACCCCGGTATCGAACCAGTCCGGAACCTGGCTCCTGCAGGTATCCCAGGCACGCTCGCAGCGATCGGCAAAACGGCAGCCATGGAAGGTCTGATTGAGCGGCGGCACGGTGCCCGGTATGACGGTAAGCCGTTGTGTGCGTTTACTGCTGTCCGGCAGGGCGGCAAACAGCCTGTCGCTGTAGGGGTGCTGTGCATGGCCGAAGAACACGTTGCGCGGGGCCTGCTCCACCAGCTGACCGGCGTACATCACGGCAATGCGGTCTGCCATTTCCGAGACCACACCCAGGTCGTGCGTGATCAGCAGCACGGCCATACCGCGTTTTTCCTGCAACCGCCGGATCAGGTCCAGTACCTGTGCCTGGATGGTCACATCCAGCGCGGTGGTCGGTTCATCGGCAATCAGCAGCTCCGGGTCACCGGCCAGCGCGATCGCGATCATGACGCGCTGTTTCATGCCACCGGACAGCTGGTGCGGGTACTCACCATAGCGGCGTGCGGCATCCGGGATGCCGACATCATCCAGCAACTCGATTACCCGCCGTTGCGCCTGGCTGCCGCGCAGCCCCTTGTGCTGCTCCAGGCTTTCCGCGATCTGCGCACCGACGGTCATTACCGGGTTCAGCGAGGTCATCGGCTCCTGGAAGATCATGGCAATGCGCCCGCCGCGTATGCTGCGCATACCGGTTTCCGGCAGAGCCAGCAGCTCCTCGCCGTGCAACTGCACGGACCCGCCAATGATCTCGCCGGCCGGCTGCGGCAACAAGCGCAACAGCGCCAGTGCCGTCATGGATTTGCCACAACCCGATTCTCCCAGCAGTGCAAAGGTCTCGCCGCGCCGGATATGGAAGCTGACCGCGTCCACGGGGCGGATGGCGCCTGCGCCGGAACCGATCCAGACACTCAGATCCCTGACCTGTAAAAGTGCGTCACTCATGATTTATCGTTGCGCCCGCAAGCGGGGATCGAAAGCATCCCGTACCGCATCGGAAAACAGATTGGCCGCCAGCACCAGCACGAACATGAAGCTGAACGCCGCCAGCAGCGACCACCACACCATCGGTTCGCGCGCCATCTCCAGGCGCGCACGGTTGATCATATTGCCCCAGCTCTGGGTGGTTGGATCGACGCCGACACCAACGTACGATAACACGGCCTCGGCCAGCACCAGGCCGCTGAAATCGATCACCACGGCAATCATCACCAGGTGCATCAGGTTCGGCAGCAGGTGACGGAGCAGGATGCTGGATTTTGACACACCGAAGGCATCGGCTGCCTGCACGTAATCCAGCTCGCGCAGTTTCAGGGTTTCACCGCGCAGCAGGCGGCACAGGCCGGTCCAGCTGGTGATACCCAGGATCAGGCACAGGAACAGCAGGCGCAGATCGGCGCGTTCCGCCATGGTCTCGAACAGTTCCGGATGATTGGCCATATAGACCTGCATCATCAGTACCGCAGCGGCAATCAGCAATACACCCGGGATTGAGTTGAGCGTGGTATACAGGTACTGGATCACATCGTCCACCCAGCCCCGGAAATACCCGGCCATCATCCCCAGGAACACGGCGAACGGCAGCATAACCAGGGTGGTGAGGGTGCCGATCACCAGGCCGGTACGGATACTCTTGATGGTCTGGTACAGCACATCCTGGCCCACCTTGTCGGTGCCGAGCACATGGTAGGCGGCAGACAGGTTGATCATCAGCGTAATCAACAGCACAAACACCGCCAGGGTCAGTAACGCCGTTCGCCAGGGGACCTCCGCCTTCCCGCTGGCAATGGTACCCATTGCCGCCCGCCAGGAGCGGCGCCACTTGCGCGCCAGGCGCAGGCCCAGCAAGCCGTACAACAACAGCAGGACCGCCACTGCCTCGGCCAGCGCCAGCGCAGAGCGGCGCGCGATGTCAGCCCCCTTCTGGCTTGCCGGGTCACTCAGGTGCGCGCCACCGTATTTCAGGCGCGGAAACATCCGCGTCTGGGTGCCATCCGGACCGCTCACTGTCTCCTTTGCATACAGCTGTGTAGCAAAAGGCGCCGAGTAGGTTTTCTCTTCCTGGGTGCGCAAGGGGCCCAGCAGAGTATCGAGCAGGCTGAGCACGTCCCCTGAATACTGGGTCTCCTGCTGGCCATCCTGCGTCGGCAGGGCCTTGCGGTAGTGTACCGAATCCAGCAGCCCGGTGACCGTGTAGACGCCCAGCACCACCAGTGACGCCACGGCGATACGGCTGCGTACCACTTCGCGCCAGGGTGCCCGCAGGTGTTCCCTGCCACGCGCCACCCAGGCAAAGACCAGCACCACCACCAGCAGTACAAAGATCAGCGCATCGGTCCACAGCAATACGGGCTGAATCATGACAGGCGTATCCTCGGGTCGACCAGGGTGTAGGAGATATCCGTCAGCAGCAGGCCCAGGATATACAGTACCGAACCCAGGAACACCATGGCGCGCACAATGGCAAAATCCTGGGTCTGGATCGCTTCGATGGTGTAACTGCCGAGCCCGGGTATGCCGAAAAAGGATTCCATGATCAGGCTGCCCATGAACAGCAGCGGCAGCACCACGACAATACCGGTGAGAATCGGCACCAGGGCATTTTTCAGCACGTGCCGGAACAGCAGGCGGACTTCCGGCAGGCCCTTGGCGCGCGCGGTGCGCACGTAGTCACGGTTGATCTCCTCCAGGAAGATGGTGCGATACCAGCGACTGCTGGAACCGATGCCGGAAAACACGCCAATGACGACCGGTAACAGGATAAAGCGCCAGGCCTGCAGGCCCGGCTCGTAGCCGGAGACGGGCACCAGGTGCAGCAGTTTACTGAACAGGTACTGACCGCCGATGATATAGAACAGTCCGGAGATGGACATCAGCACCACGCACAGCATAACCCCCGACAGGTCCAGGTAAGTGCCGCGGAAGAAAGCCAGCAGCATGGAAAAACTGATATTGACCAGCAAACCGATCAGCAGGGTCGGCAGCGCAATGGCCAGGCTGGGCCACATACGCTGGCTGATATCCTCGCCGATGTCCCGGCCGGCATCCGAGGAACCGAAATCAAAGGCAAACAGGCGCACGGACTTGTCGTAGAAAATCGTCTCCGTCAGCTTGCCGGTGCCACTGGCATCCGCGTTGTACAACAGGGGACGACTGTAACCGTGCTCCTCTTTCCACTTTTCGATGGCCTCGGGGGTCACGCGTTTCATCCCCAGGTGCATGCGTGCCACGTCGTCGGGGCTGTTCACGACAAAGAACAGCACGAAGGTCAGCAGGTTGACGCCCACCAGGATGGGGATGGCATACAGGGCCCGGCGTATAATATAGGCAAACATCAGCTGCTCACCACCTTCACCCGCCGGTTTTCGTGCCGGCGGTAGCCGATCCAGGCCGGGAGTACGGAAACCACCAGTACCAGTACGATCAGTATCAGTGGCCAGACCACCGGGCGATTCCATTCCTCGCGCCGCAATTCGCGCAGGGCCGGGTCGATACGCTTGTACTTGAGCGTATTGTTGGCCATGAGATTGGGCTTGGCGTTGTGGTACCAGTCGTGGTAGAGCACAAAATCCTTGGGGTGAAACCCGAAAATCCAGGGTGCGTCCCTGCGCAGGATGGCCACCATGCGGTCGATCACGGCCTGCCGCTCCGGCCCGTTACGCATGTTCTTCATCTGCTCGAACAGCCGGTCGTATTCCGCGTTGTTATAGTTGGCGGCATTCTCGCCATTGTGTTCGACCTTGCCGTTCTTGCCGTACAGCAGGAACAGGAAATTTTCCGGGTCCGGGTAGTCCGCGTTCCAGCCCCACTGGAAAATCTGCGCCGTGCCTTTGAGCATTTTATCCTGGAAGCGGTTGTAATCCGTATTGCGGATCTGCAACTGGATGTCCAGCCTGGCGAACTGTTTGCGGAGCCAGTTCTGCTGCGCCGAGGAATCCGGCGTACCGCCCGTGGTGTCAAAATACAGCACCAGCGGCTTGCCGGTCTCGATATCCCGGCCGTCCGGGTATCCCGCCTCGGCCAGCAAGCGGCGTGCCTCGGCGATGGGCTTGCGCCGCGGACCCTGTGGAGTCCAGTCATACACAAAAGGGTTGATCCCCTCCCTGCCCTCTACATAACCGAATATACCCGGCGGCAGGGGACTCTGGGCGGCGATACCGCGACCATTGCGGAAAATAGAGATGTATTCCTCGTAGTCCATGGCGATCGACAGCGCGCGGCGCAACAGGCGCGCGCGTTTACCGTCGCCACCGACCACCGGGTCGAGCATATTGAACCCCATATAAAAAATCGAGGTGGACACAGCAGTGCTGAGGTGTATGCCCTTTTTCTGCATCTCCGGCGTCAGCGCAATGTCGCCACCGGAACCGATCTGTATCGCCTGGTCAAAACTGTCGGAGCTGACACCGGACACGTCATAGTAGCCCTGCAGGAACTTGTTCCAGGTGGGGATGGCTTCCTTCTCCAGGCTGTAGATCACGGTATCGATGAACGGCATCGGGCGACCGGCGTCTTCGAGGAAACCGGCCTGCACATCGCCCGGGTCCCCTTCCCGCGGGTAGGTCTCACCGTGAAAGTTCGGGTTGCGCTGCAGCACCATCTGGCGGTTGGGATTATTGACGGTTAGCATGTAGGGGCCGGTACCTACCGGGTACCAGTCCAGGGTGATGTTGCGCTCCTTCATGCCCGGCTGTGAATAGAACACATCGGCTTCCCACGGCAGCGGGGCAAAAAACGGCATTGCCAGCCAGTACAGGAACTGCGGGTACTTCCCTTTCACCCGTATGCGGTACCGGTAACGATCCAGCACCTCGGCACCGGCCAGCGGATAATCGGCAAGATTCAGCCGATAGTGATCCGTACCCTTTTCCTCCAGCGCCCGCTCCAGTGTCGCTGCATACTCTTTCAAACCCACGATGTACTCCGACATCAGGCCGAATATCGGCGAGTTCAGGCGCGGGTGCGCAAGGCGTTTTATCTGGTACACGTAATCCGCGGCAATCAGCTCACGACTGCCGGTGGCGCTGAAATCCGCCAGCGCGTTCACGCCATCCAGGTCCTGTTCATGCAGCGCGTGGTAGCGATAACGGCCCTGCCGGTCCCTGGCGAACGCGGGGTGCGGCTGGTAGCGGATACCCGGCCGGATGGTGATGTCATATACGCTGTAGGCGATGTCCTCAGCCGCTGCGTCATCCGGCAGGCGCTGGCCGGCTGCGTCCAGGTAATAGGCTTCCGGCAGCTGTGTAGCGGTGAGCGGCTCCAGCTGATAGGGGCGCTTGAGAAAATGATACTGCAGGGGTGGTTCGTAGATCTGTCCGGTAAACACCACTTCATTGGAACTGTAGGAACGCGCCGGATCCAGGTGGTTGGGGCGGGCCGAGAAGGAGGAATACAGGATATTCTGTCCCGCCTGTTCAGGGGGATAGGGGCTGTTCCAGGGCTGATCACTGCAGGCAACAGTGGCTGTAACCGCCACGAGACACAACATCCATTTAATGAACGGGATCGAGCGGTTGAACAACAGTCCTGGCGCACGCATGAGGCTGCATTATAGAGCCCGCCCCGGCAGTTTCACAGGCCCTTCCCGTACGGCCGTTTTTCCGGTACCTTACCGCCACTAAATCACCAATTTCAGAGGTTGGATGCAGCTATGGGATTGTTAAGCGGCAAACGCGCCCTTATTGTCGGACTCGCCAGCAACCGCTCCATCGCCTGGGGAATCGCCAGGGCCATGCAGCGCGAAGGCGCCGAGCTCGCCTTCACCTACCAGAACGAGAAACTGCGCGACCGGGTGGGGAAAATGGCCGGGGAATGCGGTACCGAAATCACCGTGCCCTGTGATGTCTCCAGCGACGAAGAAATCGATGCCGTTTTCGACCACCTCGACAACTACTGGGACGGCCTGGACATTATCGTCCATTCGGTGGCATTCGCACCGCGCGCCGAGCTGGAAGGCGACTACCTGGAGTCCGTCAGCCGTGAAGGCTTCCGCGTGGCCCACGAAATCAGCTCCTACAGTTTTTCGGCGCTGGCCAAGTCCGGTTGCCGCATGATGGAAGGGCGTGATGGCTCGCTGCTGACACTGAGTTATTACGGCGCCGAAAAAGCTATGCCCAACTACAATGTCATGGGACTGGCCAAGGCCAGCCTGGAAGCCAACGTGCGCTACATGGCACAGAGCCTGGGACCGGACGGTATTCGCGTCAACGCCATCTCGGCCGGACCGATCAAGACCCTGGCAGCGGCCGGCATCACCAACTTTCGAAAAATGCTGACCCTGATGGAAGAAACTGCACCGCTGCGTCGCAATGTCACCATCGAGGAGGTGGGGAACGCAGCCGCCTTCCTGTGTTCAGACCTGGCATCGGGTATCACCGGGGAAGTGACCTACGTGGACGCGGGCTATAACACCACGGGCATGCCCCCGCTGGGATAATACCGAATCCTTCGCGCCGAAGGCCGGCGCTCCTACAGGGGGTGCTTGAGGATTCCCTGCTCGCCTTCGCTTTTGGCGATGAGTACAGCACCGCAGGAATCGCTGAACACATTTACCGAGGTCCGGAACATGTCCAGGATCCGGTCTACTGCCAGTATCAGGCCAATCGCTTCCACGGGCAGTCCGATGGTGGTGAGAATAATGGTGATCGCCACCAGGCTCGCGGCAGGGATCCCGGCAACACCGATGGACGTCAACAGCGCAACCAGCACCACCGTGAACTGGGTCACGAGACTCAGCTCGAGGCCATAGGCCTGGGCGATAAACATCGCCGCCACGCATTCATACAGTGCCGTGCCATCCATGTTGACCGTCGCACCCAGCGGCAACACGAAACTGGACGTGCGGCTGGATACCTTCGCATTGTCCTGCACACACTCCATGGTCAGCGGCAGCGTCGCTGAAGAGGACGCCGTCGAAAAGGCAGTCAGCAACGCCGGCATCATGGCCCGGTAGTGGCGCCACGGGTTTACCCTGGCGATGAAAGCCAGCATCAGCGGCAAAGTGACCAGCACATGCACCGCCAGCGCCAGCAGGACGCTCAGGGTAAAGGTACCCAGCGACACCGCCAGCTCATCGAGTTGCTCGGGACTGATACCGGCCACGGTTTTGGCCACCAGGCCGAAAACACCCAGCGGCGCGAATTTCATGATGAAATTGGTGATAGCCATCATGACATCGGCGACCCCCTGCCAGAACTGCTCCAGCACGGCACATTTGTCCTTGTCGATGCGGGTCATGAAATACCCGAACAGCAGGCTGAAAAAAATCAGACCCAGCATCTGTCCTTCAGCGGCAGCGGCGACGATATTGGGCGGCACCATACTCAGGAAAACGCCGGTCAGGTCAGCCACCGATTTGCCCTGGACCTTGTCGGCAACCTGGTTGGCCGCTTCCAGGCTGAGGCCCATCACCTGCCCCGCGGGCTGGCCCTGGATAATGCCCGGGTTCAACAGGTTTACAAACAACAGACCGGTCACGATCGCCAGCAGGCTGGTGGTGATATAGAACAGCAGCGTCTTGGCGCCCAGCCGGCCCAGTCCGTGCGTACCACCGACACTGGCCACACCGGTGATCATCGAGGACATGATCAGCGGCACGATGATCATCTTCAGCGCATTCAGGAACAGGGTACCGATGAACGCATAAACCGGGTAGGCCACTACACCCAGCAGCGTACCCTCTGTCCCGGTCAGGTGCCCCGCGAAGACCGCCAGTACCAGCGCGATCAGGATCTGCCAGTGGAGTTTAATGCGCACGGGGCGAAGCGCTTGCCAGGTTCGTTTCATCCATGCGCCGGCAAGCCTCTATGGTTTCTGGTCGGGGATATCAATGACGGCACGCGCGCGCAGGCCCCGGATCAGTGCCAACTGGGCCAGTGAGCGCCGCATGTTTTCAAAGGCGCGTTCGAGACCACTGCGGTCCTGTTCGGACATGGCGGCAGGATCCGGCTCATGCACACCGGTCAGGCGCACAACCGCATAGTCCCCGTTGCTCAGCCGGAACCCCCTGTCCAGGGGTTTGCCCTCTGCAAGCCGCGGCATCCTGAATACTTCACGCACCACCTCGGTGTTATGACCCGGCGCGGAACGACCCGCTCCCTCCGCCTTGTGAAAAGTCATATAATCCTGCTTGTCCAGTTCCTCCAGCCCGCTACCCTGCTCCAGCTTCTGCAACAGGGCGGTGCCCTCGGCCTCGGCCTGGTCCGCGGCCCGGGTCTGCGTCAGGATAGCAATAATCCGGTCCTTTACGGCCGCCAGTGCCTCCGGGTGCGCTGCCTCGTGCTCCTCAACGCGCAACACGATCGCGTCATTCCCACCGACCTCGATCGGCTCACTGTTGTTCCCCCCTTCCAGCACATCATCGCTGAATGCGGCAGCCAGTACTTTCGGGTACTCACCGATACCGGGACCACCGTCCGCCGTCAGCCAGTCTGTCGTCTGCACTTCCATACCCAGCGCCTCGGCAGCGGCATCCAGGGAGTCCGGGTTTTCATAGCTGACATCGGTCAGCAACTCCAGCTGTTCGTAGTACAGTTCGTCTATCTTGCGTTGTTTCAGTTCCCTGACCAGGTCCGCACGCACATCTTCCAGTTTCGGAATCTCGCTGCCGCGGATCTCATCGAGTTTTATGATGTGAAAGCCGAACTGTGTCTTTACCGGCTCGGAAACGTCACCGACCTTCTGACTGAAAACGGTTTCATCAAACTCCGGCGCCATCACACCACGGGCAAAAAACCCCAGGTCTCCGCCCTGCGCGGCTGAACCCGGGTCGTCCGAATATTTTTTGGCGAGTTGCGCAAAGTCACCGCCGGCGCGAATCTGCCTGAGCACGTCTTCGGCCTTCGCTTTTGCCTCGTTCAGCGTCTTTTCGTCGGCGTCGGCAGCCACCTGGATCAGTATATGGCTGGCACGCCGCTGTTCCCTGGTAAGGAGCGCCTGTTTCCGCTCTTCGTAGTAAGCCTGCAACTCGTCTTCAGGGATTTCCATGCCCTTGCCCAGCCCCTCGTCATTCAGGCGCAGGTAGGCCAGGCGCACGCGCTCCGGGGTCACAAACTCATTCTTGTGCTCGTTGTAATAGGTCTCGACCTGCTCATCAGTGACCGTGACGTTTTTCTGCAGGGGTTCCGATGCAATCAGCAGGTAACTGAAATCACGCTGCTGCTTCTGCAAACGATAGGAACGGTCCACTTCCGCCCGGGTCACAAATACGGTCCCGGTAAAACCGGCTACCAGCTGTTCCACCCGCATATCCTGCCGGAGTGCCATTTCAAAACCGGCGGGCCTTCTTCCCTGCCGGAACAGGACATCCTTGTAGCGCTGCTCGGAAAACTTCCCGTCCACCTGGAGTTCCGGGATGGCGTGTATCCTGGCGGCCAGCAACTGGTCGCTGATCTGGATGTGCGCTTCATCCGCCGCCTGCAACAGCAACTGCTTTTCAACCAGTGATTTCAGGGCGCGCTTCTTTAGCAGTTCTTCATCGATCAATGCCGGATTGAAGGCATCACCCATCATTTTTTCCATTTGTGCGCGCTGTTGCTGGTAGGCCCGCTGCAGTTCCCGGTCGCTTATTTTTACGTCATTCACGCTCGCGGCATAGCTGCCGGACTTGTCCTGCAGGTAGGAACCCAGACCAAACAGGGCAAAGGTGATAATGATCAGGCCGATGATGAACCACCCCAGGCCCCCCATAACCTTGTCGCGCATTGCTTGTAACATGATGTTTTGTTCCTGTTGCGTACTTCGTGTTATCTGCAGACCCGGTCTGCCGGACCTGATTGTACCGTGCACCAATAAAAAACGGGCGCCCTGCTGGACGCCCGTTCGGTAAGGTGGCGGAGTGGACGGGACTCGAACCCGCGACCCCCGGCGTGACAGGCCGGTATTCTAACCAGCTGAACTACCACTCCAAAACCTTGGTGGGTGCTGAGGGGATCGAACCCCCGACATTCGCCTTGTAAGGGCGACGCTCTCCCAGCTGAGCTAAGCACCCCAGGGAAGCGCGCTAGTTTACGGCATCCTTAAAGGCTTTGCCAGCCTTAAAGGCGGGGGCCCTGGAGGCCTTGATCTGGATGGTTTCACCGGTCTGCGGGTTACGACCGGTGCGCGCAGCGCGCGAACGCACTTCAAAGGTACCGAAACCGACCAGGGTCACCGAATCACCACCGCGCAGTGTATCGGTGATGTTGTCGATCACGGCATCAACGGCCCGGGTCGCATCGGCTTTGGAAAGATCCGTGGAACTTGCGACTGCATCAATTAACTCAGCTTTATTCATAGGAGTGCGACCCTCGATTATTGGATGTAATAACTGTGTGGAATAAAAAAATGTACAGGCGCTGGTGAAAAAATAACCAGATCCCGGAAATAGTAGGCGGATAGCCCGGAGCCCCCATACCTGTGCCCGGCTTTATACCAAGCAGGCTCGGGATACGTCAAATAAAATGCCCCCGCAGCGGCGTAAAACGTACTGATTACGCGCCTGCGGGGGCGAACCCGGCAACCCGGGCTTAATGCGTTCTAACGCTCTTGGTCTTGCCGGCAGACTTGCCCTTTCCCTTTGCTTTTACTTCCGTTTTGGCATCATCGGACAGGGGTACAGGCGGATGCTGCAGCGCCACTTCCAGCACTTCATCGATCCATTTCACCGGCCGTATGTCGAGTTTGTCTTTGACATTCTCCGGGATTTCCGCGAGATCCTTGCGGTTCTCTTCCGGAATCAGCACGGTGGTAATGCCGCCCCGGTGCGCGGCCAGCAGTTTTTCCTTCAAACCACCAATGGGCAACACCTCGCCACGCAGCGTGATTTCACCGGTCATGGCCACATCCGCGCGGACCGGGATGCGGGTCAGGGCCGACACCAGCGTCGTGCACATGCCAACGCCGGCACTGGGACCATCCTTGGGCGTCGCGCCTTCCGGCACGTGCACGTGGATATCGTATTTCTGGTAGAAATCCTCTTCGATGCCCAGCGCCTCTGCACGACTGCGCACCACTGTGGTGGCGGCCTGTATGGACTCCTGCATCACTTCGCCCAGTTGCCCGGTATGTATCAGGCGACCCTTGCCGGGAACAATGGTGGACTCGATGCTGAGCAACTCGCCACCCACCTCGGTCCAGGCCAGGCCGGTGACCTGGCCGATCTGGTCGTGCTCTTCTGCGCGACCGTAACGGAAGCGTTTCACTCCCAGGTACTTCTCCAGCGTATCCGGTAATACAGTGATGCTCTCGCTGTCCTTGTCGAGCAGCAGTTCCTTGACTACCTTGCGGCAGATCTTGGCGATCTCACGCTCCAGGTTTCTGACCCCGGCCTCTCGGGTATAGTAGCGAACGATGTCACGAATCGATTCGTCGGTAATGGACAGTTCACCTTCCTTGAGACCGTTGTTCCTGATCTGCTTCTGCAGCAGGTAACGCGTTGCAATGTTCACCTTCTCGTCCTCGGTATAACCGGGGATACGAATCACTTCCATCCGGTCCAGCAAGGGTCCGGGAATATTCAGCGAGTTCGAGGTGGCGACAAACATGACGTCGGAAAGATCGAACTCCACTTCCAGGTAGTGGTCACCGAAGGTGCTGTTCTGTTCCGGGTCCAGCACTTCCAGCAGGGCCGATGAAGGGTCGCCGCGGAAATCCATGGACATCTTGTCGATTTCATCCAGCAGGAACAGCGGGTTTCTTACACCCACCTTGGAAAGGTTCTGGATGATCTTGCCCGGCAGTGAACCGATGTAGGTACGCCGGTGACCGCGGATCTCTGCCTCGTCACGCACGCCGCCCAGCGACATGCGGGTAAACTTGCGGTTGGTGGCTCGCGCAATAGAGCGCCCCAGGGAGGTCTTGCCGACACCCGGAGGCCCGACCAGGCACAGAATCGGCCCTTTCAGCTTGCGCACGCGCTGCTGCACGGCGAGGTATTCCAGGATGCGTTCCTTGACCTTGTCCAGGCCGTAGTGGTCTTCATCCAGCACCGTCTCCGCACGACTCAGGTCATGACGGATCTTGGTACGCTTTTTCCAGGGCGCATTGACCAGCCAGTCGATGTAATTACGCACCACCGTTGCCTCGGCGGACATCGGCGACATCATCTTGAGCTTGTTCAGTTCCGCATTGGCCTTGGTTTTGGCCTCCTTGCTCATGCCCGCCTTGTCAATTTTCTCCTGCAGCTCATCCGTCTCGTTGGGCACATCGTCCATCTCGCCCAGCTCTTTCTGGATCGCCTTCATCTGTTCGTTGAGGTAATACTCGCGCTGGCTCTTCTCCATCTGCTGCTTGACGCGGCCGCGGATACGCTTCTCGATCTGCAACACGTCAATCTCGCCCTCGATGATACCCATCAGGTGTTCCAGGCGTGCAGGGATGTTCTCGATTTCCAGGATGCGCTGTTTCTCGTCCAGCTTGAGCACCATGTGCGCGGCAATGGTATCGGCCAGGCGGCCCGGCTCATCGATACCCGACAGTGAAGTCAGGATCTCCGGCGGGACCTTGCGATTCAGTTTCACGTACTGGTCGAACAGCGTCAGCAGGGAACGCATCAATACCTCGACCTCGCGCTCACCGGAGTGATCACCGCTGCCCTTGTGCTCGATCCGCGCCGAGAAAAACTCGTCAGTGGTCTCGAACTTCACGACCGCAGCGCGTTCCGCACCTTCCACCAGCACCTTGACCGTACCGTCCGGCAGTTTGAGCAACTGCAGGATGGTCGACAGGGTACCGATTTCATGAATATCCTCGACCTGCGGGTCATCGACTTCCGCGCTCTTCTGGGCGACCAGCAGTATCCGCTTGTCGTCATCCATCGCGGCTTCCAGCGCCCGGATCGATTTCTCCCGCCCCACGAACAGGGGGATGACCATGTGGGGGTAAACGACTACGTCGCGCAGCGGTAAAACCGGGACAACAGCCGTTGAGCCGATCGTTTTTTCAGGGGTGTTTTCGTTCTGCTCCATCAGGGAGTTCCTCGTGTCCGGTTCCGGTCTGGAGAGCACCTGGCACTCTCCGGCGTTATATGGGGACAACCATAAGACATTTCAATGACGGTTTTTATCCCCACCTGGAATTCTGCAAGAAGCGAGCCACTTGCTACCCGGTATCAACGGGTACATGGAAAACAGGGACTGAAACTGAAGTATAGTCTAATTGCGAATAGACAAATGGCTGTCCGCCCGCCCGGGTGGGCGGGCATCAGTAGTACAGACGGGGCTAATCCGATACGGCCGCGCGCTGGTCCTGGTCAGAGTCATACACCAGGTAGGGCTCTGATTCACCGGCAATAGCGCGCTCATCCACCACCACTTTCTGTACGCTTTCCAGGGAAGGAATCTCGTACATGGTATCCAGCAGCACGTGCTCCATGATAGTGCGCAAACCACGTGCTCCCGTCTTGCGTTCCATCGCTTTCCGGGCAATGGCCCGCAGCGCCTCTTCCCGGAACTCGATTTCAGTGCCTTCCATCTCGAACAGTTTCGCATACTGCTTGGTGAGGGCGTTCTTGGGTTCCGTCAGAATACTGACCAACGCGTCCTCGTCGAGCTCTTCCAGGGTCGCAACCACCGGCAGGCGACCGACGAATTCCGGGATCAGCCCGAACTTGATCAGGTCCTCGGGCTCCACGTCATAGAGGACCTCACCTACATTGACCTCTTCATCCTTGGCTTTTACTTCCGCAGAAAAGCCGATGCCACCCTTTTCGGAGCGACCCTTGATGATCTTTTCCAGGCCCGCAAACGCGCCGCCCACAATGAACAGGATGTTGGAGGTATCCACCTGCAGGAATTCCTGTTGCGGGTGCTTGCGCCCGCCCTGCGGGGGAACCGACGCTACCGTGCCTTCGATGAGTTTCAGCAACGCCTGCTGCACACCCTCGCCGGATACGTCGCGCGTTATGGACGGGTTGTCCGACTTGCGGGAAATCTTGTCGATTTCGTCGATATAGACGATACCGGTCTGCGCCTTGTCCACGTCATAGTCACACTTCTGCAACAGCTTCTGGATGATGTTTTCCACATCCTCGCCGACGTAACCGGCTTCCGTCAGCGTGGTCGCATCGGCAATGGTGAACGGTACGTTCAACAGGCGCGCCAGGGTTTCCGCCAGCAGGGTCTTGCCGCAACCGGTCGGGCCAATGAGCAGGATGTTGCTCTTGGACAGCTCCACTTCATCCTTCTTGCCACCGGCGTCCAGGCGCTTGTAGTGGTTGTAGACCGCAACCGACAGCACCTTTTTGGCATTGGCCTGGCCGATGACGTACTCGTTCAGTACTTCATTGACTTCCTGGGGCTTGGGTAATTTGCTGCTGCCACTGGATGTCTTCTCCTGCATCTCCTCGCGGATGATGTCGTTACAGAGTTCGACACACTCGTCGCAGATAAACACCGACGGGCCGGCTATCAGCTTGCGCACCTCGTGCTGGCTCTTGCCACAGAAAGAGCAATACAGCAGCTTCCCGTCGTCGCTTTTCCCGTTTCGATCGTTACTCATTTGCTGTCCCCGACTCGCGGTACCTCACCTGCCCTTATCAGCGGCAGATCCGTAATCACCTGAACACTCATGCTGTTACCGGCAATACCGTTTCCTATTCAACACCGTAGGGCGCGGGCTGGCAAGTGTTCCCGGTGGCAATCTACGGTTTTTTTAACCCTTTTCCGCGTCTTCTTTCCGCGATACCAGGATCTCGTCGATCAGCCCGTAGTCCCGGGACTCCCCGGCGCCCAGGAAATTATCCCGGTCGGTATCGGCCTGGATCTTCTCCAGCGGCTGCCCTGTGTGTTTCGACAGGATGGTATTGAGGCGTTCCCGCACCAGCAGGATCTCGCGTGCGTGAATGTCGATATCGCTCGCCTGGCCCTGGAAACCGCCCAGCGGCTGGTGGATCATCATGCGGGAGTGCGGCAGGCAAAAGCGCTTGCCCTTCGCCCCCCCCGCCAGCAACACGGCGCCCATACTGGCTGCCTGCCCGATGCACATGGTGCTGACGTCGGCCTTGATGAACTGCATGGTGTCGTAGATCGCCAGGCCCGCCGTCACGGAACCGCCGGGCGAATTGATATACAGGTGGATATCCTTGTCCGGGTTCTCGGACTCCAGGAACAGCAACTGGGCGACAATGACGTTGGCCATGTAATCCTCGACCGGACCGACCACGAACACCACGCGCTCCTTGAGCAGACGCGAGTAAATATCGTAAGAGCGCTCACCGCGCGCCGTCTGTTCAATGACCATGGGAACCAGGTTCAGCGCCTGTATCGTTCCTGCTCCATCTCTACTACTGTCTGACATCTGGTTCATTCCTTTTCTGTCACAAGCCTGTATCAGGCCTGGATGATTTCCTCGAAACTGGTCGGTTTCTCGCTGACACTGGCCTGGCCGGTCACCCATTCGACCACGGTATCTTCCATGATCAGTGTCTGGATACCCGCCAGCATATCCTGGTTGCTGTAGTACCACTGTACTACTTCTTCCGGGTTTTCGTACGACTCCGCCAGCTTCTCGATGGTTTCCCGTACCCGGTCAGGATCCACCTGCAACTGGTTCTGCTGGATAATCTCCGATATCAGCAGCCCCAGTGATACGCGCCGCTGCGCTTCATCCCGGTAGCGGTCGCGATCTTCAGCCTGTGCATCGGCAGCGCCATCTTCTTTCTTGACCAGTACATCTATTTCGTTTTCAACCAGCGCCGCGGGAACATCGAGGCTGGCCCGGTCCAGCAGCGCATCGAATACCTGCTGCTTTACACCGGTTTTGATCGCCGCTTCCAGCTCCCGTTCCATATTCTTGCGAATTTCCACGCGCAGCTGCTCCACACCGCCCTCCGTCACACCGAAAGCACGCGCAAACTCCTCGTTGACTTCGGGTAGTTCAGGTGCCGACACGCTGTGCACGGTCACATCAAATTTTGCCGGCTTGCCAGCCACTTCTTCGGACGCATAATCATCCGGGAACGTCACCTCTATGGTCAGCTGCTCACCCTTGCCGGCACCGATAAGCTGTTCTTCAAACCCTGGAATCATCGTGTTGCTGCCCAGTTCCAGGGGAACATTCTTGGCCTCGTTGCCCGCAAACGGCTTGCCGTCCACGCTACCCGTGAAATCGATTTCCAGACGATCGCCGGATTCCGCCTTGCGATCGACCGCGGTCCACGAACCACGCTGCCTGCGCAGCTTGTCGATCATGTTATCCACGTCACCTTCGGTCACTTCGGCCACCATGCGCTCGATGGTGATATCCGCCAGTTGAGGCGCCTCTATATCCGGGTAGACCTCGAAGGTCGCCACATATTCCAGCTCCATTCCGGGCTGGTTACGGGTCTGTTCGATATTCGGGTCACCGGCGGGCTTCAGGTTTTCCTGCTGCAGGGCCTGCTCATAGGTGGAAGCAATCAATTCGCCTGCAACCTCCTCCCGCACCTGGGTCTCATAGCGTTTTTTGACCACACTCAATGGCACTTTACCCGGCCTGAAACCATCCAGCTTGACCGACCCCGCCAGCTGCTGGAGTTTATTCTGCACCTGCACATCAAGCTGGTCCGCAGGTATTTGCACCGTCATGCGGCGCTCCAATCCACTGGTTGTTTCAACTGAGACTTGCATGGTAATTCCTCAACCTGAATATTCGTATGTTAATGTTTTATAATAATAATCAGGATTGCAGCAACGCTACAAACCCACATCTTGTCGTTTTTGGTGCGAAAGGAGAGACTCGAACTCTCACGGGTTGCCCCACAGGAACCTAAATCCAGCGCGTCTACCAATTCCGCCACTTTCGCTCTACGCCCAGGACAAGGGCCCCGACATTGGCAAGCCATTATACGGATATGGAAAAACAAGCATAACCATGAAGATATTACGGGTAATAAAAAGCCCGCACAACATGCGGGCATGGTCCATGCTACTGGTGGGCCGTGAAGGACTCGAACCTTCGACCAAGAGATTAAGAGTCTCCTGCTCTACCAACTGAGCTAACGGCCCCGAAACTGGGGCGAGCGATGGGACTCGAACCCACGACGACCGGAATCACAATCCGGGGCTCTACCAACTGAGCTACGCCCGCCATCAAACTGTATTGCGTGCGACAACGCTATCGCACTGCATTGGCGCCCCGAAGAGGATTCGAACCCCTGACCCACGGCTTAGAAGGCCGTTGCTCTATCCGACTGAGCTACCGGGGCCGAATACACCCAAGCACTACTGGTCGGGGTAGAGAGATTCGAACTCCCGACATCCTGCTCCCAAAGCAGGCGCGCTACCAGGCTGCGCTATACCCCGAATACTTTACCCGAACCGGAGACTGGCCCCGTTCCCGTGCTGATTCAGGACAGACCGGGCGGGCGATAATACGTTCACCCCCTGACTTCGTCAATGATTCAGGCGGCAAAAGTATACCAGATTCCCGCCGGTTCGCTTGTCCGCCACCCCGCTGCGTGCGAAAATCCCCGCCCCGTTCGCGCCGAGTAGATCCCGCAACCATGAGTGCCCGTATCATCGATGGCAAGTCCATTGCCGCAGACATCCGCAAACAGGTCAAACAGGGCATCGACCAGCGGCTGGCAGCCGGCAAGCGCGCTCCGGGACTGGCCGTGTTACTGGTCGGCAGCGACCCGGCCTCCGAAATCTACGTGCGCAACAAACGCCGTGCCTGCGAGGAATCCGGCATGCGCTCCCGTTCCTGGGACCTCCCGGAAGACACCAGCCAGCAGCAGTTACTGGAGCTGATCGACGACCTGAACGACGCTCCTGAAATTGACGGTATCCTGGTGCAGTTGCCGCTGCCCGCACACATCGACCCCGAGACCGTGATCGAACGCATCCGTCCGGACAAGGATGTCGATGGCTTCCACCCTTATAACATTGGCTGCCTGGCCCTGCGGGTGCCACAGCTCAGGTCCTGCACACCGCGCGGCATCATCACCCTGCTCGACAGTACGGGTGAAAGCTACTATGGGCGCGAGGCGGTGGTCGTGGGCGTGTCCAACCATGTCGGCCGCCCCATGGTACTGGAACTGCTGATGGCCGGCGCGACCGTGACCTGCTGCCACCGCTTTACCCGGGACCTGGAAAAGCACGTGCGCAGTGCCGAAATACTGGTGGTTGCCGCAGGAAAGCCGCGGCTGGTGCCGGGCGAATGGGTGAGACCGGGGGCCACCGTCATCGATGTCGGGATCCATCGCACCGAACAGGGACTGATTGGCGATGTGGTGTTTGACGCCGCGCAGCAGCGCGCCGGCTGGATCACCCCGGTGCCGGGCGGCGTCGGTCCGATGACCGTGGCTACCCTGTTACAGAACACCCTGTATGCCGCGGATACGCTGCACGATAGTTAACCGCTGTTACCGTTCCTGAAGCGCCGGGATGCTTTCAGGCGACGCGCCTTACTCCCGCCGCCACCGGGTACCGCCGCCGCTGTCTTCCAGCACAATCCCCAGCCCCGTCAGTTCGTCCCGGATGCGGTCGGCTTCCGCCCAGTCACGATCGCTGCGGGCCTGTTCGCGGCGTGCGATCAATGCCTCGATATCCGCATCGTCCGGCCCCTCGACAGCGGCGTCGCTGTGACCGTGCAACCAGGCAGCCGGGTCCGCCTGCAGGATACCGAGCCGGCCGGCCAGCTGCGACAGGGTATGGGCGAGGCGCGCGGCGCTGCCGTCCTGCTGCTCCCGCGCCCGGTTCAGCGTCCGGGCCAGATCGAAAAGCACCGCCAGTGCTTCCGGCGTGTTGAAATCATCGTTCATGGCCGCCTGGAAACGCTGTTCATAGTCCGTATCCAGGCCGGCGTCAGCTGTGCCCGGGAACTCGCGCAGTGCGGTGTACAAGCGCTGCAGGGCGCCGCGCGCCTTGTCGAGGTTGTCGTCGCTGTAGTTCAGCGGGCTGCGGTAGTGGCTGGAGAGAATGAAATAACGGATCTCTTCCGGCCGGTAACGCTGCAGGATTTCGCGCACGGTGAAGAAGTTGCCCAGTGACTTGGACATCTTTTCTTCATCGACCTGCACAAAACCGTTGTGGATCCAGTAATTGACAAAGTGCTCGCCGGTGGCCGCTTCCGATTGTGCGATCTCGTTTTCGTGGTGCGGGAACTGCAGGTCCATGCCACCACCGTGTATGTCGAAATGGTTACCCAGGCATGCGGTGGACATCGCCGAGCACTCGATATGCCAGCCCGGGCGGCCCTCGCCCCAGGGGGAAGGCCAGCCGGGTTCGCCCGCTTTAGCGGATTTCCACAGCACGAAGTCCAGCGGGTCCCGCTTGGCCTGCTCGACATCCACGCGCGCGCCGACGCGCAGCTCTTCCACCCGCTTGCCGGACAGTTGCCCGTAGCCGTCGAACTTGCCGACCGCGTAGAACACGTCACCGTTTTCCCCCTGGTAGGCGTACCCCCGCTCGACCAGTTTCCCGATCATGCGGATAATGGTATCCATCGACTCGGTTGCGCGCGGTTCGGCATCCGGGGGCAACACCCCCAGTGCCGCGGCATCTTCGTGCATGGCCTGTATGAAGCGCCGGGTCAGGGCGTGGATATCTTCGCCGTTTTCCTGCGCACGGGCGATGATCTTGTCATCGATATCGGTAATGTTGCGCACATAGGTCACGTCGTACCCCAGGCTGCGCAGGTGCCGGACGATCACGTCGAACACCACCAGCACCCGGGCATGGCCGAGGTGGCACAGATCGTAGACGGTCATGCCGCACACGTACATGCGCACCTTGCCGGGCTGCAGCGGCACAAATTCCTCTTTTTTTCGGGTGAGGCTGTTAAACAGCTTCAACATGGGCACGGGCTCCACTGGATTGGCCGGTCTGACCGGCTGCCAAACTGGCGCGCATGGTAGCAAAATTTGCCCGCTGTGGCGGAAAGACGCCGCTCAGCGTGGAAATTCCGGGTGGGTCGGGTATATGATACGCCGCTGACGAAAAGGAGTCCGAACCCGACATGAACCTGATCAACCGATTGATGCTTACCGCGCTGCTTGGCATTCTGCCCCTGACCGCCGGAGCAACCGAACCCACCGCAACAGGAGATTCCACCGTGACCGTGCGCATGCAGACCAACAAGGGCGATATTGTGCTCGAACTGGACGCCGACAAGGCACCCGTAACCGTAGCCAACTTTGTCGAATACGCCAGATCGGGTTTCTACGACGGCACTATTTTTCACCGCGTCATCCCGCATTTCATGATCCAGGGCGGCGGTTTTGAACCCGGCATGATCCAGAAAGCCACCCGCGACCCGATCAGGAACGAAGCCGATAACGGCCTGAAGAACGACCTCGGCACCATCGCCATGGCACGTACCTCGGACCCCGACTCGGCCACCGCGCAGTTTTTTATCAACACCAAGGACAACGGCTTTCTGAACCACACCGCACCGACCCCGCAGGGCTGGGGCTACTGTGTATTCGGCAAGGTGACCGAAGGGCTGGACGTCGTGCAGGCCATCGAGAAAGTATCGACCGGCAACCGCGGCGGCCACCAGGATGTGCCCAACGAAGATGTCATTATCGAAAAAGTGACGGTCGAGGAATAGCCTCCTCGCAAGCGGGCGCAGGCAGCGGGTGAACCGGCTTGGCAACCCTGTTCATCTCTGACCTGCACCTGCACCCCTCGCGGCCAGCCGTCATCACCTGCTTCCTGGCGTTCCTGGAGCAACAGCGCGGGCAGGCGGAAGCCCTGTACATCCTGGGCGACCTGTTCGAAACCTGGATCGGCGACGATCACCCGGAACCCGTCTACCAGCGCGTAAAACAGGCACTGGCAGCGTGCTGCCAGGCAGGCACGCCCGTGCACCTGATGCACGGCAACCGCGATTTCATGCTGGGCGGGACCTTCCTCGCCGAAACCGGCTGCACCCTGCTCCCGGACCCTGCACAGATTGATCTGTATGGCGCAGCGACCCTGCTGATGCACGGTGATTCACTGTGTACCGACGACACCGAGTACCAGCAGGTCCGCAAGCAGCTGCGCGACCCCGCCTGGCAGCAACAGGCGCGTGCACTGCCGGTGGCCCAGCGGCTGGCCATGGCGGCCGAGGCGCGGGCACGCAGCACGCAATCCAAACGGGGCAAGGAAGAATACATCATGGACGTCAACCAGGACGAAGTGCGGCGCGTGATCGAGGCCGGCCGGGTGGACCTGCTGATCCACGGGCATACCCACCGACCGGGCAGCCATAGCGTGCAAACCGCTCACGGTGAAGCCACCCGGATCGTCCTGGGCGACTGGTATGAAACCGGCAGCGTGCTGGTAGCCGACCGGCACGGCCGGCGGCTGGAAGCGCTGCCCTGCGGGTAAGCGGCTATTCGCTGCGGCTGTCCGGCTGCCCTGGAGGCCGGATCACGTCGTACCCTTCCGGCAACCGGAACAGCTGCTCATCCAGCTCCACGCCGATCTGGTAGTCGATCAACTCACGCCGTTCCCCCTGGTCATTCCATTCCACCAGCGGCACCCCCCGGCGCATCTGGAAATCGGCCGCATAGAGATAGCGCGACAGGAAACAGGGCGTCCGGAACTGCAGCGGCGTATTCTCCAGGGTGCGCAGCTGCTGGACCGCCAGCGAGTCGGCAAATTCCTGGAACGCAGCGCGCGCCGGGCCCGGAAAACCGGGGACGACCACCGCGCTGTAACACAGTTCTCCATCCGCGCTAAGCTCCACCTTCACGGGCACCCGGTCTTCAACGCGCGGGGTTTTTGCGTCGACGCTCTGTTTTATACGGATATCCAGCCGCTGCGGCGTGTCGGGCAGCTGCCCCTTGCCATCGATGCGTAACACAGTGCGGTTTTCCGGCGACACGCTGTAAACCTGTTTGGTGTTGCGATCAAACAGGGCGAATCCCCCTGCACCATCCCCTTCGTCCGTGCGCATGAAATCTGCGGTCACCAGGTAACGCACCCTGTAGGGATCAATCCCGGCTTCCTGTTCCAGGTACCAGAGAATGGAACCGTTCACCGCGGCCTGCGACAACATGGATGTCAGCAACAACAGCGGTACTGCAATCAGTGAACTAGTTTTCATGGAAGACTCTTGTTTCAGCAGCCATCTGTTCCAGCGCATCCATTTCAACCCGGTTGAAACCCGCCGCCTCCCTGGCCGCGTAATGAAAGGGCGGTTTCACCTGGCCCTGCATGTACTCCTGCACCAGACCGGCAAATGTGGTATCGGGATCCAGCCCGCGTTGTGTACACAGGTAACGGAACCAGCGCGTGCCGATGGCCACGTGCCCGATCTCGTCGCGCAGGATGATGTTGAGCACTTCGACCAGCCGCTGATCACCGCTCTGTTCCAGCCGTTCGATCATGCCCGGCGTCACGTCCAGGCCACGCGCCTCCAGTACGCGTGGAACCAGCGCCATCCTCACCAGCGGGTCGTGTGCCGTTTTACGCGCCATCTCCCAGAGCCCGTCGTGGGCGGGAAAATCCCCGTAGGCATAACCGGCATCGGCAAGCCGTTCACACAGCAGGCGGAAATGGTACGCCTCTTCACGGGCCACACTGGCCCAGTCCCGGTAAAACGCCTCCGGCATACCACGAAACCGGTACACCGCATCCCACGCCAGGTTGATGGCATTGAACTCGATATGTGCCAGTGCATGCAACAGGGAAGCACGCCCCTGCACGCTGCCCAGGCGCCGGCGCGGCAAGTCCCGCGGCGCAACCAGGCCGGGGCGAGCCGGCCGCCCCGGTGTATCGATGTCTTTGGCTGCAGGGGTCTCTTCGCAGCTCAGCCGCCCGACCTCGAGTGCCGCGTACACCTGTTCGGTCAGCTGACCTTTCAGCACCGGATCCGCACATTCCAGGCACTGCAGCGCACACGCAAACAGGTTGTCGCCGGTGAGTGGTACAGCTATTTCATGCATGGCATTTTCATTCAGGGTTCCCACCCCGCACTGTAACAGGCCGCTGGCCAACGGGCAGGCGGATGGCTACCAAAACCCCCACCGGAACATGTCTGCCAGGGCCTGATTCCCCCTGGCAGATGGCCACATGTACAGGCGAAATAAATTTATTTATATATTTTAATACATATAGATACAAGATATATATAATCTTGTTTATCACATCAAGCCCGATTCATTTTTGACACCGGCGCCCGGTTGGGCGCATGCTCGAATGGCTGCTGCAGGGGGCGAAACCATGGGTGAACAACAACACGTTCTTGAAGTCTATGAGCCCTATGAATACGAGGGGCAAAACCCGCTTGCCGTCGCGGGCGTCACGGTACTGCCCGGACCCATGCGGGACAACTATTACCTGCTGCGCCTGGACACACCGGTCGAACACGATCACGAAATGATCGAACTGTTACTGGTACTGCCCCACTACACCGGTGACAAAATCGAACGGGCCGTCAACAGCACCTGCACGGTCAATATTTCCCGTGTACCCGGTGATTCCGATATCGCCACCAGGAAACAGGTCAGCTTTAAAGACTTCCAGCGCTGGGGCGTGGGCAAAATCAGTCTGGCAGGCTGTTGAAAAAGTCTCTGGCGAGTGCGAGACAAGGCGAAAAGCGGCGAAAAAGCGCAGTTCACCGGTTGTAAATGAGCATTTTGAGCCGGTTTTCAACGCTGGATCGTGCCGCCAGAGGGTTTTCAACAGCCTGCTAATCACGGACTAGACGAATCCGGCCACCGACCTGCACACTGATACGACTGGTACCCTGCTCCAGCGCCGGCGTGCTCACGCTGGAGCGGCTCAGCGCCTCGGCCCGCACAGGAACGACCGGGCGTTGCCCGCCACTGCGGATATTGATGTCCATCAACCGGTATCTTTTTGCTCCCAGCGCAGCACGAATACGATCCGCGCGTGCCTGGTAGGCTTTCAACGCCTGGTCCATCAGTTCGTCCTCCGCCTGCTGACGCCGCTCCGGAGACACCGAGAACTGCAGGGACTGCACCTGCAGGCGACTCTGCAAGGTACCCACCAGCTGACTCAGCTGATCCACGTCCTGCGCCTCCAGCCGCAGTTCCTGGCGCCCGCGCCAGCGTACAATCCTGCGCTTGTCACCGTAAACCGGGTAGGTCTGGTAATTCCCGCTCTGCACCGTCACCTGCCCGCCGGCCCGGGCCTGCTCCAGCGCCCAGGCCATGTCCTGGTTGATGGCATCCGCCAGCGCTGCCGGTTTGCGGTCCTCCGCCGTGGCGGTCAGGACCGCTATCACCCGATCGTTACCGACCTCACGCCCGACCTCGACCTGGAAACTGATCTGGTCTTCAGGGACAGCCGTCCCGGCTGCAGCCGTTGCTGAAACAACCATAGCCATCGACCAGTACACCAGTAACAGATTACGTAGCAGGTACATCATTCTCTCCTCATATCAACCCGTACACCTTTATCAAAGTCCGCGCGCCAGATCCGCACACAGGTCATCAATCGATTCCAGCCCGACCGCCACCCGCACCAGCCCGTCAGCGATACCGGCCTGTGCGCGCTGTTCCTGCGTCAGGCGACCGTGCGTGGTGGTCGCCGGGTGCGTGATGGTGGTCTTGGTATCACCCAGGTTGGCGGTAATGGAACAGACACGGGTGGCATCGATCAGTTCCCAGGCCGCTTGCTGTCCACCTTTCAGGTCGAAGGATACGATCCCGCCGAATGCAGATTGCTGCCGTGCCGCCAGTTCGTGCTGGGGGTGGGAGGCGAGCCCGGGATAGTAGACGCGTTCGACAGCCGGCTGCGCCTGCAACCAGTCCGCCAGTCGCTGCGCCGAAGCGCAATGCGCTTGCATGCGGATGGCCAGGGTCTCCAGTCCCTTGAGGAACACCCAGGCATTGAACGGGCTCATGGTCGGCCCGCAGGTGCGCAGAAAACCGTACACCCCCTCGCCAACGACGTCTTCACGCCCCACCACCGCACCACCGACACAACGACCCTGGCCGTCCAGGTACTTGGTCGCGGAATGAATCACGATATCCGCACCGAGCGCCAGCGGGCGCTGCAGCGCCGGGGTGCAGAAGCAGTTATCCACCACCAGCAGACAATCGCTGGCGTGCGCCAGCTCGGACAGCGCATGGATATCAGCGACTTCCGTCAACGGATTGGAAGGTGTCTCGAGAAACAGCAGGCGCGTCTCCGGACGTATCGCGGCCTCCCAGGCTGACACGTCATCCTGCGCCACAAAGGTCGTGCTGATACCGAATTTCTGCAGGTAATTATTGAACAACAGCGTGGTGCTGCCAAAGATACTGCGCGACGATACCAGGTGATCACCGGACTGCAGCAGCCCCGCACAGGTTGCATAAATAGCCGCCATACCTGACGCCGTCGCCACGCAACGTTCACCACCTTCCAGCGCTGCAAGCCGCTGTTCGAAGGTGCGCACGGTGGGGTTGGTAAAGCGTGAATAGATATTCCCCGGCTGTTCCCCGGAAAAACGCGCGGCCGCGGCCGCCGCGCTTTCGAAAACATAACTGGAGGTCGGAAAAATCGGCTCCGCGTGCTCTGATTCCAGGGTACGCTGCTGCCCGGCACGAACCGCGAGTGTGGCAAAACCGGGTACTGTATCTTCTGTGTCGGGCATCACCCTCTCCTGTTGAACGGACCAAAAAAAACCCGCCTTCGACTGGAAACGAAAGCAGGCGCCGCCGCTTTAGCCGAATTTATCAAGCGCCCGCAAGCTGAATCTCAAATCGGCGCAACACTAGCCCGCATTTCTCACCGACTTCCTGCTGCGGCGGCGTCATGCCGTGTGATAAGCGGTGTTCACTCGGTCGGGCTGCTCGACATCGTGTCGACTATGCCTGCGCGGCCCTCGGTCGCGAACGCCGCTTATCACACGACCTGCCACCGCCTCGCTACGGAACCCGGTGAGAAATGCGGGCTAGAGTAGAGAATTCCAGGCAGGCCGGTCAAGCGTTATTGTGCATCTCGATCACGGCGTCGTCAGCCAGCCGGCGTTGTTTCTTGGCCGAGTCACTGCGCAACTGCTCCAGGTGCGAGAGGTAATCGACGGTCACGCCGCCGGTCACGTACTCGCCGGTAAACACCGAGCAATCGAACGCACCGATCTCCGGGTTGCCCTTGCGCACTGCGTCGACCAGGTCCTCGATATCCTGAAACACCAGCCAGTCGGCGCCGATGGCGGCGGCGATCTGCGCCACATCCCTGCCGTGCGCGATCAGTTCTTCGCGGGTGGGCATGTCGATACCGTAGACATTGGGAAAACGAACCGGCGGGGCCGCCGAGGCGAAATAGACATTCTTCGCACCGGCATCGCGTGCCATCTGGATAATCTGCTGCGAGGTGGTGCCGCGTACAATGGAGTCGTCCACCAGCATGACGTTCTTGCCGCGGAACTCCAGGTCGATGGCATTCAGCTTCTGGCGCACGGATTTCTTGCGCTCCTGCTGTCCCGGCATGATAAAGGTCCGGCCGATATAGCGGTTCTTGATAAAACCTTCCCGGTACTTGACGCCCAGGTTGTTGGCCAGCTGCAGGGCCGCGGTACGGCTGGTATCCGGGATCGGGATGACCACGTCGATATCGTGCTGCGGGCGCTCGCGCAGGATCTTTTCCGCCAGCGCTTCACCCATGCGCAGGCGCGCCTTGTATACGGAGACGTTGTCGATGATCGAATCGGGCCGCGCCAGGTACACGTGTTCGAATATACAGGGCGCGTACGCGGGCTGATCGGCACACTGGCGCTTGGCCATGCTGCCGTTCTTGCCCAGGAACACCGCTTCGCCGGGACGCACATCGTCGACCAGCTCGAAACCCAGCGGGTTCAGGGCGACACTCTCCGATGCCACCATGAACTCAACACCCTGCCCGGTCTCGCGGCGGCCGTATACCAGCGGCCGGATACCCCAGGGATCGCGGAACGCCACTACACCGAAGCCGGTAATCATGGCCACCGCCGCGTAGGCGCCGCTGCAGCGCTTGTGCACGGCAGACACCGCGGCGAACACGTCGTCCTCATTGATGCGCAGCTTGCCGCAGCGCTGCAGTTCGTGTGCAAACACGTTCAGCAGCACTTCGGAATCGGAATCGGTGTTGAGATGCCGCAGGTCCTCTCGGAACAGGTTCTGTTTCAGTTCCTCGGCGTTGGTCAGGTTGCCGTTATGCGCCAGGGTGATACCGTACGGGGAGTTGACATAGAACGGCTGGGCCTCGGCGGAACTCTCGCAACCCGCGGTCGGGTAACGCACGTGCCCGATCCCCATATTGCCGCGCAGGGTCAGCATATGGCGCGTGTGAAACACATCGCGCACCAGGCCGTTATCCTTGCGCAACCAGAGTTTGCTGCCCTCGCAGGTCATGATACCGGCCGCGTCCTGCCCACGGTGCTGCAACACCGTCAGGGCATCATAGATCGACTGGTTGACCGCGCCGTGAGAAACAATACCGACAATGCCACACACTGTTTTGAACCTCGGGATAAAAACCTGCGTTAGACTTCAGAAGCGGATGCGTTCCGCAATATCGGCAGGCAGATAACTGCGCAGCCACATGGCGATGTCCTGGAAATATCCCAGCAGCGTCGATTCCTGCCACCAGGGATCACGGGGGATACTGGTCAGCCCGGCCAGCATCACCAGCACGGCCACGATCACCATACCGCGGGCGATACCGAACAGCATGCCCAGGATACGGTCGGTCGAGGTCAGCCCGGTCTTGCTGATCAGCTGGCCCGCCAGGTAGTTCACCACCCCGCCCACCAGCAGGGTGCCGACGAACAGCAGGCCGAAAGCCACCACGTTGCGAATCGTCGGTGTATCGATCCAGTCCCGTATCAGCCTGGAAAGATCGTGAAAAAACAGCATGCCGATCCATAACGCGGCGATCCAGCTGAACAGCGAAAGCGCCTCTTTCACAAACCCGCGCCACAGACTCAGCAACGCCGAGACGGCAATGATCACCAGCAGAATATAATCTACCCAGATCATCCTGTACCCCTGCCCCGGGTACACCGCCTGTCGAAATCCTGCATAGGCCTATTTTACTCGAAGAGGATGGAGCATGGCGACCGCTATTCAGGGATAGGAAAGCACCCGTCCCCTGAGACTGAGCCGCTCCTGTATCTGCTGCCGCTGCTGCTCGGCATCGGCTTTTTCCAGGAAGGGACCGACGCGCACCCGGTAGTGCGCTTTTCCGTCCACCCACGCTTTTTCCACCTGGGTGGTAAAACCGCTCTTGCGCAGCCGGTCGCGCAGCCGCAGCGCATTCTTTTCCGTCGAGAAACTGCCTGCCTGCACCACCCAGCTGCCCAGCGGACCGGGTTTTGTTGTTTTTGCCTGCACGGCGGGCGCTGCTGCGGGAGGTTCGGGGACCGGTGCCGGCTTCACCGGTTCGGGCGGAACCGGCGCCTGTGAGACTGGCGGCGGTTTTTCCGGCTCAGCGGCGGGCCGGGTATCGGCCTGGATCACCGATACCTCCGGCTCGGCCGGTATCGCGCCGGGCACCGGAAAGGCTTCCAGCGGCGCACTGGCGACCGGTTCCTGCGGTTCCGGCAGGGCTTCCATCTCCGGCACCAGTGTGCGGTTGGGGCCTTCCAGAATCATGGGCACGAAAATCACACCCAGTGCCACCAGTACGATCGCGCCTACCAGGCGCTGTTTGAGCAATACGTCCATCCTGCCTCGTCAGTCGGGCTGCGGCTGCCGGGTCAACCACCCGGCCACCGTAAAGAAAGAACCGCAGACCAGCACACGGTCACCGGGCCTGGCTGCACTGTCCAGCCGGCCGGCGGCAGCCGTAACCGTCGGGCAGGCATGCACGCGTTCTGCCCCGGCGATCGCTGCCAGCCGGGCCGACAGTTGCTCCACCGGCAGGGCCCGCTCGACCGCCAGGCCAACGGGGTACCAGCAGGACACCAGCGGATCCAGCACCCGTGCAAAAGCCTCGATGTCCTTGTCGCGCATCATACCCAGCACCGCGTGCGTCCTGCCCGCCAGCGGCAACCGTCTGAGCGCATCGACCAGTGCCTGCGCCGCCTGCGCATTATGGGACACATCCAGCACCTGTTCCACCCTGCCCGGCAGGCGCTGCACACGTCCCGCGAGCTGAATCCACTGCAGCCCGGCACGTACTGACTTCTCGGTCACCGGCAAACGCTCGCCAAGCAGGTCCAGCAGCATCAATACCGCGGCGGCATTGGCCAGCTGGTGCGAACCGGGCAGGGCCGGCCGGGGCAGGTCGCGGTAACGACTGTGCCCGCCCTGCCAGTGCCAGCCACGGGCGGCTTCCACCAGGCTGAAGTCCTGCCCGAGCACCCG
The DNA here is from genome assembly GCA_026984515.1 of Thiohalobacter sp. GTDB lineage: Bacteria > Pseudomonadota > Gammaproteobacteria > DSM-19610 > DSM-19610 > Thiogranum. The sequence goes on along the minus strand of JALSRZ010000062.1, from coordinate 19,463 downwards.
CAAATCCGCGCCAGTGCGTTCCGCAACCTCGCGCAGGCTGCGCGGGGGATCTGCATCGCCACACACCGCAGGACAGGCCGCACGCAGGATGCCGGCTTTCTCACGCGCGATGGACGCCCGGTCCGCACCCAGCCAGTCGGTATGATCGATACCGATACTGGTAACCAGCGCAGCATCTGCATCGATGATATTCACGGCGTCGAGACGCCCGCCCAGCCCTGCCTCGAGCAAGGCCACATCCAGGTGTTCGCGACGCATGAGATCCAGCGCCGCCAGGGTGCCGAATTCGAAATAGGTCAACGATTCTTCTTCGCGGGCCGCATCGACACGCGCAAAAGCATCACACAGGGCCTGGTCGGTTACCTCCTCGCCGGCCAGGCGGATGCGTTCGTTGTAGCGCAGCAGGTGCGGGGAGGTATAGCACCCGACGCGGTAACCCGCCCGTAACAGGATAGCTTCCAGCATGGCCACCGAGGAACCCTTGCCGTTGGTGCCCGCCACGGAAATCACCACGCGCGCCGGGTTGCGGCACTGCAGGCGGTCCGCAACCCGGCCCACCCGCTCCAGTCCGAGCTCGATCGCAACGGGATGCAGCGTTTCCTGCCAGTTCAGCCAGTCCTGCAGAGTGGCAAAGCGTGGGGATTCCATCATGCCGGAGCGCATCCAGGGGAGGCGGTCTATCGAAAGTACACCACGACGGCGCAGGCGCCGGGCACTAGTCGAGTGGCGCGTGGTGGGTCAGGACCGCCAGCACCGAAGCGATCCGTTCGCGCATTTCCCGTCGGTCGACAATCATGTCGATGGCACCGTGTTCGAGCAGGAACTCGCTGCGCTGGAAACCTTCCGGCAGGGTTTCGCGCACGGTCTGTTCGATGACGCGCGGGCCGGCAAAACCGATCAGCGCCCGGGGTTCGGCGATATGAATATCCCCGAGCATGGCCAGGCTTGCGGATACACCACCCATGGTGGGATCGGTCAGCACCGAGACAAAGGGGATGCCGGCGTTCGACAGACGCGCCAGCGCAGCGCTGGTCTTCGCCATCTGCATGAGCGACAGCAGGGCCTCCTGCATGCGTGCACCGCCGCTGGCGGAAAAACACACCAGCGGAATATTGTGATCCAGACTGGTATTGACCGCACGCACGAAACGCTCGCCTACCACGGAACCCATGGAGCCGCCCATGAAACCGAATTCAAACGCGGCCGCCACCAGCGGAACCCCTTCGACCTGGCCGCGCATGACCACCAGTGCGTCGCTTTCCCGGGTTGTTTTCTGTGCCAGTTTCAGCCGGTCGATGTATTTTTTGCTGTCCCTGAACTTCAGCGGATCGACCGGTTGCACTTCGGCGCCGATTTCCTCGCGCGGTTCCGGGTCCAGGAACAGATCGAGGCGTCGACGGCTGCCGATACGCACGTGGTGATCGCACTTTGGACAGACGTCCTGGTTACGCTCCAGCTCGGCGCGGTACAACACGGCATCGCAGGAAGTGCACTTGCTCCACAGGCCCTCGGGCACAGTGCGCTTGTCCTTGTTCTCGGTACGGATGCGCGAGGGCATCAATTTTTCAAACCAGCTCATGTCCTGTTCCTGCCTGTCCGCTGTACACAGCGCATGACACGGGTCGCTCAGGCCCGGTCCATCGCCGCCCTCATGTCCGCGATCACCTGTGGTGCCAGGGCTGCGACCTTACCCGGCTGGTCAGCCAGCGCAGCGATGCGCTTGACCAGCGCACTGCCGACCACCACCGCGTCGGCCACCGCGGCGATCTGCGCCGCCGACTCCGCATCACGAATGCCGAACCCGACCCCCACCGGCAAACCGGTATGACCGCGGATCTGCGCCAGCTTGTCCGCTACCGCCTGCACATCCAGGCGGTTGGCGCCGGTAACGCCCTTGAACGATACATAATAAAGGAAACCGCCACCGTTTTCCGTCATCCTGCGAATACGCTCCGCATCGCTGTTCGGGGCCGCCAGGAAAATCGGGTCCAGCTGCTCGCCTTTCAGGCAGGCCACCAGTTCGGCGGCCTCCTCCGGCGGCAGGTCCACGGTCAGCACGCCATCGACACCGGCGGCGTGCGCCGCTTTGGCAAATGCAGCGTAACCCATGACTTCGATCGGGTTCAGGTAACCCATCAACACTACCGGTGTGTCACTGTCCTGCCGGCGAAAACTGCGCACCATATCGAGTACCTGGTGCAGGCTGACGTGGTGTGCCAGCGCACGCTCGCAGGCCGCCTGGATCACCGGCCCGTCGGCCATGGGGTCAGAAAAAGGAACACCGAGTTCCAGCACATCGGCACCGGCTTCCACCAGCGCATGCAATAACGGCACTGTCACCGACGGTTCGGGATCACCGGCGGTGATGTAGGGGATAAGGGCCTTGCGTCCACGCTCGCGCAGCGACTCGAAACGTCCGGCAATCCGACTCATACCTTGATCCCTTCCAGTGCGGCCACAGTGTGGATATCCTTGTCACCACGGCCGGACAAATTCACGATCAGCAGCTTGTCCGCATCCAGTTGTGGCGCCAGCTGCTGCGCATAGGCCAGCGCGTGGCTCGATTCGAGTGCCGGGATAATGCCTTCGCTACGTGTCAGCGCGTGAAAAGCATCCAGCGCCTGTTCATCCGTGACCGCCACGTACGCTGCGCGACCGCTGTCCTTCAGCCAGGCGTGTTCGGGACCAACACCCGGGTAGTCGAGACCCGCGGATACCGAATGGGTTTCGATGATCTGGCCGTCCCGGTCTTCCATCAGGTAGGTGCGGTTACCGTGCAGCACTCCGGGACGACCCGCGCATAAAGGCGCTGCGTGCTTGCCACTATCCAGACCGTAGCCGCCACCCTCGACGCCGTACATGGCCACGCCGGCATCATCCAGGAACGGATGAAACAGGCCGATGGCATTGGACCCGCCGCCTACGCAGGCAATCAGCGCATCCGGCAGGCGGCCCGTCTGCTCCAGCAGCTGCGCGCGTGCCTCGCGGCCGATGATGGTCTGGAAATTACGCACCATCGCCGGGTAGGGATGTGGACCTGCAACCGTGCCGATGATGTAAAAGGTCGTATCGACATTGGTCACCCAGTCGCGCATGGCTTCGTTCAGCGCGTCTTTCAGCGTCCTGGACCCCGACTCGACCGAGACCACCTCGGCGCCCAGCAAACGCATGCGGTAGACATTGATGGCCTGGCGCCGGATGTCCTCGGCGCCCATGTAGACCACGCATTCCAGACCCAGGCGCGCCGCCACCGTCGCGGTCGCCACGCCATGCTGACCCGCACCGGTTTCCGCAATGATGCGGTTTTTGCCCAGGCGTTTGGCCAGCAGCGCCTGGCCCACGGTATTGTTGACCTTGTGCGCACCGGTATGATTGAGGTCTTCGCGCTTCAGGTAGACCTGCGCACCACCCAGTTGCTGACTCCAGCGCTCTGCGTGGTACAGCGGCGACGGACGGCCGACGAATTGTGCCAGGTCCTGATCCAGTTCAGCCAGGAAATCCGCGTCCCGGGCGTATTTCTCCCAGGCCCGCCGCAGTTCCTCCAGCGGTTCCATCAGGGTTTCGGCAACGAAAATCCCGCCGTACGGCCCGAAATGTCCGCGGGCATCCGGTAAGCCGGTCAGCGGTAGTGACTCACTGCTTCGCCTGGTCTGCGTCACTGCGTTCTACTCCTCGTATGAAAGCCTGTATTTTCTGCGCCGATTTGATGCCTTTTTCGACCTCGACACCGCTGCTGGTATCCACCGCCCAGGGCCGGGTCCGGCGTACCGCCTCGGCTACCGTGTCTGCGGTCAGACCACCGGCGAGAATCAGCGGCCTGCCGGCAGCGGCCGGTACCTGCGACCAGTCGAAGGCGATGCCACCGCCGCCGTGGGTATCCGGCTGCCAGGTGTCCAGCAGGAACCCGCTGGCCTCGGGGTGCGACTGCATGACGGCTTCCAGGTCCAGTCCGGGCTGCATACCGATCGCCTTGATATAGGGTCGGCCGAACCCGCTACACCCGGCTGCCTGCTCGCTGCCGTGGAACTGCAGCAGATCCACCGGCACCGCCTGCAGCACCGTTTCCACCTGTGCACGCGATGCGTTGACCAACAGCGCCACTACGCTGACGAACGGGGGCAGCGCACGGCAGATTTCCTGTGCCCGGGAAAGCTCCACGTAACGCGGGCTTGGCGGGTAGAACACCAGCCCGATGGCATCGGCGCCAGCCTGTGCCGCCGCCACGCCGTCTTCAACGCGGGTGATTCCACAAATTTTCACGCGGGTTCGCATCAGGCGTAACGAAACAGGCAAACTAAAGTAGCTATGCTAGCAGAATCCGGCCTGTTCCGGGGATTTTCGGGCTAGCGGAATTCCGGCACCACACCGAGCGGCTCGATCCCGAAGCGCTCCGGGTAGCGCACACCCACCAGGTACAGTCCGTCAGCGGCTGCCGTCACGCCACCACGGGCGCGATCCCGCCGCTCCAGCACTGTCTGCACCCAGTCCGGCTCCTGTTGCCCGCTGCCGACCGCCATCAACACACCGGCAATGTTGCGCACCATGTGGTGCAGGAAGGCATTGGCGGTCACGTCCAGGTACAGGTATTCACCGCTGCGGCGGATGTCCAGCCGGTGAATGGTGCGCACCGGGCTGTGTGCCTGGCACGCCAGCGCGCGGAAAGAGGAAAAATCGTGCTCGCCCAGCAGGTGGCGGGCACCGGCCTGCATACGCTCGCACGCCAGTGGCCGGTACTGCCAGGTGACCTGCCGGTGCAGGCGCGCGCTGCGGATCTCACGGTTCAGGATGATATAGCGATAGCTGCGCTGCCGGGCCGAGAAGCGCGCGTGAAAATCCTCTGCCACGGCACGCGCCCACAGCAGGCGGACATCGCTTGGCAGGTTGGCATTGGTGCCCAGCACCCAGGAGCGTTCCCGGCGCACCGCCTCGCTGTCAAAATGGATGATCTGCCAGGTGGCGTGTACACCGGAATCAGTGCGCCCGGCACACACCACCTGCACGGGGTGATCGGCCACCCTGGACAGGGCAGCTTCGACCTCGGCCTGCACCGAGCGCGCGTGGGGCTGCTGCTGCCAGCCATGAAAGCCGGCGCCGTTGTACTCTACCGCACAGGCTATCCGCATCCTGTCACTCTGCCGTTCCAGCCGTTTTCAAACCCTGGCGAATGCGTTTGACAGCGGACGCCCCGGGCACCAAAGCTGCATTCTATCCTGCCTGCCGCATGGCCGCTAAAGGGCAAAAAAAATCCCCGCCGGCGCGGGGATTTTCGGTTTGCGGTAAAACGCCGCTTTACGAGGAAGACGTCATCTGTTCCATGATGCTGCGGGCTTCTTCCTGTTGCTCGCTGTTCCCTTCTTCCACGACCTCGTCCAGGATACTCTTCGCACCGTCCGGGTCACCCATGTCGATATAGGCACGCGCCAGGTCCAGCTTGGTCGAGATTTCGTCCAGGTCCGCGAGTTCACCGTCACCTTCGGGCTCCTCGTCCTGCAGGGCCGCTTCGTCCAGGTCGAGGCCTTCCATGTCGAATTCCAGGGCGCTGTCGTTGTTCACCGCGTCGGGTTCGATGCTGTCCATGTCGACATTCAGCCCCGGCTCTGCAGTATCCGGCTCGTCGGCTTGCGCTGCCGGCGGGGTGGACTCCATGCTGTCCGGCTTCTCTTCACCATCCGCTTTCTCTTCGGTGGTATCGAACGACAGGTCGATATCGAACTCCAGTCCTTCCTCTTCACTGTCAGTCCCGGCAGCCGGTTCAGATTCCGACCCGGCCCCGGCATCGAGATTGAAGTCGATGTCGTCGGACAGTGAATCCATTTCCGTATCCTCGACCGGCTCGACGCCGGGTTCTCCGCCCGCCCGGTACAGCGGGTTGTCGGGACAGATTTCGCGGCCCATTTCGGCCACCTTGACCCACATCGGATCCTCGCTGTTTTCCAGCCGTGCCAGGATACCCTGGGCATGATCATCGAACGCCGCCTGGTTCTTGCCGGCCATGTAGACTTCCAGCAACTTGAGGTTCAGGTCCTCGTTTTCGGCATCCTTCTCCAGCGCATCGCTGATCAGGTCCTCTGCCTGCTGGTACCGTCCGTAGGCCAGGTACACGTCCGCTTCGGCCAGCGGATCCGCCTCGCCGTCGTTCTTGATGGAACCCATATCACTGACTGCGAATTCGGACAGCAGGGAGGACTCGTTGTTGGAGGACTCGGTCGAGTCGGGCCCGGAGCCCACGATCTCACTGTCCGAACCGCTCGACTCGCTGCGCGCTGCCTGCAGGATACTTTCCTGGAATTCCGTCTCCACGCTGCGCTTGCGGCGCAGACCGAAGAACGCCAGCAGGGCAAGCACCACACCACCGGCACCCAGCCACAGCGGGTTATCCAGCAGTCGCTCGACAAACCCGGGCGTGGTAAAGGTGTCTTCAGCCGCCGCCGGTTCGCTAACCACCACTTCAGTTTCCGTAACGACCGTTTCCGGCTCGACTTCCGCCACCGGCTGTTCGGCGACAGATTCTTCCGGCGCTTCGCCCTGGAACGAGGGCTGTTCGATCCCGGGCACTACCGGCATGCTGTCATCGAGCGGCGGTTCCGTACCCGCCTCCTGTTCCGTGGTGACGCCTGGTTCCGTGTTCACCACCTCGCCATCGCCGGCCACTCCGGCAGTCGCATCCATCGCTTCGCTATTCTGTGTGTCCGTAGCCACCGGCGTTTCATCGGCGGCGGTTGCCTGTTCGCTTCCCTCAGCAACCGCATCAGACCCGGCAGTCCCGGCTTCGACTTCCGCAGTGACGGCTTCAGCCGGGGCCTCGGCAGCGGCTTCAGTGCCTTCGCTACCCGCCCGGGCCTGCAAGCGCGCCAGTTCATCATCCTTGAGCTGGATCAGGCGCTGCATGTTCAGGATCTGTTCCTCGAGCACCGTCAGGCGCTCCGACATTTCCTCGCCCTGGCGACGCTGCGCTTCCAGCGCTTCGTTCGCCATCAGCAGATCCTGTTGCAGGGACTCCAGACCGGCGGCGCCATCGGAAGCGGCGCCGCTGGCTGCGGCGTCCGCCGTTTCCGGGGAAACCAGGGTAAGGTGGGATTCGGCCGGGGTGCCGGTCGCGGCGGGAACCATGCCATCACTCCGGGTCGGCGTCAGAATGCCACGCGCTTCACGCCACGCGGTGTACTGGGCACGGGACTGGCGCCTGGCTTCGGCACGGCTGATAGACGTCAGCTCTTCGCGGGACGGAACCCTGAGCACGTAGCCTGCCTTCAGGTTGTTGATATTGTTGTCTGTAAACGCCTCCGGGTTGGCGCGTAGCAGGCCCTGCATGGTTTGTTCGATACTGACCCCGGCATCCGGCCTGACCTGCCGGGCAATGTTCCACAGGGTGTCATGACGCTGTGTCGGGCCGTATTCACCCGGCGCCCGGTAGGCGGAAGCCATCTGCGCCGTGTGGGTTACACGTTGCACGGGTGCAGACTGCGGGGCCGCCTGTACAGCGGGAGCCTGCGCAACCGGGGGAGCCGCGGGCATGGTGGCCGGGGGATCAACCAGTACGGTGTATTCGCGCAACAGGCGTCCCTTGCTCCAGGACAGTTCGACCAGGAAATCGAGGAAGGGCTCACGTACCACGTCGCGGCTGCTGATCATCACCACCGGCTTGCCCTCCGCATTGTTCTTTACGTGAAACCTGAGCTTGCTCAGGAACATGGGCCGGTCGATGCCCGCATTGGCAAAAGCTTCCGGGGACCCGATTGAAACCTTGACCTCTTCCAGCTCTGAAGGAGTCGCCGAAAGCAGCTCTATTTCCGCATTAAGCGGCTGATTAAGCGCTGATTTCAGATCGATTTCGCCCAGTCCCAGGGCGGCCACATTTGCGCTGGCCAATGTACCCAGCATTGCCATTGCCAAGGCCGATTTCCTGAACATAAAAGTCCCCTTTTATCCTTGTCCGCAACAAAACGGCGAATCCGACCGGTCCATGGAACGGTCCTGCGCACGCCACCGGCAACCCTCAACCAGCACCTCCCAGCATATATCAGAGGTGGTTTTTTATCAGCAATTCAGCAATCTGAATGCTGTTCAGGGCTGCCCCTTTGCGCACATTATCGGCGACCACCCATAAATCTAAACCTCTGGGATGCGAGATATCTTCACGAATGCGACCTACGTACACCGGATCGCTGCCGGCGCCCTCGGTAACCGCCGTCGGGTAGCCCCCGTCGCGCGGTTCATCCAGCACTTCAATGCCCGGTGCGGCTGCCAGCAGCTCACGACACTGCGGCGCGCTCATTTTGTCGCGGGTTTCTATATGCAGCGCCTCGGAGTGCCCGAAAAACACCGGTACGCGCACCGCGGTGGGGTTCACCTGGATCGTTTCGTCGCCCATGATCTTGCGCGTTTCCCACACCATTTTCATTTCTTCCTTGGTATAACCGTTGTCCTGGAACACGTCGATATGCGGCAACACGTTAAACGCGATCTGCTTCGGGTATACACTGGCCTCTATGTCTTTTGAATTCAGCAGCCTGGCTGTCTGCCCCGCCAGTTCCTCGATGGCCTCCTTGCCGGTACCGGATACCGCCTGGTAGGTGCAGACATTGATGCGCTCGATACCCACGGCGTCGTAGATCGGCTTCAGCGCCACCAGCATCTGGATGGTGGAGCAATTGGGGTTGGCAATGATGCCGTGATCCTTATACCGGGCGACCCGGTCCGGGTTGACCTCCGGCACCACCAGCGGAATTTCGTCGTCATAACGAAACTGCGAGGTATTATCGATCACCACACAGCCGGCGGCCGCAGCCTTCGGCGCATACGCTTTGGATATCGATGCACCGGCGGAAAAAAGACCGATCTGCACGCGGGAAAAATCAAAATCGGCCAGATTCTGTATGGTAAGACTGCGGTCACCGAACGGTACCCGCTTGCCGGCGGAGCGTTCACTGGCCAGCGCATGGACTTCACCCACCGGGAACTTGCGTTCGGCGAGTATCTCCAGCATGACTTCACCGACCGCGCCGGTGGCTCCGACGACCGCCACATCAAATGTACGACTCATAACCTGCTCCTGACTCCTGAAAACCTGCCAAGCCCGTCACTATGAACATGGCGCAGCCGGACTCCCGCAACAGCGCCGCAAACGGGCAACGATTGCTTCACTGCGTTCGCCATGACGGGGCATTCACTAGTGTACTGTATCGATTCAACCCAGTGCCGCGACAACGGCATCACCCATCTGCGCGGTACCCACGCTTGCCTGACCCTCGGCGGCGATATCCGGCGTGCGCAGCCCCTGGTCCAGCACCCGGCCTACCGCTGCCTCGATACGATCGGCTGCTTCGGACCAGCCAAAACTGTAACGCAGCATCATGGCCACGGACAGGATGGTCGCCAGCGGGTTCGCCACGCCCTGCCCTGCGATGTCCGGTGCCGAGCCGTGAATAGGCTCGTACATACCCTTGCCATCCGCATCCAGCGAGGCCGAAGGCAGCATACCGATCGAGCCTGTCAGCATGGCCGCTGCGTCCGAGAGAATATCGCCGAACATATTGGCAGTCACCACCACGTCGAACTGTTTGGGTGCGCGCACCAGTTGCATGGCGGCGTTGTCCACGTACATGTGGGTCAGTTCGACATCCGCATAGTCCTGCGCAATACGCAGCATGACCTGGCGCCACAGTTCGGTCACTTCCAGCACGTTGGCCTTGTCCACCGAGCACAGGCGCCGGCCGCGCTTCTGCGCGATTTCGAACGCGGAACGGCCGATGCGTTCAATCTCCGATTCACGGTAGACCAGCGTGTTGAACCCTTCCTGCTCGCCATTGTCCAGGGTGCGTACACCGCGCGGCTCGCCGAAATAGATGCCGCCGGTCAGCTCGCGCACGATCATGATATCCAGCCCGGACACCACTTCGGGTTTCAGTGTGGAAGCATCCGCCAGCTGCGGGTACAGGATCGCCGGTCGCAGGTTGGAAAACAGTTCCAGCCCGGAACGCAGTCCCAGCAGCCCCTGCTCCGGACGCAGGGGGCGTTCCAGCGCCTCGTACTGCGGACCACCGACCGCTCCCAGCAGGATGGCATCCGCTGCACGCGCCTGGACCAGCGTCTGTTCCGGCAACGGGTGCCCTTTGGCATCGTAGGCGGAACCACCGACCAGGCCGTGTTCCAGTTCCACCTCCAGCCCATCGGCCCGCAGCCGTTCCAGTACCTTTACCGCTTCCGCAACAATCTCCGGGCCGATGCCGTCACCGGGGAGAACCAGAATTTTTTTCATAACCGTCTATCCTCACTGCTGTCCTGTTAACCGGTAACCCGTGCAGATAAAAGCAGGCAGCAGGTACGTTTTGAATGATATGGAGCAAGCCGCACATGGCTGTGTGCGCGTTACAAAAGTGAACGGGGAAGACGTGATCTGCCCGGGGCCTGTTAACGTTCACTCTGCCCCGAACAACCACGGGGCCTGCTGCCGCCGGCGTTCCTCGTAGGCGCGAATTTCATCGACGTGCTGCAAGGTCAGGCCAATGTCGTCCAGGCCGTTGAGCAGACAATACTTGCGGAACTCATCCACCTCGAAACCGATCACCTCGCCTGCGGGTGTAGTAAGGCTCTGCGCCTCGAGATCGACTTTCAGGCGGTAGCCTTCGCACGCCTCGACTTCGGCAAACAGCCGGTCCATGATTTCCGCGTCCAGCACAATCGGCAGCACGCCGTTCTTGAAGCAGTTATTGAAAAAGATGTCCGCAAAACCCGGGGCAATCACCACCCGGAAACCCGCGTCTTCCAGCGCCCACACAGCGTGTTCACGCGATGACCCGCAGCCGAAGTTTTCCCGACCCAGCAGGATCTGCGCACCGGCATAACGCGGCTGGTTGAGCACGAAGTCCGGGTTCAGCCGGCGTTGACTGTGATCCTGCCCCGGTTCCCCGGGATCGAGGTAGCGCCAGTCGTCGAACAGGTTGGGCCCGAAACCGGTGCGCTTGACCGACTTGAGGTACTGCTTGGGGATAATGGCGTCGGTATCCACGTTAGGCCGGTCCAGCGGTGCCACCAGGCCGTTCAGTACTGAGAATTTTTCCATCGTTACGGTCCTGCTCGCTCAGGGTTTCAAACCGGCTCGTCCAGCTCACGGATATCGATAAAGTGTCCGGCCACGGCCGCGGCCGCCGCCATGGCCGGCCCCACCAGGTGGGTGCGTCCGCCGCCACCCTGCCGGCCCTCGAAATTCCGGTTCGAGGTCGAAGCGCAGCGTTCGCCCGGCTGCAGCCGGTCGGCGTTCATGGCCAGGCACATGGAACAGCCCGGTTCACGCCACTCGAAGCCGGCCTCGATAAAAATCCGGTCCAGTCCCTCTGCTTCAGCCTGTCGTTTTACCAGGCCGGAACCCGGTACCACCATGGCCTGCTTGATGTTGGCCGCGACCTTGCGCCCGCTGGCGACACTGGCGGCAGCGCGCAGGTCTTCGATACGCGAGTTGGTGCAGGAGCCGATAAAGACACGGTCCAGCTGAATATCCGTGATCGGTGTTCCGGGCATGAGCTGCATATAGTCGAGGGCCTTGCGCATACCGGACTGTTTTACGCTATCGGTCTCGGCTTCGGGATCCGGCACGACGCCGGTAATCGCCACCACCATTTCCGGGGATGTCCCCCAGGTGACCTGCGGCCGGATCAGCCCTGCATCCAGGGTCACGATACGGTCGAATTCGGCGCCTTCATCACTGACCAGCGTACGCCAGTACTCCACAGCGGCATCCCACTGCTCACCGCCGGGCGCAAACGGTCGACCTTTTATATAGTCGATGGTCTTCTGGTCCACCGCGATCATCCCGGCGCGCGCACCGGCCTCGATCGCCATGTTGCACACCGTCATGCGGCCTTCCAGCGACAGGGCCTCGATGGCACTGCCGGCAAACTCGATGGCATAACCGGTACCACCCGCGGTGCCGATGGCGCCGATAATGGCCAGCACCAGGTCCTTGGCAGTGACACCGGTGCCGATGTCACCCTCGACGCGCACCTGCATGTTCTTCGACTTTTTCTGGATCAGGCACTGGGTGGCCAGCACGTGCTCGACCTCGGAGGTCCCGATACCGAAGGCCAGGGCGCCGAATGCGCCGTGGGTCGAGGTATGGGAATCGCCACAGACCACCGTCATGCCCGGCAGGGTCGCGCCCTGCTCCGGACCGATGACGTGCACGATGCCCTGGCGGGCGTCGTCCATGTGAAACTCGGTAATGGCGAAATCCGTACAGTTGCGGTCCAGGGTCTCGACCTGGATACGCGCGACCGGGTCGGCAATCCCGGCGACACCGTCCCTGCGCTGCGTGGTCGGCACATTGTGGTCCGGCACCGCCAGCACGGAATCCCGACGCCAGAGCGTACGCCCGGCCAGCCGCAACCCCTCGAAGGCCTGCGGTGAAGTCACCTCGTGGACCAGGTGGCGATCGATATAGATCAGTGCGGTGCCGTCGGCATCCTCCCGCACCCGGTGTGCCTCCCATAACTTGTCATACAGTGTTTTCGCGCCCATCACTCTCTCCAGCTTCCAGGTCAGCCTACGACGCACACTCTAATAACACAAATTCATATTTTTCATATTTTATATTACTATTTAGAATATATGGACATCGCCAGCCTGAAAGCTTTCACGGCGGTTGCCGCAGCGGGTTCCTTTTCCGGCGCCGCCGAACAGCTGTACCTGACCCAGCCGGCAGTCAGCAAACGCATCGCAGCGCTGGAAACTGAACTGGAAACCCGGCTGTTCGACCGCATCGGCCGCACCGTCACACTCACGGAGGCCGGGCGCGCCCTGCTGCCGCGCGCCCGGCATATCCTGATCGAACTGGAAGACAGCGTGCGCGCCCTTTCCAACCTGAGCGGCGAGGTGCACGGCACGCTGCGTTTCGCGACCAGCCACCACATCGGCCTGCACCGGCTGCCACCCGCATTGCAGGCTTTTACCCGGGCGTTCCCCGGGGTACGCCTGGATATCCGCTTCATGGACTCGGAAGAAGCCTGCGCCGCCGTGGAACACGGCGAACTGGAGCTGGGCATCGTTACCCTGCCCCCGGTACCGTCCCCGCGCCTGACGACACAGACCGTGTGGGAAGATCCCCTGAGTATCGTTGTCGCCAGCCACCACCCGCTGGCCGGGCGTGCGCGTGTGGAACTGAGCGAACTGGCCCGGCACCCGGCCATCCTGCCGGCCGCCAACACCTATACCCGGCAGATTGCCGAACAGGCGTTCGCAACGCCGGGGCTGGAACTGGACGTCGCCCTGTCCACCAACTACCTCGAGACCATCCGTATGCTGACTTCCGTCGGTATTGGCTGGAGCCTGCTGCCCGACACCATGCTGGACAGGCGTACCCGCAGGCTGCCGGTCCGGGAGCTTTGCCTGCAACGTTCGCTGGGCGTCGTCCAGCACCGCGAACGGACCCTGTCGAATGCAGCGCGGGAACTGATCCGTCGATTATCCTGATTCCGGCTGTGGTTGATCCCCGCTCCCGGAAATCCCAGCATGCGCAAGCGGCTGCGCTGGGCCTGCCAGGCAGCTTCATGCTAGAATATTGCTTCTTATAACCAGCCAGACAGTACGGTGATTGTCATGTCCGAAACGCAATTCAACTCCCGCCTGAACGATGAAATCAAGGTATCGCCGGAAGCGGTTGAACAGCTGATTGCCATTACCAGTAACGAAGACGATGTGAACGGTGTGCGTATTTTCGTGTCGGGCGGCGGCTGCGGCGGCATGAGCTACGGCATGACGCTGGTCGAACAGCCGGGCAAGTATGACTGCGTGCTGGAAAAGGACGGCCTGAATATCTACGTCGATGCGGTCGCACTGACGTTTCTGGAAGGCGTCGAAATCGACTACCGGACGCAGGGCGTCAACAAGAGCTTTGTCTTCAAGAACGTGTTTGCCAACACCGGTGGCAGCGGTACCTGCGGCGCCTGCGGTGCTGCCGGCGGCGGTTGCGCCTGACAGCTCCTGCACCCCGCCTGCTGCTCATTGCGCAGGCCAGCAGTTACCGCATCGCACCCTTTCTCCAGGCGGCCCGGCGCATGGGGCTGGAGACCGTCATCGCATCAAAGGGCGCGTTCTCCCTGGTATCCGAGGTCCACGACGGGCTGCACGTCGACCTGGACAACACCGAAGCCGCGCTGGCCGCTATTCTCGCCGCCGCCCGTCACACCCCCTTTGCCGGTATCCTTGGCAGCGACGACAGTACGGTTGAACTGGCGGCGCACGCTGCACAGGCACTGGGTCTGCCGCATAATCCACCCAGCGCCGCCCGCCTGTCGCGGCGCAAGGACCTGGCGCGGGCGCACCTGGCACTGGCCGGCTGCCCGGTTCCCCTGCACTGCCTGATCGATCTGCGCCGGCCGTTACAGCCCCAGATGGCCGGTCTGCCCTGGCCCTGCGTCATCAAGCCGCTCAACCTGTCCGCCAGCCGCGGCGTCATCCGTGCCGACGACGCAGCCGGCTTTGTGGCCGCCTGCCGGCGCATCCAGCCCATCATTGCCGAAGCAACGGATGATTTCGAGGCCTCCCATGTGCTGGTCGAGGACTACATCGACGGGATCGAAGTCGCCTATGAAGGCTACCTGCACAACGGCGAACTCACCACGCTGGCGCTGTTCGACAAACCCGACCCCTTGCAGGGCCCCTACTTTGAAGAAACCATCTATGTCACCCCCTCCCGGCTGGAAGAACCGGCCCGGGCCCGCATACAGCAACGCGTCGCCCAGGCCTGCGCGGCCTACGGTCTGCGCACCGGACCGGTACACGCGGAACTGCGTGTCGACGCACGGGATGCCTGGATCCTGGAAGTCGCCGCCCGCACCATCGGCGGCAACTGTGCACGCACCCTGGACGACGGCTCCGACTTCATGCTGGAAGAACTGGTGATTGCGCTGGCTACCGGAAAACCGGTGCAGACCAGCCCGCCCTCGCAGGCACGCGGCGTAATGATGATCCCCATACGCAAGGGCGGCATCCTCCGGCGCGTGGAAGGTATTCATGCGGCGCGCCAGGTGCCGGGCATCGAAAAAGTGGACATCCACCTGCGTGAGGGGCATGAACTGGTGCCCTTGCCGGAAGGCAACCAGTACCCGGGCTATATCTTTGCGCGCGGCGACTCCGCGGACGAGGTGGTCCGCGCCCTGAAGGAAGCCTGCGCCCGGCTTGAATTTGTCGTTGCTCCACTGTTCAGAATCAGCCCACAGTAAGCGTTCCCACACCAGGGCCACACTGCTATGATCGGCTCCTCAATCCGGACAGGGAGGTGCCAGATGACCATCAGGACCGTGCTATCCGCCGTTGTGCCTGCCGTACTCGTATCCGCCTGTACTTCGTTTTCCCACACCAATATCCAGCAGGCTGACGGCAACAGCGAAAAAAGCCGCGCCACCTTCGCCATCACCGCCGACCGACCGGGCAGCGATCCGGATACGCTGATGATCCTCGCGCTTTCGGGCGGCGGCAGCCGCGCCGCCTACCTGTCCGCCAGTGTCATGCTGCGGCTGGAAGAAGTCTATGCACAGGACGGCATCAATCTCCTGCACGAGGTCGACGCCATTTCCTCGGTATCGGGCGGTTCGCTGCCCGCTGCCTACTACGTGATCTCCGCGGATGACGGGCCGGGTGCATACGGCAGAGTCTGGGACCGGGACACCGTCCGGGAACTGATGCGAAAAGACTATATCCGCCGCTGGTTCGGCAACTGGTTCTGGCCCACCAATATCGGCAAGTTCTGGTTTACCGCCTACGACCGCAGCGACATCATGGCGCAAACCTTTGCCGACAACCTGTTTGATAATCTCAACAGCCTGCCACCGGGCCGCGACCTGAAAATCGGCCAACTGCTGGAATCGAGACCCTACCTGGTCCTCAACTCGACCAACGGTACCGCCACACCGGTGCCGGAACAGACGGGCAACCCGGAGCCGGGGGCTCCCGCCAGAAAATTTGGTGCACGCTTCACTTTCACCGACCAGGATTTTGACACCATCAGCTCCGACATCAATGACTACTCGCTGGCCCGTGCCGTGATGGCCACCGCAACCTTCCCGGCCGTTTTCAACTACATGACCCTGCAGGACTACCGACACAGTGGTACACCGGCCTGTGACAACAGGGACTGTTTCGTGCACGTATTCGATGGCGGGAATGCCGACAACCTGGGATTAAAGAGTGTATCGGGGATGCTGGACGAACTGCCCTGCCAGGCCGGCAACTACGACAGGCTGGTCGTCATCCTGGTGGATGCCTATACCAATAACAGCGGCATAGACGGCGCGAAGGCAGACCCGCTGGCGCTGGGGGTTTGGCTGGGATTACCCGAGAGGGTATACAGAACGGTCCGAAGAGCCATCGGACAGCGGGACGGAACAGACCCGGTAGTCTGACAGCGCAGGCTATTTCTTGCCGCCGCCACCCTGCCGGAAACCGGCCGGCAGCTGGCCGTAATCACCCTCGCCAAAGAAAAAACCGAGCATGTGTTTTTCGATCAGCTCGATGCTTTGCTCATCGGCGGTACTCAGCCCGTTCTCGTTGATGATGGTGGTCAGACGCTCGAGCCACTTTTCCCAGCCTTCCCGGGAGACATTCTCGAAAATCCGCTCGCCCAGTTCACCGGGATGCGGCGGTTTGTCCATGCCTTCCGCCTCGGTCTTGAGCACTACACACTGCACCATTCTAGTCATGTTTAACCTCTGTACCGGCTGTTTCCGTCATTGAATCCTGTTCATATTTTTTCAACAGCACACCCTCCTCGCCACAGCAATCGGCCGAACACTTCCTGACCTGATGCAGTTCGCGGCTGCTGCCATTGAGATACGCCTCGATGGGCAGGTTTTCCTTTGCGCAATCGCAACCCTTGTCATTATACACATAAATATTTTCCAGCCCGGCCCGTTCGGCGGCATCACGCGCAGCGAACAGGCTGGACTCCGGCGTGGGCGGGACATCGCTCAGCCGGTAGGCCGGGAAAAAACGCGTAATGTGCCAGGGGCTGTCCCTGCCCAGCCTGTCACGCACCCAGCAGGCAATCTCGTAGTGCTCACGGGGGTCGTCATTCCTGCCGGGGATGATGTTGGTACGGGTCTCTACGTGTATACCTAGATCATGGGCTTTCTTTATCGAGTGCAGGACCTGCTCTACGGTTGCCGTCGGGCAGATCTCCCGGTAGAAATCATCGCGCATACTCTTGATATCGGAACAGAGTACATCGATATGCGGGGCAGCCAGTTCCAGCGCCTCGTCCGTTACAAAACTGTTGGAGACATACACCGTGTACAGACCGGCCTGGTGCGCGAGTTCGGCGACATCGATGACGTACTCCAGCCACACGGCCGGTTCCGAGTAGGTGAAAGCGATGCCCTGAACACCGGCTCGCTGTGCCGTCTCGACCAGCGACTGCGGAGTCACCCAGGCTTCCCTGGACTGCCCCCTGGCCAGGTCATCCAGTGCCTGCACCCCCCAGGAGATATCCAGGTTATGGCAGCCACCGCAACGGAAGCTGCACCCGTAGCTGCCGACCGACATGACCCGGGTACCGGGGCGGTAGTGTTTCACCGGTTTATCCTCGATGGGATCGATATCGATCGAGGAGAGGATGCCGTAGGACAGGTTATAGAGCGTACCGTTGCGGTTTACGTGCGCCTGGCAGAAACCGCGCTGACCATGCCCGATTTTGCAACGCCACAGGCACAGGTTACAGCGGGTGGTACCGTTATCCAGCTTCTCCTGCAGACGGGTCTCAACCAGTTGATAACTTTCAGCAGTCACTTCGGCGCACCACGCTTTACCAGTACAAAGTACGCAGTATAGGGTATTCACATCCCGTTAATCCTCCCGCCGCGTGTGGTTTGGGCCATTTATCAGGGCCTGTTCGGAGCCGTCAGCCGCAGGGATGCGGCTGTCCAGCGTACGGGGCGGTCGTTACAACGTGTCACGAACAGGCAGCCTGGTGAACTTGTGAACACCCTGGCAGCTACGGCAGAAAGCGCGCCCGGACAAACCCGGGGCGACACGGCAGCACCAGCCGGTCGCCCTGGACACAAAAACGCGACGTGCCGTTGGCCTGGAAACCGACGGCCTCGACCAGGCGGAACAGGCGCCCTGCGACGCGGCAGGGGTACAGCCTGCCCTGCCCGCGCGTGGCGCGCATAAAGTTAAACAGGCGCCGTGCCGGCCAGTCCGTACTGACGGTATAATCCGCTGGCGCCGGAAAGCCCTGGTAACTGCTCTCTCCCTCCTGCTGTGCGCACCCGCTCCATTCGGCCCGGCCATACCGGGACAGGGCCTCAACCAGCAACCGGCCGCCGGCCTCTGCCAGCAGTTGGCCGGCCTGTTGCAGGCTGATGCCGTCTTCCATCGTCACCGCCGTCTGTGCAACGATGTTCCCCGCGTCCAGCTGCGCTGACATGCGATGCAGGGTCATGCCCATCGGGTTCACACCCTCGTGGAACTGCCAGAACACCGGGCTGGGACCACGAAAAGCCGGTAGCCGTGAGGGATGCAGGTTGAAACAGCCCAGCCGGGGGACCAGGCGTACGGTTTCGGGGAGCCTGCGCGCAAAACAGGAAACGATCACAAGATCCGCTGCATACCGGCTGATCTGCCCGGCAGCCTCGTGCGCATCCGGGGACAGGCGCAGCAGCGGTAGTTCGTTTGCCAGCGCGTGTGCGGCCAGCGTGTCCCCGCCTTCGGTAACGACCGGCAGGGACCCGCGCTGCACCGACGCCTCGCTACCGGCATCCACGATAACGGCGCACGGGCAAAAACCCGCCTCACACAGGGCCTGGAGGGGCAGGATCGAGAGGGCCCCGGCAGAACCCGCGTAAAGCACCTTGTAACGATCCGCGGAAATAAGCACCCCCTGCATGCGCCGCTGCAACCGGGCCGAACAGCAACCGCCCACCCGACCCTGTATACTACGCGCCTCTATGACCGGACCAGAATACGTTTTTGACGGCACGCGTGAAAATTTCCGGCAACTGGTGCTGGAGAATTCGCACCGGGGCGCCGTACTCGTCAACTACTGGGCACCTGGTGCCGGGCCCTGTTTACGCTTGTGGCAAGTGCTCGAAGGCCTGAGCCAGGCCTACCAGGGACGTTTTCTGCTGGTCAACATCAATACCGATACGCAAAAATCACTGGTGCGGGAACAGGCCATTACCAGCGTACCGACCATCAAGATCTACCGGAACGGCAGCGTGGTTGAATCCATCTATGGCGCGCAGTCGGAAAGCACGCTGCGCGCCAGCATCGACCGGCACGTAGCACCGGCACGGGATACATCCATTGGCGAAGCCATACAACAGTACCAGTCCGGTGACGTCGATGCTGCGCTGCAAACCCTCGCGCGGGCGCATGCGGCCGTCCCGGCGGACCCGAAACCCTGCGCCACGACAATGAAGCTGCTGCTGCGTGACCGGCGCTACGCGGACGTCGAGGATTATTATTCGACCTTA
>JALSRZ010000061.1 GCA_026984515.1 Thiohalobacter sp. | reverse complement strand
CGGTCACGGGCGACCAGGTACGCCGCGCAATTATCGCTGCCGACACCGAATACCGCGTACTGTTCATCCATATCCCTGGCGGCGGCCGGGAGCACGCAGGCCAGGTTCAGCAGCAGAGCGACAAGCAGAAAGGCATGTGACGTCCGTTTCATGAGTATTTCCCTTGGGAAGGGGTAACAGGCCCTGCATCGGCAGGCTGCGCTGCCCGCTTTAACGCCGTATCCAGCGCCACAGGGTCAACAGGCTGGCCAGCGAACCGGCCACATAGGTGAAGGCGGCCGCCGTGAGGATCTGGCGTGCAGCGCGCTGATCCTTGCGGGATAAATAGTTACCGGCTTCCAGCAGGGGCAGGGCGCGCCGGAAACTGGCATCCCATTCCACCGGCAGTGTAACCAGGTGAACCAGGGCGGCGGAAGCGAAACTGGTGACACCCGCTGCCAGCATCAGGAAAGCGGCAGAAGGTGCACGGGTCGCGGCAGTCGCCAGCGGCGCCAGGATGAAAAGCCAGTTGCCCAGTGTTTGCACTGTCTGTGCCAGCAGCGCCAGGCGGGTACGCCAGCGCAGGGGCTGGTAGTCGAGCCGGTCCTGCAGGGCGTGCCCGACCTCGTGCGCGGCGACCGTGATCGCGGTCAGTGATTTGCCGGCCATTTTGTCAGCGGTCAGACGCACCACCCTGGCGGCGGGATCGTAATGATCGCCGCTTTCGCTGGTTTCCAGCCCGACCTCGTTGAGGTGCAGGCGGTCCAGCAGGTGGCGGGCGAATTCGCCGCCGGTGCCCGGGAAATCATCCCTGGTTCTGCTGTGCCGTCGCATGACGGCCTGTATCCATAAGCGGGGCCCAAACAGTAGTAGCAGGAGCAACAGTGTGCCGAGCAGAACGGCCATGTTTCAGCCGTACCGGCGGGGGTTGGCAATGATCCGGTAGCGGTAACCCATACCTGAACTATACTGAAGGTGGGAAAGATCAGGAAAGGAGGGTGCAGTTATGGCGATTGCCAGCCGCGTTGCGGACTATCTGATTGAACAGGATGCTGATTTTGAACTCATCAGCCATCCGCATTCCTCTACCAGCATGGAATCCGCACAACTTGCGCACGTCCCGGGTGCGCTGCTCGCCAAGTCGGTGGTGCTGGAGGATGACCGGGGTTACCTGCTGGCGGTGTTGCCGGCCAGCAGTAAACTGGATCTGGGCGAACTGCACCGGCAGACCAACCGTAACCTGGGGCTGGCTACCGAGTATGAACTGGGCGCGCTGTTCGATGATTGCGAGCCGGGTGCCATTCCGCCGTTTGGCAGTGTCTACGACGTGGAAACCATCGTGGACGACAGCCTGGCGGAGGAATCGGACATCTACTTCGAAGCCGGTGACCACGAACAGCTGGTGCACGTCAGTGCCGAAACGTTCGAAACCCTGCTGGGGGATGCCCAGCACTCGGGGATCAGCCGGCACCTGTAGGCCTGAACGGGCGCAGCCTTCAGAAGCTGCGCCCGGTGTATTTCTGTCTGCGCTTGATGCCGTGCATAATCCGTCCGGGCAGGGCGTTGAGTGCGTGTTCCCGCACCGTCTGGCCTGCAAGGCCTTCGCTGGAAGCGTTCAGGGTGTGACGGGCGTGCGCCCGATCGAATAGTAGGTGAATCCCTTTTTACGCAGGAAATCGGGCTCATACAGGTTCCTGCCATCGAAGATTACGGGGGCTTTCAGCTGCTCGCGGATGAGTTCGAAGTCGGGGCTGCGGAACTGGTTCCATTCGGTGATGACCACCAGGGCATCCGCGCCCTGCAGGGCTTCTTCCGGTGATTCACACAGGGTCAGGTCGTCACGCTCGCCGTAGATACGACGGGTTTCCCCGGCGGCTTCGGGGTCAAAGGCGCGTACCGCAGCGCCCTGTTCCCACAGGTACTCCATCAACACCCGGCTGGAGGCTTCGCGCATGTCGTCGGTATTGGGTTTGAAAGCCAGCCCCCACAGGGCAAAGGTACGGCCTTTCAGGTTGTGATCGTAATGGGAGCCTATCTTTTCCGGCAGTTTCCGTTTCTGCCTGAAATTAACGGCTTCCACGGCATGCAGCAGCTCGGGTGTGTAGTCATTCTCCAGTGAAGTGCTTTCCAGCGCGCGCACGTCCTTGGGGAAACACGAGCCACCGTAGCCGGCGCCGGGATAGATGAACTGGTAGCCGATGCGCGGATCGGAGCCAATACCGATGCGTACCTTCTCGATGTCCGCGCCCAGTTTTTCAGCAATATTGGACAGCTCGTTCATAAAGCTGATCTTGGTGGCCAGCAGCGAGTTGGCTGCGTACTTGGTGAGTTCGGCGGAGCGAATATCCATGGCCAGGATGCGTTCATGGTTGCGGTTGAAAGGTGTATAGAGTTCCCGCAGCAGTTCGGTGGTTCTGGGGTTGTCGGTACCCACCACTACCCGGTCGGGGCGCATGAAATCGTCGATTGCGGCGCCTTCCTTGAGAAACTCCGGGTTGGAAACCACATCGAATTCAATATTGGCAGCCCGCTGGTCGAGCACGCTCTGGACCTGCGCCCGAACCCGGTCGGCGGTGCCCACCGGGACCGTGGATTTATTGACGATGATGCGGTATTCGCTGATATTTTCGCCAATGGTCTTCGCCACGGCCAGTACGTGCTGGAGGTCGGCGGAACCATCCTCGTCCGGTGGTGTTCCCACGGCGATAAACTGGAACAACCCGTGCGCCACGCCTTCCGCCGCGTCCAGGGTGAAATTCAGTCGCCCCGAGGCATGGTTGGCGCGCAGCATATCGGTCAGGCCGGGTTCGAAAATCGGGCTTTCGCCCCGCTTCAGCATTTCGATCTTGTCCGGGTCGATGTCGACACACAGCACATCATTGCCGACCTGGGCCAGACAGGCGCCCGTTACCAGGCCCACGTAACCTGAGCCATAGATTGTTACTTTCATTGAAAAACCCCTGGTTTAACTACGGATTGGTTTTTTGTTCGTGACGGCGGGGTTTTCGGCAGCTGGCCGGGGTCCCTTGAGCGCGCACGGCGGCGCTATGGTAGCAGAAAGCGCCTGCGCCTGACATCCGGTCGAGTTTCCACGGTTCGGTCAAGCTTCCATTTTTACTGAGAAAATCCACGTTTCGTGGTTGACAGCCCTGTGCACCTGGATCAAAATACGCGGCTTGCGTTTTGGGAGGGGTTCCCGAGTGGCCAAAGGGATCAGACTGTAAATCTGACGGCTCAGCCTTCGGAGGTTCGAATCCTCCCCCCTCCACCAGAAGTGTGGAAAGGCTGCCCCTGTTTCAGGGGAGGATGAGAACCGATGAGAGGTTCGACAAAACCGCGGTAGCGGTTTTGAACGCCGCGCAGAGCGCGGCGGCCCGGAGGGCGAAGGGCCGGGAGGCCCGGAGTAATCCTCCCCCCTCCACCAGAAGTGTGGAAAGGCTGCCCCTGTTTCAGGGGAGGATGAGAACCGATGAGAGGTTCGACAAAACCGCGGTAGCGGTTTTGAAGTGTGGATCAGGTTGCTCCCAACGTGGATTATCGCGGGTGTAGTTCAACGGTAGAACCTTAGCCTTCCAAGCTAATGACGTGGGTTCGATTCCCATCACCCGCTCCATGCGGCACCTGCGTCGGGTAGATGCCCGGAGAGCAGGACAGAATTTGCTCATATAGCTCAGTCGGTAGAGCACTTCCTTGGTAAGGAAGAGGTCACCGGTTCAAATCCGGTTATGAGCTCCAGACAGTGACCGGAAAGCATTCGGGTCTGTATTTATATTAGGTATAGCCAGCCAGGCGAACAGTAGACGGGGAGATTGGTTCGATGTCCAAGGAAAAATTTGAACGTACGAAGCCGCACGTAAACGTAGGAACGATCGGTCACGTAGACCACGGCAAGACGACGCTGACGGCGGCGCTGACGAAAGTAGCGGCGGAGAAGCAG
>JALSRZ010000060.1 GCA_026984515.1 Thiohalobacter sp. | reverse complement strand
CCATCATTATTGCACCCGGCAAGAGCCTGCCGGGTCAGTCGCGCAGCGGCGGGCAACAGAACAGTATCCAGCGCTACCTGGAGGCGGACAATGCCAACAACGACGCATTTTTCGTAACCGCCGCCAGCGGCGATTTCAACGATCGGTTACTGGGTATTACCCGTGACGAACTGCTGCAGGCAGTGGAACGCCGGGTGCTGAAAAAAACGGCAAACCAGCTCAATGCCTATTTCGCAGCGCACGGATATTTTCCAAACCCGGCGCCACCGGGCAGTCCCGACTGCCTGGCAACGGCCGGGCTGGTACCCATGAACATTGCGGCCAGCTGCGCCTCACAGGCGCCCTGGGGAGCAGATGCCTTGCCCGCCTGGTTCCAGAATAACGGCTGGGACCAATTGATCTGGTACGTCATTTCCGACGACTGCGACCAGAGTGCCACCCGTGCCTGCGGCAGTGTTCCGGCCAACCTGCTCCGGATCGACGCACCCGGCGGCAACCGAACCGACGTACGGGCCCTGCTCATTGCGGGAGGCCCCGTTCTGGCCAGCGTGGTTCCCGCCCAGTCCCGTCCGCCGGGCGGAGACGATGACCTGCTGGATTCCGCTGAAAACCGGGACGACGACGCCAGGTTTGAAATCCTGCCCGTCGATACCAACAGCAACGACCAGGTACGGGTAATCGCGCCATGAATCACAGTTTTGCACACAAGGGCTTTACCCTGATCGAAATGTCCATCGTGCTGGTCATCGTCGCCCTGCTGGTGGGCGGCCTGCTGGCACCCCTGTCTACCCGGAAAGAGCAGGAACGACGTACGGAGAATGTGGCGCTTATGGAACAGGCACGCGCAGCGCTGATCGGCTTTGCCATTGTCAACGGGCGCCTGCCCTGCCCGGACACCGATACCCCCCTCGACGGGCTGGAAAACGCGTGCGCATCCGGCTATACGAGCCTGGATGCCAATACCGGGGCGCTGCCCTGGGTAACCCTGGAACTGGATACCGGCCTGGACCCCTGGGGATTCCCGATCGGGTATGCCGTCAACGGCGCCTTTACCAGCACCACCTTCACAGCCAGCAACCCTTTCCCGCTGACGGCTGAAGGCTCGAGCACCGGCATATTACGCGTCTTCCTCACCCGGCCTGCAAACTGTGCCGACGATGCCGAGCTGGGCACGGTCGCAGAAAATGTGCCGGCTGTGCTCTGGTCAGGCAGCAAGACGGCTTACGCCAGTACCGACGAGGCGGAAAATACCAACAGCGACCGCTGTTTTGTCGACAAACCCTATAACACCACGAACACCAACGAGTTTGACGACCAGTTACTCTGGCTGTCACCCAACATCCTGTTCAACCGCATGGTCAGCGCCGGGGTGCTGCCATGACCGGTCCCGTCCTCGCCATCGCCCGCTACACCGCGCTGGAAGCCTTCCGCACGCGCTTCGTCTGGCTGGTACTGTTCCTGGTAGTGGCCGGCTTCGGCATCGCCGCCTTTACCGGTGATCTGGCCATCACGGAAACCGCGCAGACCCAGGCCGCCATTACCGCGTCGATCCTGCGCCTGGCGGCGGTGCTGCTGGTCATTCTGTTCGTGACCACCAGCGTCAACCGTGATTTCAGCGACAAATCGGTTGAACTCATGCTGTCCCTGCCGGTGCCGCGCGCAGGCTACTACCTGGGCAAACTGGGTGGCTACACACTGGTGGCCGCCTTCACCGCTGTGCCGCTGTTTGCCCTGATGATATTCCTGTCGCCACAGGCTTCGAGCTTTTCCTGGGGTGTATCGCTGCTGCTGGAGCTGCTGCTGGTGTGCGGGTTCAGCCTGCTGTTTGCCTTTGCCTTCAGCCAGGTCACCGCGTCGATATCAGCCTCGATCCTGTTCTACCTGCTGGCCCGCAGTATTGCCTCCATCCAGCTGATGGCACACGGACCGCTGTCCAACCAGGCGGAGACCTCCCAATTTGTGCTCACGCGGGTGGTGGATGCCCTCGCGTACCTGCTGCCGGATCTGGGGCGGTTTACGCGCACCGACTGGTTGCTGTACCCGGCATCCTTTGACGTGCTCGGCCCGGTAGCCATACAGACCCTGGTCTATGCCCTGCTGCTGTCCGGCGTGGCGCTGTTCGACCTGTACCGTAAAAACTTCTGAACGGCCATGCGTATCGCCCTGTTCCGTCCCATGCAGCGACCCGCCGAAAGGCCGGTACAGCAGGTGCCCGGAGTCACACTGGCGGTACTGCTGCTGGGACTCGTGCTGCAGCTCGGCTGGCACCACTCGCTGCCACCGGCGCAGGCTTCCGCGGACGAGCTGCCGGGCACACCCGCAACCGGGCTGCTGACCATCGCCAGTCTCGGTGACCCGGTGGCGCTGTCGAAATTCCTCAATCTCTGGTTACAGGTGTTCGACAACCAGCCCGGTATCAGCATCCCGTTCCGGGAGCTCGACTACCACAAAGTGCGCGGCTGGTTGCAGGCCAGCCTGGACCTGGACCCGGCCGGGCACTACCCCCTGCTGGCTGCCGCACGCCTGTACAGCGAGGTCCCCGATCCGGACAGACAACGGCTAATGCTTGATTTTATATATAAAAAATTCCTCGAATCCCCCAATACCCGGTGGCGCTGGCTGGCCCACTCGGTACTGATCGCACGCCACCGCCTGGAAGATCTGCCACTGGCGCTCAAGTACGCAAAAGCCCTGGCCGATAAGGCGACAGGTGCCCGTGTTCCGCACTGGGCTCAACAGATGGATATCTTCGTACTCGAGGATATGGGCGAGACAGAAGCCGCTCAGATCGTGATTGGTGGACTACTGGCTAACGGCCAGGTCACCGATCCCCACGAATTCAGGTTTCTGTCCGGGCAGCTGGAGCGGCTCCAGGGAAAGGCGCCGGCCAGTAATTGAATGTACAAACGGAGAACAGGTATGGACAGGAATCAACGAGGCTTTACGCTGGTCGAAATCGCCATTGTACTGGTGATTATCGGTTTGTTGCTGGGCGGTGTGCTCAAGGGTCAGGAAATGATTACCAACGCCAAGGTACGCAACCTGGCGGACCAGGCAAGCAGCATCAAGGCCGCGTTTTTTGCCTTCCAGGATCGCTACAAGGCACTGCCGGGTGATTACCGGGTTGCAGACGCCAATATATCCGGTGTTCCAGCGGGTTTTAACGGCAACGGCAATGGCCAGATCAGTACGAATAACGAGCGTGGCCGTGTCTGGCTGCATCTGGCGGCAGCAGGATTCATTACCGGCAATTATAACGGTGGCGGCGTAAATGGCGGGAACAATGGCTGGAACTGTATTTCTACACGTTGTCCTCCGAACGCTTTTGGTGGCAACATGAACCTTAGTTTTGGCAGCGAAGCAGCCGGCACCGCCGGCCAGAGCCACGAACTCTGGACCGGCCGCAATATTCCGGTCGCAGCCATCGCCGAACTGGATCGTAAAATCGATGACGGTATTCCGGGTACCGGGATATTCCAGAACGGCCAGTCAGCCAACGCCAACCCGGGCACCTGTGTAGCCGGTGGTGTATGGGCAGTGACCTCTGCCAATCCCCAGGGTAGCTGCGGGGGTGTCTACCGACAGCTCTAGCCGACCGCAGGGATACTTTTAAAAGCCCGCTTCGGCGGGCTTTTTAGTGGCCGTAAAAAGAAGACACCGATCGCTTTGCGGTAACGCGACGGCGGTCGACGCAAGCATCGCTCACCCCGGCCTGTTTCTTGCTTATATTCCTGTGTTATGCAGGAAAATGCTATTTGCATCAATCGTCTGTACAAGGGCTTTAAGGGCCAAAACGTACTAAAAGGCGTACATCTGGAGGTTAAACCGGGCGAATACTTCGGCCTGGTGGGGATGAACGGCGCCGGAAAAACCACGCTGATCAAGTCACTGCTGGATTTTTGTCAGGTTGACCAGGGCGAA
>JALSRZ010000059.1 GCA_026984515.1 Thiohalobacter sp. | reverse complement strand
GGTGGTTTTGAAGGCCATACCGTGGACTACTTGCCGCTACGCGAGGCGGTTACGGACCGCAATGGCCGATATGAGTTTCCGGCCTGTGGGACAAAACATGTAGAGGAAGGGTTTCTAACGGCGGATTCACCACGTCTGATTTATTTTAAGCCGGGTTATATTTTCAAGAGTGAGAGTAACCGATACCACCCTGACCGCCGATTCGAGTTTAACCGTCGATCGGACTGGCATCAGAAGACTATTGAACTGGTGAAATTTAAAGGTACGCCCGAGCAACAAGCTAAGGAGCTGGAAAGGTTTGATGGTGTTCTCAGTAATCTCGCAGGCGCTGGCCGCCGTTGTTTATGGATGGGGATACCAAAAACATTAGCCGTTGTACGCATAGAGGATATTCGTTTAACACAGTTGGGAGCAGACCCGAAAGTGGCGATTTCAGCCCCGTGGAGACTGGATGAGCTAAGGAAATGCCGGTCATTTAAAGAATTTTATAAGGTGTACGGAAATGAAGTGGATTAGATGCGCTATCGTTGTAGCGCTATGGTTCTTACATTCCAGTTATGCTTTTGCATACGAGAGAGATACGCATCGGGAACTCTCCAAGGTGACAATCGATAGTTCGGCCCTTTCCTCGACAACAAATAACATACTACTGGATTTTGGACTAAATGCAGATATCAGCCGTAACAGTTTGCAGAGGTTTCCAAATTCTGAAGGGGAGCAACAATCAATCATAGAATTGGTCCAGGACGGCGCCGATTTCGAAGATGATTTCTCGTTCCTGCTTCCGCGTCCCATTCATCATTTCTACGATCCGATCAACGACCAGTCCCTGCAGCACCCCTTGCTGAATATTATTGGTGGCGCCAGTAGATCGCCTGACTGGGCGCTGGAGGATACGGGTGACATATCCAGCCAGAACTATTCCTACAAGGATGCGCTTAATGCTTTCTACCAGGCGCTGACATTGCCCACAGAAACAGAACGCGACCAGCAATGGGGCAAGCTGTTCGAATCACTTGGACATGTCATTCACCATATCCAGGACATGGCCCAGCCCGAACACGTGCGCAACGATTTGCATTGCGGCATATTCTGGGGCTGCGGCTTGCCTGGTGCGATTGTTGGAGTATATGACCCGAGTTGGTTTGAGCTGAGATCAAAAAGAGTATTTAGAAATGGCATACCGGTTAATCTTGTCAACTACCCGAAGGTTGCTTTTCCCACCGTACGGGAATTCTGGACCACGCGCACCTCGGACTCAGTTGTTACTGACCGGAGAGGGTTGGCGGATTTCACTAACCGGAATTTTGTCAGCAAGGATACCAATTTTGAAATCAGGAATGGCATACCTGCGTCCAGCAGTCGCTACAGCCTGCCGGTACCCAGTGGCACTAACCGGGTTGATCTGGCTACTCTTGATGCGGACGGGACAGGCATCTGTCAGCGCCTGAATCAAAACGGACCGGTTGATTTGCCGGCTAACTCGCCCTGCGTGGTTGAATTTATCGAGAATGCCGTGACAGACAGTTACGACCCCGCCCGATCCGGTATAAATACCCGCGCTGCGTCGCTTTCGCTCTTCGATCAATACCTCGCTAAATACAACGTAAACAGCGTAGCTGTTGAAGATGGCGATGCTTTTCACGTCATGGACGTGGACCGGCTACTGACCATCAATAAGTACAATATCGACTCGGCACATCAGTTCCTGATTCCAAGGGCGATCGCCTACGGCGCCGGGCTGATTGATTATTTCTTTCGGCATAAAATTAATCTGAGACGCGACTATATAGATGATACATGGGTAATAGAAAATCAGACATCGAACCAGCTGAGTGGTGATTTTAAATTGCTCTATGAGCCCGCTGGTGGCAATCGAGTCATAGTTGCAACATGGTCATCCTTGACTATTCAACCGGATGGGGAAAGCCAGCAATTAGGTATGCCCGTAAAGCCAGGAAATAGTAGCGGATACTTTCTTCTTGTATATATGAGCAACGACAGGGCAAGTATGGGAAGTGTGGCGGCGAGAAAGATTGTGATTCCAGATATCACTCTGGAACCGTTGAACGGGCCGCAATTGACCAGGCAGGATACGTCCTGTGGGTATATGGAAACATCGTCGTATACACCGTCTTATGTGATTCGCGCCACATACAATGGGAAGCTTTATGAGCGTATCGTTCAAGGTCCTTTAGCCACACGGATTGCTGAGTTTACCAGTGACCAGTTGTGCCCTGGTTCTGTTGGGCTTTATGCCTCAATCCTAACTACCACCTATTCAAATTGGGGTAGGGCTGGATGTGTTGATAACCTGAAAGGATATCCGGGTTGTTATTCGAATGTCTTAAACGGCACATACATCAACAGGCAAACATATGCGTTTTCATCGTTTCCAGCTGTGAGATATACTGACGATACGGTCAGTACATCTTACGATATAGGCATTAATGCTGAAATTAATGGACTGCTGTCCGAAATTGAGGCAGATTTCACTCCTTAGTCAGGGTGGAAGCTGCGAGCATTTTGTTGCTGGCGCTAGCCTCGATTTACCGGGTATTTGGTTCAGGTCTTCAACGCCGGATCGTGTCGCCAGAGGGTTTTTCAGCAGCCTGCTAGATCTGTCGCAACACTGTCATGGGAGCAAACAGGCATATCGGGTCATCAGTGAATGGCACCCATCAGAAGCCTTCTTTGTCCAGTCGTGCGCCGCTTTCAGGATGCGTGCGTCCGGTTTGCGTTCACGATCGCTGCAAGCTTTCATATTGCTACGGCCTCGTAGCCTGTAGCAAGTAATAAATATAAAATATACAATATGTTATAAATGAAATAGAATAATTTACATTAACTATTCCCCATAACCGCCAGTACCGGTTTCCGTATCAAGTTGCCTTTCTCCTGGCCGCTAAGGTGTGAACCAGGACACAGAAACCCGGTTGTACTCCTTTCTGCTGGAGCGGGACGCTCCGTCACTACGAGATTCAAAAAGCAAGGCCTGCCTTGAGCGCGTCAGGACGACGCAGGGACCGGAACCGTTCATGTTCCCGAATGCTTCGCCTGGCACGAAGTTCCGCTAAACGAACTTGCCGAAGGTACTACTGTGGAAAGAAGAAACGCGAAACGCAACCAGATACAGGTTGAACTCGAAATTGCCCACCCGGGCGCCCGCCGTTGTGGTGGTTATGCAGAGGATATCAGTCGCAGCGGCGTCTCTGTTACCCTCCGGGACGGTGAACTGCCCGCGCAACAACGCTCGGTGATTCTCAACTTCAAGGTATGGACCGGCAGTGAAACCCTGTACCGGAAAATCTACGCGCGTGTGGTTCGCTCGGAACCGGAAAGGGTCGCGCTGGAATTTGCCGAGCACGATTTTATTGCTGAAGCGATTATCCAGGACCTGATGTACTACCAGAACTGTGAGCGTCGTTCCGGAACCAGGGCACCGCTGAAATCGGGTGGCGCCATCACCGGGGCTGTGCCTGTGGAACAGACGGTCTG
Source organism: Thiohalobacter sp. (assembly GCA_026984515.1). Lineage (GTDB taxonomy): Bacteria > Pseudomonadota > Gammaproteobacteria > DSM-19610 > DSM-19610 > Thiogranum. The sequence goes on along the minus strand of JALSRZ010000059.1, from coordinate 66,604 downwards.
ATTATAACCCGGCGGGCGCACCTGTTTACCGCGTGGAGCGGGCGGCTTCCTGCCCGGTCTGCCAGGCTACGTTCAAACGTGCCGGTGAAAGGGCGGCAGTGGCAAGCCGTCTCAGTGGTCCTGGTACATCCTGTCGATATCCGCGGCGTAGCGCTCCAGGACCTGGCTGCGTTTCAGCTTGAGCGTGGGAGTCAGCAACCCGTTTTCGATGCTCCAGGGCTCCAGCTGGCAGCAGACCTTGCGTATCCTTGCGTAACCGGGGAACGCACTGATCTGTTTTGCCACGCGCTCCAGCACGATCTCGTTGATGCGGGCGCTTTTACAGGCTTCAGTACCGGTCGGGTCTACTTTTAATTCCCCGGCCAGTGCCTGCCACTGCTCCGGGTTCAGGACCAGCAGCGCGCTCAGGTAGGGTTTGTTGTCACCGATCACCATGGCCTGGTCGAACAGGGGATCCATGCAGATGGCCATTTCCATGTCTGCCGGCGGCACCTTTTCGCCGTTTGCCAGTACGATGATCTCTTTCAGGCGTCCGGTGATGTACAACTGCCCGTCGACGATCTTCGCCTTGTCACCGGTGTGCAGCCAGCCGTCTTCGTCGATCATCTCGCGGGTCGCGGTCTCGTTGGCCCAGTAGCCCAGCATGACGCCGGGGCTGCGCACCTGCAGTTCATCGTTGTCGCCGATGCGGGCTTCCACGTCCTCCAGCAGGCAACCGACACCGGACGGGTCGTTGTTCTCGATCGGGTTGACGCTGATGACCGGGCTGGTCTCGGTCAGGCCATAGCCCTGGATCATGGGCAGGCCGAGACCGATGAACAGGTGTGCAACGCCACCCGGTAGCGGCGCCCCACCCACCACGGCCAGGCGCAGCCGGCCTCCCAGTTTTTCCATGACCTTGCCGGCGACGATCTTTTCCAGCAGCGGCCACAATAACAGCTGTGGAGTCCAGCCCGCGCGTCCCTGCCGGTGTTCAAAACGTTTCCACCCCGTGCTTACCGCCAGGTTGAACAGGCCGCGTGCGAGCGGCGATTTTTCTTCCAGGCCGGCATGGATCTTGTTGTACACGCGTTCAAAGATGCGTGGCACGGAAATCAGGATGGTGGGCCGGACCGCCAGCAGGTCATCCGCCAGTTGCGGGATGGATCGGTTATAGGCGACCGCTGCGCCCAGCATTATGGGCAGGTAATAGCCCGCGGTGCGTTCCAGGGTGTGCGACAGGGGCAGGAAGGACAGGAACAGCTCGTTGGGCTCGCATTTGACCACCTGCAGGCTGCGGTAGGCGTTCCAGAGAATATTGTGGTGGCTCAGCATCACGCCCTTGGGGCGACCGGTGGTGCCCGAGGTATAGACGATGGTGGCCAGGGAGTCCCTGTCCCAGTGGATACGGATCAGCTCGGCCTCGTCGGGCAGCCAGCTGCCCGCGGTGAGCAGACGCGGATCCGGTTCGCCGGCGGTATCGATGTGGTCAAGACTGATGATGCGGTTCAGGAATCCCAGCTGGTCGCGCACCGGTTGCAGGCTGTCCCAGTGTTCCTGGTTGCCGATCACCAGCAGTTTGACGCCCGCGTTCTGCAGGATATAGGCGGCGTTCTCAGCGCGGTCCTGGGTATACAGCGGGACCACCACCAGCCCGTTGGCCAGTACCGCCTGGTCCAGCATCACCCACTGCGGGCAGTTCTGCATCATGATGGCCACGCGATCGCCCGGCTGCAGGTCTTCCGCAGCCAGTGCCGCCTGCCAGCGCGCCACCTGGGCGCCGGTTTCCGCCCAGCTCAGATCCTTCCAGCTTTCACTGAATTCATCGAAGTAGCGGTAGGCCAGTTTATCCGGTGTTCTTTTCACGCGTTCGTAGAACAGTCCCGCGAGAGTCCCCGCCTGTTCCGGTGAAATGAGGTGATTGCTGGAGGATTCTGCCATGGTGGTTATCCGCCGGTTTTTTCTTTGTCGGTGAAGCCGGAAACGAGTTCCCAGCCGGGGTCGGGCGTGAAGCGCGGACCCAGGGTCTGTTCCAGTTTGCCGAGGCGTTGCAGCAGGGTGTCAGCGCCCATCGTTTCGATGTAGCGCAGCGGCCCGCCGCGAAAGGGTGCGAAACCGGTGCCATACACCATGCCGCCGTCGAGGTGGTCAGGCTTTTCGACCACCTGTTCGCGCAGGCAGGCCACCACTTCGTTCAGCATGCGCAGGATCATCCGGTCACTGACGCTGTCCGGGGGCTGGTAACCCTTGGGCGGCGCCGGCTTGACCGCCTTGCCTTTTTTATACTGGTAAAAACCTTCCCCACTCTTGCGGCCAAGACGGCCCTGGCGCACCAGGTCCCGCAGGCGCTGGGGTACCGGTGTATCGAGGTGCTTGCCGAGGTTCTCGGCCACGTGCAGGCAGATATCGAGTCCCACGGTGTCGGCCAGTTCCACCGGGCCCATGGGCATGCCGAAGGCCAGCGCCTGGCGGTCGATCTCGGCAGCCGGTACGCCTTCGTTTTCCAGCTCCACGGCCTCCAGCAGGTAGGGCATCAGTACCCGGTTGACCAGGAAACCCGGTGTGCTGGTAACGGGCAGCGGCAGGCGGTCGATTTTGCGGGTAAAGCGGATGGCCCGGTTGACGACCTCCGGGTCCGTGCTGTCGTCGCGGACAATTTCCACCAGCTGCATTTTCGCCACGGGGTTGAAAAAGTGGATGCCGACCAGGCGTGCGGGCTTGCTGAGCACGTCACGCAGTTCGGCCAGTGGAATACTGGAGGTATTGGTCGCCAGCACCGCGTCCGCGCGCATGCGCGGTTCCAGTTCCTGGTACAGGCTGCGCTTGGCGTCCGCGTCTTCGAAGATGGCTTCGATCACCACGTCCGCGTGCTCTACACCGATGCCCCTGTGGTCCGGCATCAGCCGGTCCATGGCTTCCTGGATGGGGCGTGGTCGTTTCAGGCGGCGTTTGAATAACCGCTGCGCCCGCTTTACGGCCGGTGCAATGCGCTCCGGCGACTGGTCCGCCAGCGTGACACGCATGCCGCGCAGTGCGCACCAGGCCGCGATATCACCGCCCATGATACCGGCGCCGATGACGTGCACGTGTGCCGGTTTGAAATCCGATTTCTGCCCCAGCGCCTTGAGCGTCTCCTGTAACAGGAATACGCGGATCAGGTTCTGCGCGGTCGGGCCGACGATCAGGTCGGCCACTGATGCCGCTTCGGCGTGCAGCATGGCGCGCTCGTCCCCGGCGTGTTCCAGCCAGACATCGATCAGTGCGTACGGTGCAGGGTAGTGATCTTCGCGCGCCTTTTTGCTGACCTGGTGGCGGAATACGCGCGCCAGCAGGGGGCGTGCCCAGGGATGGTTGCTGAGTGCCTGCAATTTGCCGGGCCGGTGGGGGAACGGCGGCTCCATGATCATCGCGCGCGCCGCCGTATGCAGGTGTCGTTCCGGGACGGCATGATCCACGAAACCCATGCGTCGGGCGGTACGGCCGTCGACGGTGCGGCCGCTGAGCATCAGGTCCATGGCGTGCAGGGCGCCAACCAGCGGGGTCAGGCGCACGGAGCCGCCGAACCCGGGGTGGATGCCGAGCCGGACTTCGGGCAGGCCCAGGCGCGTACCGGGATCATCCCTGGCCACCCGGTACCGGCAGGCCAGCGCCATTTCCAGGCCGCCGCCCAGGCAAAAGCCGTGGATCAGCGCCACACTGGGAAACGGCAGGGCCGCAAGCCGGTCGAACACGGCCTGGCCGCGCTGGATGGCACTGAGTGCCTGGTCGTGGTTTTCCAGTTGGGTGAATTCACGCACATCGGCGCCGGCAATGAAGCCGTTGGGTTTGTCGGAAAGGATCACCAGGCCGCGCGGTGCGCGTTCCACCAGTTCCAGCAGTTCTTCGTAGAAGGCTTCCAGGACGGCAGCGGACAGGACATTGGTGCTGCTGCCCTGTTTGTCGAAATGCAGCCAGGCGATGTTGTCTTCATCGATGACCGTGTAGAGGTCGCGCTTTTCGTTTTTGGTATCCATCAGGCGGTTTCCCTTTCCAGCAGCAGGGCACCGCCCTGGCCGCCGCCAATGCAGAGGCTGGCGATTGCGCGTTGACCACCCGTGCGTTGCAGGGTCCGCAGTGCGTGCAGGGCGATGCGTGCACCGCTGGCACCCACCGGGTGGCCGATGGCGACACCGCCACCATCGATGTTCAGGCGTTGTTCGTCGATCGGGTCGAAGGCGGCATCGAGCTGTAATTCCTGCCGGCAGTAGTCCTCATCCTGCCAGGCGCTCAGGCAGGCCAGCACCTGGGCGGCGAAGGCTTCGTTGATTTCCCAGTTGTCGATATCGCTACTGTTGAGCCCGTTGCGCTTCAGGATGGGCGCCATGGCGTGCACCGGTCCCAGTCCCATCTGGCTGGGGTCCAGCGCAGCCCACTGGCTGTCGGTAATGCGGCCGATGACCGGCAGACCGTATTTCTCTACAGCGGTTTCGGAGGCCAGTACCAGCCAGGCGGCACCATCGGTGATCTGCGCGCTGTTGCCGGCGGTGACCTTGCCGAACGGCCGGTCGAACACCGGTTTCAGTCTGGCCAGTTTTTCCAGGCTGCTGTCGGCACGCAGCCCGTCGTCGGCAGCATAGTACTTGCCCCGTTCGTCATAGACCGGTTCGATTTCTTCCAGGTGGCCTTGTTGCTGCGCCTGGTCCAGCCGCTGGTGGCTGCGCAGGGCGTAGGCGTCCATCGCCTCGCGACTGATGTTGAAGCGGTGTGCAAGGATCTCGGCGGTCTGGCCCATGTTGAGGCTGACGATGGGATCGGTCAGGCCGCACAGCAGGCCGATGACGGGCTTCAGGAACGCGGGTCGGAAGGCGGCAATGGTTTTGAGCCTGGCGCCGGTGCTGCGTGCGCTGTTGAGCGCGCTCAGCCAGTTGACTATGGCGGTGCCGAACAGCAGCGGTGCATGGCTCATGGCTTCCGCGCCGCCGGCCAGCACCAGTTCGGAGCGCCCGGCGGCGATATCCTGGGCAGCGCAGTCCAGTGCCTGCAGGCCGGAGGCGCAGTTGCGCTGTACGGTCCATGCCGGTACCCGGTCGCCACACCCCAGTCGCAGTGCGACCACCCGGGCGATATTGACTTCCTGCGGCCCGGGCATGACGCAACCCATGATGACCTGGTCCAGATCCCGGGGTGCAAACGGCTGACGGTAGAGCAGGGCACGACCGGCCTGGAACGCCAGGTCGGAAGCGTGCAGGGGGCCGGGCCTGCCGCGCGCGCGCAAAAACGGCGAGCGGCTGCCGTCGACTACGAAGACCGGCCGGCCTGTTGCGAGGGGGTTGGGTTGCGCTGCCATGAGCTGTCTGTCTCCTTCCAGTAGTCGGCGGGGAATGCATCGACACCGATGACCTGTTGTCGTGCGGCTGCCGCGGCACGCACCTGTGCCGCTTCACGTTCGTCGATTACGCCGGCGGAAACCGCTTCCACCAGGCAGTGCTCCGGATCCCCGGATGCAAGTTGACCACTGCGCATGGCTTTTCGCAAGTGCGAAAGAATAGACTGGGCGGCCGCGGCTTTTTCAAAAGCCGTCTCCAGTTGTGCCAGCGACTCGCGCTCATCCTGTGGTATGTACAGGCCTTCCGTCAGGCGTTCGCGCGCGCTGCCCCAGTGCAGGATGACACTGGCTGCGCGTTGCAGCAGTGCATCGTCGGGTGCGCGGTAGCTGGCGCCAAAAGGGAACAGCATCCATTTCAGCGCTCTGCCCAGCCAGCGGTTGGGCAGGTTGGCATAGACTTCAAACAGCTTTTGTTGGGCCTCAAACAGGGCGTCATGTACCGCCCATTCCAGTAACGGCCGGTCCGCCGGCTGACGGCCCTGGTCGGCATAGCGCTTGAGCGCGGCCGAGGCGATATACAGCTGGCTCAATACGTCACCGAGCCGTCCGGACAGCGACTCCCTGCGCTTCAGTGCCCCGCCCAGGGTCAGCAGGGCGGCTTCCGCGGAGACCGCAAACATCGCGCTCATGCGCGTCAGCTGCCGGTAGTAGCGGGCCTCCTCCCGGTCTGTGGGAGTGCCTGCGAAACGCGCGCGGGTCAGGCCGTGGAACACGGCGCGCGCCAGGTTGCCCAGCAGCAGTTTGATATGTCCGAACAGGGCGAGGTCAAAACGGTTTGCGTCACGGCGCTGCGCCGCTTCCATTTCTTTCAGCAGGTAGGGGTGACAGCGGATCGCGCCCTGGCCGAAGATGATCAGGCTGCGGGTAAGAATATTGGCGCCCTCTACCGTGATGCTGATGGGTATGCTCTGGTAGAAGCGCCCCAGGTAGTTGCGCGGTCCCATACAGATGCCGCGGCCACCGTGAATATCCATGACATCATCCATCACCCGGCGTCCGCGTTCGGTCAGGTGGTACTTGACGATGGCGGAAGCGACCGATGGCTTTTCGCCGCGGTCGACGGCCAGAGTGGTCAGGCCCCGGGCGGCGTCCATGGCGTAGGCGTTGCCGGCAATGCGGCCCAGCACTTCGGAGATGCCTTCAAAGCGACCGATGGGCGTCTTGAACTGTTTGCGTACCGCGGCATAGGCGCCGCCCGCGCGTGCAGCCAGTTTGCCACCGCCGGTGCCGAGTGCGGGCAGTGAGATGGAGCGGCCGTCGGCCAGGCATTCCATCAGCATGCGCCAGCCTTCGCCGATGCGCGCCTGCCCACCGATGATCCAGTCCATGGGGATGAAGACATCCTTGCCGCTGTTGGGGCCGTTCATGAAGGCCTGGTTGAGCGGAAAGTGCCGCTCGCCGATCTTGACGCCGGGCGTGTCCGTGGGAATCAACGCCAGCGTAATGCCTAGCTCTTCTTTCGCGCCCAGCAGGTGATCCGGGTCGTACAGCCTGAAGGCCAGGCCGAGCACGGTGGCGACCGGGCCCAGCGTGATGTAGCGTTTTTCCCAGTTCAGGCGGATGCCGAGCCGTTCTTCGCCTTCGAAAGGCGCACGGCAGACCACACCGCGGTCGGGCATGGCGGCGGCATCGCTGCCGGCCTCGGGCCCGGTCAGGGCGAAGCAGGGAATTTCATCACCGCAGGCCAGGCGCGGCAGGTAGTATTGTTTCTGCGCATCGGTTCCATAATGCAGCAACAGCTGGGCGGGTCCCAGTGAGTTTGGCACCATGGCGGTGACCGCAGCCGAGATGCTGCGGCTGGCAATCTTCATGACCACGCAGGAGTGACCGTAGGCGGTGAACTCCAGGCCGCCGTACTGTTTGGGAATGATCATGCCGAAGAAGCGTTGCTGCTTGAGGAAATCCCACACCGGTTGCGGCAGGTCGTGCAGGTGTTCGGTAATTTCCCAGTCGTCGATCAGGCGGCACAGTTCATTGACCGGGCCGTCGAGGAAGGCCTGTTCTTCCTTGCTGAGCGCAGGCGCCGCGTAACCAAGCAGGGTATCCCAGTCGGGCTGACCGCTGAACAGTTCGGCTTCCCACCAGGTGCTGCCGGCTTCCAGGGCTTCGCGTTCGGTGTCGGATACGCTCGGCATCATGCGACGGAACATTTCCATCACCGGTGTGCTGATGACGCTGCGGCGCACCGCGGGCACCCCCAGCAGGACGGCAGCGGGAATAAATACCAGCCATACGGGTGTCAGTGCCCAGGCACTGACCTGGTGTATCCCGGGCCAGGCCAGCAGGTACAGGGCAATCGCGCCACTCCAGGCCCAGGCCGGTGCGCGCCGTGCCGCCAGGCTCCAGACGACGGCCAGTACGATCAGTGATTCGATGAGTAGCACCATGGTATTGCTCCTGTGATTCAGGTGGTTTTTATAACGCCTTCTGCTTCTGTTTCGACCTCGACTTCCTCATTGTAGTTCGCTTCTCCGGGTTGCGGGTCGGGTTGCCCTGCAGGCAGGTAACATTCCCCGTCGGAATCACAGATGCGGCCGCTGCGGTCCCATGGCATTTCACGGTAGGTCGGGTGTTTGGCAAAATCCAGGTGCGGGCACTTGATGATGTCAAAGTAGGGTGAATAGTCAAAATCGCGCGGGGTGAAAAGACGCGTGTTGCGCGGCACCATGCGCAGCGAGCCATCGCGCCGTTCTTCCAGCATGGGCAGCACCGGGAAGTTGACCGAAGCGAACGCGGCGGCAATCATCGAAGAGCATACGGAGCGCGTCGGCCCCCCGGCATTGTGTTCAAACAGGCTCGAACGCCAGCGGCGCGGGATGATGCTGTACGGGAACAGGAAGCGACCCAGGTCCATGAGCTGGCGCAGGTCATACTCGAAACCCAGGTGTTGCAGGGTGAACTTCATGATCTGTTGCGCGTCCTGCCGGGTCAGTCCGGTGGGCCGGCAGACCCGCAGCGAATCCGCGCAGTACTTGCTCAAGGGTTCCACCACGGTGCCTTCACCCAGCCAGGCTTCGATGATCAGCTGTTCATTGGGGTCCCCACTGTAGAAAGAGAGTACTTTGTCCCGCAGTTCCTCGTCATCGATGTCATGTACACGGCCAATATAGAGCGCGGAATGTGACCACGGGCTTTGCGTAATCGTGCGGATGATTTCCGATATACGGCTGCGTCCTTCGACCAGCACCACATCGCAGGGGCGGATTTCGTAGCGGATGCGCTCGAAGTCACACAGCGGCGGGTTGGCCGGCTGCTGTTCAGCAGTCAGCCAACCGACAACTTTCTTTCCCAGCCAGGCCGCAGGATTGAGCATGCTTCAGCTTCCGTTCGGTAGATCGTATTCAGGGTCGGGCCCCCGTTCGGGAGCTATATGCAAGATTAGCGGCCACTTTATAGATAGTCTGAGCAGTGAATCCGGGGCGCCGCAAGCACTAGCAATTCAGTGGCTTGTGTGCCAGGCGCAGCGCGCGTTCCAGCACGGATTCCGGGGTGTAGAAATGCGGTGAAAAACGGATGCCGCCGCCGCGCAGGGCGCAGATCACCCCGTTTTCCTGCAGGTAACGGTAGCGCGCCTCGAGGTTTTCCTGTGGATATCGGAATGTGACAATCCCGGCGCGTCTGTCCGGCGTGATTTCTGAGACGATAATTCCACCATTATTTATTATATTATCAATTAGATATTGAATTTTTGCCGAAACTAAATTAAATATGGCCGGAATGCCGGTTTCCAGCAGCAGGCCCAGGCTGGCGTGCAGGGCGTGGATACCCAGCATGTTCGGGCTGCCGCACTCGAAACGACGCGCGCTGGCGGCGGGTTGCCAGTCGCGGCGGTCGTAGTCACCCAGTGCTTCCACCATGTGCCAGCCATACTGCCTGAGCGCCAGCCGTTCCAGCCAGTCACTGTGGCAGTAAAACAGGGCCAGTCCTTCCGGCCCCAACATCCACTTGTGCCCGTCGCCCACCACAAAGTCCGCCTGGCAGGCCTGTACATCCAGTGGTTTCACGCCCAGGCTCTGGATGGCATCCACGCAGAAGGCTGCACCTCGCTGCCTGCACGCAGCACCAATCGCCTCTAGATCCAGCGCCAGCCCGCTGGCGTATTGCACGGAACTGAGTGCCACCAGGCGGGTTGCAGGCGTCATGGCCTCGATGATGCGTTGTTCCGGGTCACGGACCCGGTCGATATCGACGCTGCGTACGCTTACCCCGAGGCTGTGCAAGGATTCCCAGACGATGCGGTTGGAGGGGAACTCCTGGTTGCTGATGAGCACTTCGTCGCCGGCTTGCCAGGGGAAGCCCCAGGCGATCACCGACAGGGCTTCGGAGGTGCTTTTCATGAGCGCTATTTCGTTGACATCCGCGGCATTGACCAGGGTTTGCAGCTGTCTGCGCAGCGCCTGCTCGGTGTCCAGCCAGTGTTCGTAGCGGCGTGAACCGAGCCGGCCGTTTTCGGCCGCAAAGCGTTGTACGGCCTCCACCGTGCGCACCGGCCAGGGGGAGACCGCAGCATGGTTCAGGTAACAGAGGTCATCAGCCAGGTTAAATTCGTTTTTTGTCATGATGTCGGGCCAGAGAAGCGGTAGACTGAAGACCCGTATTAAAACATGATTTGGTGATGAAACCGTCCGCTATCCGTTTTTCGGGACAGCTCCTTCCCGCCGTACTGTTGCTGGCCGGCGCCGCAGTGATGGCGGATCCGCCGGTGCACCGCGGTGTCGTTGCGGAAACGGGCTTGCGCTACTGGGAATGGGACGGCGAAGGGGTCCTGTTCCGGCTCACCCAGCGGCTGCCGGACCAGACGCGCGCTTATTTCATGGCGCGCGGGTTTGCACCGGACCAGGCGGACCGCATTGCCCGGCGCTGCGTATTCCAGTCCATGTTTAAAAATACTGCTGTGGCCGGGGCGCCGTCCGTTACGATCGACCTGGCGGACTGGCGGGTACGCCATGCCGGCAGGGAGAGTCGCCTGCTTACCCGGGAACAGTGGCGGCAGAACTTCCCGGGCAGCGCGCTTCCCAAAGCCGCGGCCATTGCGCTCGAATGGTCGTTGCTGCCCACGCAGCAGGAGTACGCGCCGGGTGATTACAACTGGGGCATGAGCAGTTACGGCCTGGCGCCGGGGACCGTGTTTGACCTGGCATTTTCCTGGATACGCGAGGGGCGGCGTTTGCAGGGGCGCCTGAACGGTGTAGAGTGCGCAGCGGATATTCACCCGGAACCGCAACCATGATGCCCTGGCACCCGACACCTGCGCTCCTTGCCTTGTTTACCCTTCTTGCGTCGTCTGCACTGTTTGCCGGGCAGCCACCCCAGCGCCTGAAGGAAATTCCGGAACGGCCGCAGGCACCGGACTTTTCGCTGCGGGATATGGACGGTGTCGAACACCGGCTGTCCGCGTATCGCGGCAAGGTGGTGATTCTGAATTTCTGGGCGACCTGGTGCCCGCCGTGCCGGGAGGAAATGCCTTCGATGCAGCGCGCCTGGCAGCAGTTGAAGGACGAGGACATCGTGATGCTGGCTGTCAACGTGGGCGAGGACGAAGACCGTATTTTCGAGTTTACCGCCAGTTACCCGGTCGATTTTCCACTGCTGCTCGACCTGGATTCCGCGGTGATCGGTAACTGGCCGGTACGCGGATTGCCGACCACCTTCGTGATCGATCCACAGGGCAGGATCGCCTACCGGGCGATTGGTGGCCGCGACTGGAGTGCGGCGGGGCTGTTGCGGAAAATACGCGCACTCAGGTAGCCGGCGATTCTGTGGCCGTACAGGGTTTGGCCCGCTGTGCCATCCGGGCGTGATAGTCTTCCAGCCACGACGGTATGCGCTCGGCCGCTTGTGGTTTGCCGATATGGTAGCCCTGCGCACTGTCACAACGCATGTGGCCCAGCGCGGTCAGTACTTCCCGTTCTTCCACGCCTTCCGCCACCACCGAGCAGCCGAGCGTGTGCGCCAGCTCCACGACCGATTCGACGATGGCCAGGTCTTCACTGCTGTTCATCATGCGCAGCACAAAGCTGCGGTCCACCTTGAGTTCGTCCACGGGCAGGTGATTGAGGTAGGCCAGTGACGAGAAGCCGGTACCGAAGTCATCGATCGAAATGCGTAGCCCCAGTTTATGCAGGGACTCCAGCACTTCCTGTGCAAAGTCGATGTCCTGCATCATGACATTTTCGGTGATCTCCAGGGTAAGGTGATGGCTGGCTATGCCGGTGCTCTTCAGCAGTTCCATGATGTGCGGTTTCAGCTGGAAGTCACGCAGGGACTGGGTGGATATGTTCACGGCGACCCCCAGCGGGAACCCGTTGCGGTGCAGTTTCCTGAGAAAATACAGCGCTTCCTCGAGCACCCAGTTGGTCAGGTCCTGGATGGCGCCGGTCTGTTCGGCGAGATCGATAAACTCGTCGGGGGGGATTAGTCCGAGGGTCGGGTGATCCCAGCGCACCAGTGCTTCAAAGCCGGTAACCTCGCCAGTATCCAGCGAGATTTTGGGCTGGTAGAACAGCACCAGCTGACCGGCGCTGATCGCGCTGCGGAGTTCTGCGCCGAGTAACAGGGTGCGCACGCTGTGGCTGTCCTTTTCACCGTTGTAGATACTGCACGAGGTGTGCGATTCCCTGGCCTGGTGCATGGCCACGTCAGCGCAGCGGACCAGTGTATCGGCGTCATCGGCGTGTTGCGGGAACAGGGCCAGGCCAATGCTCAGGCTGACTTCCAGTTCCACCTGGTTGACATTGAAGGGCCTGTGCATGGCGGCCATTATGTGCTGGGTGCAGGCGGTGGCCTGCTGTTCGCTGGTGTCACTGAGGTACACGGCAAATTCATTTCCGCCCAGGCGCGCCAGAAAGGTGTGTTCCGGAAGCGTCTGCCGGATGCGGGCACCGATTTCCAGCAGCAGCTGGTCGCCGAGGTCATAGCCCAGCGTGTCGTTGATCTGCTTGAAGCGGTTGATGTCGATTACCAGCAGGGCGATATTGGTGGTCGGCTCGGCTGTAGTGATGGCGCCGGACAGTTCTTCGTACAGCCGGGAACGGTTGGGCAGGCCGGTCAGGGTATCGTGGGTGACCTGGTGGCGGAGCGCGGCAGTTTTTTCATCCAGCTTGCGGGAGATTACCGATGCAAACAGCAGGGCAATCCACACGGCTACCCAGAGGATGGCCAGGCTGGTGGAAAAAAACCGGCTGTTGAGCGTCGCGGTCAGGGCGCTGCCGGTTGCGCCGGCATGATGCAGCAGCACCAGCTGGAGCGGCAGCCCGACTACCGGGGTTGCGACCCAGCGGAATTCCCCCGCAGACAGCTCGATCTGGCCACTGCTCCTGTCGCTGCCGGCCAGTGCCTTCCGCAGGCGTTCCGCCAGCGATGCCTGATCGATTTCCGCGAGTGCCGGCCCGGCTGCACCGCGCAGGCCGTTGCGGTCCATGATCAGCGACAGGTCTGCTGTCGGGGCAAAGTAGCGGTGGGTCTGTTCCAGGGCGAGGCTGTCGGTATCGCCGGTGACCAGCGGGATGGCTACGTTGTGGGCGACATCCTCTGCCTGCTGACGGAGTGTCTGGAAGGCATAGGTTTTATCGACATCCGCGATGATCCAGTAGGCAATGAGCCCCAGGATACTCTGGGTGATCACGGTAATGCCTACAATCCCCAGCAGCAATTGAGTGGATAGTCGCATCCGGACTCAGTTAAGCTTGCAGGTATTGATGCCGGCCAGTGTGTAGAGTGGACAAATCCGGATCAGGGCGACAAACAGGTTGGCCAGCCCGAAAAATGCCAGCACACCGGAGCTTACCGGGTCGGCGATGAATTCGGTGTCAATCAGGCTGATATAGATCAGCACCGAACTGATCCCGATCCGTAGTATACGGTCCAGTTTGCCAATATTCTGCTCAAGTTTCATTACAGGTCCCCCAATGATGACTGGACCGGCGACAGCTTTTCCCCATAGCGACCGGTCCTCCCGTGGATAGCGGCCGGTCAGGACCGGAATTTAACGGCAGGGTGCTGTAAGTGACGGGCGCCCAGGTTCAGAAATTGCTATATTTCGCCGCTAGTTCCTGTACCGGGGCAGCTCGATAACGAGCTTGTCCGCACCCGGATCGTTACCGCCTCTGTACCCGCGGGCCGATCCGGTGGCAGCCAGAGAAACCAGCCATGTTTGCGTCATATCGTTCGCGTCTTATCGCATTACTGACGGCCGTCACCGGGTTGATGGTCCTGCTGCTGTTTGTTTCCTACCTGAGCGCGCGCTGGGTGATCTGGGAGGATGCCTCACTGCACCTGCAGCAGACGGTGCAGCTGTACGAGCGCAACCTCGCCAGTCAGCGGATCGAACTGGCCCGTTACGCGGGTACCATACGCAACGACAGCCTGTTCCGGGATTACAGCTTCGCCGTGCTGCGAATCGGCGCAGATAAACAGCCGCTGGTCAGCCTGATCGACGACTACCTGGAGCGCATGCCGCTGGACGCGATCCTGTTGATCTGGGACGACGGGCTGATTGTGCGTGGCCGCAATGACGGCTTCCCGGAACGGGAAATTCGCAATTACCCACTGCTGCGCGGCAACAGTACTGCGTATATCGAAACCGGTGACGATGTATACCTGGTTGCCATCCTGCCACTGGTGTACCAGGGGGAACACCTGGGGCGGGTGGCGGTTGCGCAGAATATCAGTAACAGCTGGGTGACCGGGCAAACGAGAGACCGGCAAACGCAGCTGTTCGTGGAACGTGACGGCCGGGTGATCGCCAGTACTGCCCCGGAATTCATGAACATGAGTATCGATACGGGGGCTGGAACGCTGGCCACGGTAACCGATACCTACCGCCTGCAACAGGTCGGCCTCCCGGCTGCGAAAGGAGTACGCGCCCGCTTCTGGATCGCGCGTTCGGATACGGCGCAGATCGAAACCCTGAGTCGTTATAACCGCATCATGATCGGGCTGGCCCTGCTTACCCTGGCGCTGATGCTGGTGGCCGGCCTGATTGCGGTCAACCGTTTCAGCCAGCCGATCAGGAAACTCATCAGCCTGACCCGGGAAATGGCCAGCGGGCAGTTGCCGACCATCAAGCGGGGCAAGGGAGACAGTGAGATCGACCAGCTGCTCAACCAGTTTATCGAGCTGGTCGACGCATTGCGCGCGGGTCGGGAGGAGGTGCAGAAAGTACACGGGAAGCTGAAAGTCTCCGCGATCACAGATGACCTGACCGGCCTGTACAACCGGCGCTACCTGAACGAAATCTACCCGAAGATGCTGGCCCAGGCCGAGCGTGAAGGACTGGTGCTGTCGGCGGTGTTGCTCGACCTTGACTATTTCAAGAATATCAACGACAGCTACGGGCACAATGCGGGCGATGCCTGCCTGGTGAAATTCGCCACGCTGTTAAGAAAGAACAGCCGCACCAGTGATTTCGTGTTCCGCATGGGCGGGGAGGAATTCCTGATTCTCAGCCTTGGCCGCAGGGCGGAGAACGTGTCCACGCTGGCGGAGAAGATCCTGGTATCGACCGAAGCGGAAGAAGTGCAGTATGGCGGTCACGCCATACACTTCACCGTCAGTTGCGGTATCAGCTGTGTGCGCAGCTCGCCTTCTTTCCACCCGACCCTGTCACACCTGGTATCGCTTGCCGACCGCGCCCTTTACACGGCCAAGCGGGAAGGACGCAATTGCATCCGCATGAATACCGAAGGCTGCGAAAAGGCAGGGCAGGGCGCAGCCCGGAGCGGAACCCGACAGGCTCCTAGCGTTGGTCGATAGGTACGTAGTCGCGCCGGGTTTCTCCCACGTACAGCTGCCGCGGTCTGCCGATGCGCTGGTTCTTCTCGCTGATCATTTCCATCCACTGCGCAACCCAGCCGACGGTACGGGCGATGGAGAACATGACGGTAAACATGTTGGTGGGGATTCCCAGCGCCTTGTAGATCAGTCCTGAATAGAAGTCGACATTGGGATAGAGCTTGCGCTCGATAAAATAGTCGTCGCTGAGTGCGATTTCCTCCAGCTTCAGCGCCAGCTCGAACAGGGGGTCGTTTTCATTCCCGAGTTTGGCCAGCACCTCGTGACACATCTCGCGGATGATGCGCGCGCGCGGGTCATAGTTCTTGTATACCCGGTGGCCGAAGCCCATCAGTCGGAACGGGTCATCGCGGTCCTTGGCGCGGGCCAGGTAGGCGGGTATGTTTTTTACATCGCCGATTTTCTCCAGCATGCTGAGTACCGCTTCATTGGCGCCGCCGTGCGCCGGTCCCCACAGGGCGGCGATACCCGAAGCAATGCAGGCAAAGGGGTTGGCGCCGGAACTGCCGGCCAGGCGCACGGTGGAGGTGCTGGCGTTCTGCTCGTGGTCGATGTGCAGGATGAAAATGAGGTCGAGCGCCTTTTCGGCCACCGGGTCGGCCTCAAATTTTTCACAGGGCACGGAAAACATCATGTGCAGCAGGTTACCGACGTAACTCAGGGAATTGTCCGGGTAGACCTGGGGTTCGCCAATCGAATGCTTGTAGCTGGCGGCGGCGATGCTGGGCATTTTGGCGATCAGGCGGTGGGCGGCAATCTCCCGGTGCACGGGGTTCGAGATGTCGGTGGAGTCGTGGTAGAAAGCGGACAGCGAACCCACCACACCGACCATGATCGCCATGGGGTGTGCGTCATGGTAGAAGCCGCGGAAAAAGCTTTTTAGCGCTTCGTTCAGCATGCTGTGGTGGGTGATGATGCTGTTGAAGTCTTCCAGCTGCTGGCGCTTCGGTAGCTCCCCGTACAGCATGAGGTGTGCGACCTCGATAAAACTGCTGTGTTCGGCGAGCTGTTCGATCGGGTAACCACGGTACATCAGCATGCCCTGTTTGCCGTCCAGGTAGGTCAGTTTGCTGTGACAGCTGGCGGTAGACAGGAAGCCGGGATCATAGGTGAAGTAGCCCAGCTCGCGGAAAAAACGGCCGATGTCGACGGCATCGGGTCCCATCGTGGCGGTCCGTACCGGCAGCTCAATCTGACGACCGGTTCGGTTGTCGATTACGGTGACAGTGTCTTCAGGCATCGATCACTCTCCTGTTGGATCTGTTCATTCTGATGCGGACGGTGCGGGTAAACAGGTGCAGGGGTCGTGGCACAGCCGGCACCGGCAGGCGGGCGTCCCTGTTACTCGCTGGTTGAAAGCACAGACTGTCCCGGTGTCCGCATGCTGAATTCGAGCTTGTCCAGCGGGGCAGGGTGGCCCAGGTGATATCCCTGCACATAGTCGACGCCGATCCGGCGGAGTATTTCAAGGGCCTCGGCGCTTTCCACGTACTCGGCTGTCGTTTGCTTGCCCATCATGCGGACAATCTCACAAATGGATTTGACCATCATGCGGTCCACCTCATTGGTGGCAATATTGCGGACAAAAATACCGTCGATCTTGACCATGTCCACCGGCAGGTTTCTCAGGTAGGCATAGGAGGACAGTCCGCTGCCGAAATCATCCAGTGCAAGGTGGCAACCTGCCTGTCGCAGTGCGTTCATGAACTCCATGGCCTGCGGGAGATTGGCAATCGCCGCGGTTTCTGTCACCTCGAAACACAGCTTTTGCGGGGGGAAGCCGGTGTCTTTTATCTGTTCCAGGAGGTGGGCGCGGAACGCCTTGTCGCACAGGGAAAGAGCGGACAGGTTGAGCGAACAGAGTTCGGTCTGTGCCAGCGCTTCGGGGTGTTCAGCAAACCATTGCAGCACGTGGTCGAACACCCAGCGATCCAGTCGCGGCGACAGGTTATAACGTTCGGCAGCAGGCATGAACGCGCCGGGTCGTACGATCTTCCCGTTATCGCGCAGCCGGATGAGTATTTCATAGCGGCTCCCCCGGTCGCTGTCGTCACAGGAAAGAATGGGCTGGGCGTACAGGCAGAAGAGATCCTGCTCCAGTGCGGTGGTCAGGTTGGGCGCCCAGTGCACGTCGCTGGCGGGACTGTCCGGCACGTTGCTGTCCCGGTCATGGACGTGCACCTGGTTGCGGCCCCTGGCCTTGGCGGCAAAACAGGCGGCGTCGGACAGGCTGAGTGCATCTTTCAACGAGGAGATGCCCTGCAGGGGCAGCAGCCCGATACTGACGCCCAGGGAGAAACGGCGTTCGCGCCACTGGAACTGGAAATTCTCGATGGACTTGCGCAGCTGCTCGGCAAGCGCGGCAGCCCGATCTGTCGGGCAATGTTCCATCAGTACAGCAAATTCGTCGCCACCCAGCCGCGCCAGGGTATCGCGTGAGCGGATCTGCCCGGCAAGCAACTCTGATACCTGGCGCAACAGCTCGTCGCCGGCGATGTGCCCGCAGGAGTCGTTGACAAACTTGAACTGGTCCAGGTCGAGGTAACACAGGGCGTGTTCGCCCTTGTGTGTGGAAGACAGGATGCGGCTGAGTCGTTTTTCGAATTCCCGGCGGTTGATCAGGTCGGTCAGTGCATCGTGGGTAGCCTGGTAGGCCAGCTGGTCTTCGAGGTGCCTGCGATCGGTAATATCCCTGCATACCACCAGCAGGCGGGGTTCGCCTTCACCGGGGTCCAGGCTGGCGCGCTGGTGCACCCACAACAGGGAACCATCCTTGCGGACCTTCCGGTATTCGACCCCCTGTCCGGATTCCTGGCCGGCGAACAGCCTCTCCATGTGTTCCAGTACGACCGGCAGATCGTCGGGATAGATGACGCGGGCCGCTGACCGGTTGATCAGTTCTTCCACGCAATAGCCCAGTATGCCGGCACCGGTACGATTGATCGAGCGTATGGTGCCTTCCTTGCTGATCGTAGTGTAGATATCGGGGGCGTGTTCGTACAGGGTCTGGTAGCGTGCCTCGCTGGCGCGCAGCGCCTGTTCGGCCTGGACCGTGTCCGTGACATTTTTGAAAATGCCGCGGGTAGAAACGGCTTCGCCTTTCTTGATCAGGGAGCCGCAGTCGCCCGTGAGGTGGACGACTTCCCCGGATTTGGTCAGGAACTTGAAGTGTATACGGCTGAGTTCCTCCCCCTGCTGAAGACGGTTGAAACGATCCTGGCAGCATAGCTGGCTGTCCGGGTGCAATACATCCGTCAGGGTCAGCGACTCGACTTCTTTTTCCGTATACCCCATGGTTTCGCGCCACGCGCGGTTGGTATACAGGAAACGGCCATCCGCAGCCAGGCACTGGATCAGGTCACTGGTGTTGTCGAATACGTCGATATAGCGTTCATGGCTTTCGCGCAGTTCGGATTTTTTCAGCAGCAGACTGTTTTCCCTGGCGGTACGTTCGAACAGGTTGCGCGCCAGCACAGGCAGGCGCCGGAAGCCGTTGGCATCCGGGGTAATGAACTGGTCAACACCCTGTTCAAGGCAGCGCAGGGCGATTTCCTCAACACCGGTGCTGGCCAGCAGAACCACCGGCACGTTCAGCTTGCGAGAGCGGAGTTCCGCGGTTGCCTCCAGTGCATCCAGCCGGTCAAGTTGCAGTTCGCAGACCAGCAGATCCGGTGTTTGCGTATCCAGCGCGGTACGCAGTGCAGGCAGCGATTCAACCTGTGCGCAGACCTGCGTTTCCGTGTTCCGGTCGAGGCACTGGCGGATATCGGTGGCCAGCGGTCGGGTACAGGCAAGCAGCAATCGAATTGGAGGGGGAGAGGAGGTCACTGGCTTTCAGTTAATACGGGTTCCGGAAACAGGTTGCCAAGCATAAAATAATGCCAGTAAAAATAGTATATCTATAAATATCAGTATATTAAAGAGATTATCTAATCCATTTTCCACAATTGTGGCGGGTATATTGCACTGCGCTCCTTTATATAGCGTCGCGCTGGCTGTTTTTCCTTAGCCGGAACCGGGTCTGCCGGCAGCGGACTTCATGCACCGGAAGGCCGGGTGCTGGATGAACATCGGCACCAGGTGCAGTCACAGTCCGCGCGTGGATTCAGCAACGGGGTGTGGTGCCGTGCGACCGTGAGATGATACCAGATCCGTTTCCACAGGCGGGGCGCATAGGATCGCTGCATGCGTTCGCGGATGTCCCATCCTTCCGGGTAGTGTTTCAGCAGCCGGTTGTACCCGCGGTTACCTAGCCGTTCATAAAACCAGCGGTTAACGGCGGCGGTCTTGTGGTAATCGCGTAAACGGTGTTTCCAGAAGGACTCATATTGCTCAAGGTCTCCACTCAACTGAGCTCGTCCCGCCGCAGCGCCCGATACGATGGCGAAGCGGATGCCAAAGCCGAACAACGGGTCCTGGAACCCGGCGGCCTCCCCGGCGTACAGGATATTACGCTTGCGGGCTGATTTGGGCAGGGCAAAATTTCCGGTGCCACCGAAGCGGCGTGGGTTGTTCAATTGCACTCCGAGTCGCTCGCTAAAGAAGTCTGCGCTACGCTGCAGATACCGTTTTTCATTATGGAAATCCCTGAACAGGCAGCTTGCCAGGGTCGCACGGCCGTTGCAAACCAGCAGGTAGGCATAGCCGCCCGGTGCCAGTTGCTCTGACACGATGGCCCAGGCCCCGTTCTCCATATCGGTTTCAAACAGGTAACCCGCCGCAATGGCGTCGGCGCGGTGCGGGCCTTCGGTGACGATGCCTCCCGCAGGAAGGTTACGCAGGGTTTCACCAAAGCGGATGTCAACGCCCGCAGCCAGTGCCTGTTGCTTGAGGCTGCAATCCAGGGTGCCGGGTTCACTGCCCCTTCGTACCAGGTAGAAAAGCGGTAGTTGTGAATGAACCTTGCGCTCGATTTCACCGTTCGGCCCATAACAGATGACCTGGTTGATCGGCGTGTGCTCGAAATCCGCGGCAATGCCAACTGTCTGCAATTCCGCCAGAACGTCGGTTTTCCTGGTCCAGTTTTCCAGCCCCTGAAAATCGCCGTGGAAACGGGTACCGACATCGTCCCGCCGCTCGTGGACGCATGCCCGTCCGCCACCATGTGCAATCGCAAGTGCCGCCGCCAGTCCTGCCGGACCGGCGCCAGAGATTTCGATGCTCCCGGTTTGTCTGTTTCTGTTCATGGCTGCTTGAGGGTCTGGTCGGGATTCTTCACCGGCGTTCGCGGCCGAGGGGCGCGCAGGCGCAGTTTATACTACGTCGAATATCCTGACCGGGTGAATGCCGGTCAGGTCAGTTCGCTGTCTACCCCCACCTCAATGAGTGTATCCGAAAGATAGTGATACGGCGGGATGACCAGGTTGGTCGGGGCCGGAACTTGCACGAATACCCGCCCGGCGAGGTCGAAGCGGGAACCGTGACAGGGGCAGAAATAACCCCCGATCCAGTCCGCCCCGAGATCCGCAGGGGCCACCTCCGGCCGGAAGGCAGGCACACAGCCGAGGTGTGTACAGATACCGATCACCACCAGGTGTTCCTTGTGTATGGACCTGAATTCGTTCCTGGCATACGACGGCTGCTGGCTTTCAACAGAGGAATCAGGATCGCGCAGGCGCTGCAGGTGTTGCGGAGTATGCATGCGCTGCAGCATCTCCGGTGTGCGCCGCAGTACCCACACCGGGCGACCGCGCCAGGCTACAGTAAGCTGTTGCCCGGGTTCAAGCTTGCTGGCATCTATTTGTACCGGAGCACCTGCCGCCTGCGCGCGTTCACTGGGCCACCAGCTGTCGATGAAAGGGATCCCGGCGGCCACCAGACCGGCTGCGCCAATCACTGATGCGGTTGCAATCAGCAGTTTGCGCCGACCGGGGTCGGTACTGCCGGCCGGAACCTGCGGGGTGTCAGGCGTGGTCATGGTGGTGTCCTGCCGAATGCGCACTACCGCCCTCACTGTGTTCTGACCGTCGCGAGCCGCGTTGCGCAAACCGGTTGTAGGCGGGAACCCAGACCAGCGCAAAGAACCACCCGTACGCGTAGGATTCGAGCAGACCCAGTGCAAAAGCCGGCCAGCTCAGCCATTCGAATCCCGGCAGCAGGACGCGCCAGGCCGGGTACATGGCGTAGTTCGGGAACAGCAGATCCCAGACCACGCACAGGGTGAATGTGAGACACAGAAACAGGCTGCTGGCATGACCGACAGCCGCTACGGGAACCCTGGTGTTCATGATGCACCTCCTTTCATCGGTCTGCCGTAAGCGGCTATCCTGATGGTCCGCGTGTTACGGCAATGGTTTGTAGATGCCCTGGAGTTTAGGGTAGAACCTGTGTGCAGCTCTCATGTCAAGTGGTCGATATCCGCACGTACCAGCGCGGCGGAACGCTCGAAATCGTCCCGTTCCTCCCGGCTCAGTTTCAGCTCTACAATGTCCACCAGGCCGTTCCGGTCCAGCACTGCAGGCACACCCATAGCCGTGGCGTGCTGTTCGTATTCGCCATCCAGTATGGCCACGCAGGGCAGGATGCGACGGCGGTTGTGGCTGATGGCATCGACCATGGAGGCAATGGCTGCAGCAGGGGAGTCGTAGGCGCTGCTGTGCTTTTTCAGTGCCAGTATCTCACCGCCGCCCTGGCGTGTGCGCTCGGCAATCCTGCGGATCGCCGTGTCATCCAGGAAGTGTTCGATGGGGATGCCGGCGATATCGGTAAAGCGCGCCAGCGGAACCATGGCGTCGCCATGGCCGCCCAGTACCAGGGCGGAAATATCCTTTACCGAGTACCCCGTCTCTGCAGCGATGAAGCTGGCCATGCGGGCGGTATCCAGCGCGCCGGACTGGCCGAATACGCGTTGCCGTGGCCAGCCGGTGCGTTGCCAGGCGCGCCAGGTCAGTACGTCGACCGGGTTGGTGACCATCATCAGCATGGCCTCAGGCGCATGGTGCAGGGTGTTGTCGACAATCGTGTCGATAATGGCCAGGTTCGAATCCAGCACATCCGAGCGCGACATGCCCGGTTTGCGTGGAAAGCCCGCGGTGACAATGACCAGTTCCGATCCGGACATGGCGGCGGGGTCGGTCGCGCCGCTTACCCGGGTGTCGAAGCGCAGCAGGGAACCGGACTGTTGCAGGTCCAGTGCTACGCCTTCAGGTACACCCGGCTGTACATCCAGAAGGAGTATCTCCCGGCACAACTCTTCCTTGGCCAGGATCTGTGCCGTCGATTCGCCGACCCGGCCACAGCCGACAATAGTAATTTTATTCATTGCGGGTCTCCATCTGGGGGATGATCCAGTGATTTCCGGCCCCGGTATCGCCGGGGAAGTTATTTCAGGCCACGAATGGCACTAAAGTTAAGTAAAAATAGCCGTCATTGTGAGCGTAGCGCGGCAATCTCATGACGATATCTTCATCATTCAGGGATTGCCACGTCACTGCGTTCCTTGCAATGACAGGGCTTTTGGGCTTAGCTTAGTGCCATTCATTTCATGCCGCCACACTTCCCTTCATTTTCTTTCATGTGACTTGCACCACATTTTCCTTCCTGGGATTTGCTGTCATGGCCGCGGTTTTCTTTTTCATCCCCGTGGTGTTTTTTGCTTCTGACGGGTTCATTTTTATCATCTTTCGCCGGGGTGTCTTCCTGTCCTTTATGGGCCAGCTGGTAGCCGGAAGGCAGGTCGGTTATGACAAAAGGATTTTCAGCGCAATTCGCGCTGATTGGCAACCCGCTGGCCAGCATCAGCAGGGAACCTGTGAGCAGTGTGGTTTTTGTGTAAAGGCTTTTTCCGTTCATTTAAACAAGTCCTCGTGGTTGGAGTAAAGCAGCAGCCGTTTTTCCGGTCACGGCGTAGTGGTGTCCGTGTGCGGCAGCCGCCTGGAAAGCGAGCGCAGTCGCTCGTAAAAATTCAGGGTTGACTTTTGAGTTCGCGGCGTCTGCGTTTGAACTCCTGTTCATCGATTTCACCGCGTGCATAGCGTTTTTGCAGTATTTCTAACGGGCTTCCTCCCGCAGCCGGGCCGGTTGCCGAACGGTTGCCGACCAGCGCTCTCGCGACGGCCACAATGATTACGATCAGCAGGAGCCAGAATAACCACATGAACAACCCGCCCCCTGAAAGCATGTTGCCACTGTCGCCCATCATACGGCCTCCCTAGATTTTTGCCCTGCGCAGACGCAGAGCATTAGTGATTACCGATACCGAGCTGAAACTCATGGCGGCCGCCGCAATAATCGGTGACAGCAGCAACCCGAATACCGGGTACAGTACACCGGCAGCGATCGGCACGCCGACCGAGTTGTACACAAAGGCGAAAAACAGGTTCTGGCGAATATTGCGCATGGTGGCACGGCTCAGGCGCCGTGCCCGGACAATGCCGCGCAGGTCGCCCTTGACCAGCGTGACCCCGGCGCTTTCCATAGCGACATCGGTCCCGGTACCCATGGCGATGCCGACGTGGGCCTGGGCCAGGGCGGGTGCGTCGTTGATCCCGTCACCGGCCATGGCCACGGTTCGTCCGTCCGCCTGCAATGCCTTGACCACCTCGGCCTTCTGGTCGGGCAACACTTCCGCCTGCACCTGGTCGATGTGCAGCTTTGCCGCGACGGCCTCGGCGGTTTTCCGGCTGTCGCCGGTGAGCATAACGACCTGTATGCCTTCGCTGTGCAGGTCGCGAATGGCTTCAGGGGTGGAGTCCTTGATGGGGTCGGCCACGCCGATCAGGCCGGCGGCTTTACCGTCAATGGCCAGCAGCATCACGGTCTGGCCATCGGCGCGCAGGGCATCCGCCTGGCGGGGCAGGTCGCCGGCATCGATACCCAGGCTTTCCAGCAGCCTGAGGTTGCCCAGTGCGACAGTGTGACCTTCCACAGCACCCGTTACTCCCTTGCCGGTTACCGACTGGAATTCATCCGCCCTGACCGGTTCGACGCCGCGTTCGCCGGCTCCGCGTACAATGGCTTCCGCCAGCGGGTGTTCGCTGGCGCGCTCCAGGCTGGCGGCAAGACGCAGTGTTTCCTGTTCTTCAAAATCCGGTGTCGCGATGACAGTCACCAGTTTTGGCTTGCCCTCGGTAAGGGTGCCGGTCTTGTCGACCACCAGTGTATCGACCTTCTCCATGACCTCCAGCGCTTCGGCATTCTTGATCAGTACACCCAGCATTGCGCCCTTGCCGGTGCCTACCATGATGGACATGGGGGTGGCCAGACCCAGCGCACAGGGGCAGGCAATGATCAATACCGCGACCGAGTTGATGATGGCATAGGCCAGCGCCGGCTCGGGACCCCGGATACTCCAGACAATGAAGGTGATGATCGCCACCAGTACAACAACGGGTACAAAATAGCCGGCGACGATATCCACCAGTTTCTGGATCGGTGCCCGCGAGCGTTGTGCGTCCGCCACCATCTGTACGATCTGTGACAGCAGGGTGTCAGCGCCGACTTTTTCTGCTTTCATCAGCAGACTGCCGGTGCCATTGACCGTGGCGCCAATCAGTTTTGCACCGGTGGATTTTTCTACCGGCAGGGGTTCCCCGGTAACCATGGATTCATCCACGTTGCTTTCGCCTTCGATGACGGTTCCATCTACGGGGATTTTTTCACCCGGGCGGACGCGCAGGATGTCGCCCGGCTTGACATGCTCCATCGGGATGTCTTCTTCGCTACCGTCTTCCCGGACGATACGCGCGGTCTTGGGAGCGAGTCCCAGCAGCATTTTTATGGCCGCGTTGGTCTGGCTGCGGGCGCGCAGCTCCAGTACCTGGCCCAGCAATACCAGCGCGGTAATGACGGCCGCCGCTTCGAAATAAACCGGTACTACGCCGAACTTGTTGAATACCGATGCCGGGAACAGTCCGGGCAGCAGAACGCCAACCATACTGTAAATCCAGGCTACACTTACACCCAGGCCGATCAGGGTGAACATGTTGAGGTTGCGTGTTACC
This sequence comes from Thiohalobacter sp., assembly GCA_026984515.1. Classification (GTDB taxonomy): domain Bacteria; phylum Pseudomonadota; class Gammaproteobacteria; order DSM-19610; family DSM-19610; genus Thiogranum. The sequence goes on along the minus strand of JALSRZ010000059.1, from coordinate 41,527 downwards.
AGCGACTGCCAGGCGCGTACATAGAAAATCCAGCCGCCCCAGACCACGACCGGTGTGGCAAGTATCATTTCAAACCATTGTCGATAACGCGGGTGGATGATTTCCGCCATGGCGTCCGGCCAGAATTCGGCAGCCATGGCGCTGAGAAATACCGGCACCGCCAGAAAAGTGCTGACCCGGAAATGGCGTGTCATGTAATCGAGTTCGCTGGTATCTTCCTCCGCTTCCACGGTGCGGGGTTCGAGCGCCATGCCGCATTTTGGGCAGCTGCCGGGTTCCTCCTGGACGATTTCCGGGTGCATGGGGCAGGTGTACTCGGTCCTGGTGGCCACCAGGGGGACACTTTTCGGTTCCAGCGCCATGCCGCATTTCGGACAGCTCCCCGGCCCTTTCTGTTCGATCTCGGGGTGCATGGGGCAGGTATAGAGGGTGTCATCGATGTTGCAGCTGCCGTCAGGGCAAATGGCGGCTGAAGTTTTCTCAATCGGCGGCGATGTGGTTGCCCCGGTATACTGGTTCGGGTTGGCCGTGAATTTCCCCAGGCAGGAACTGCTGCAGAAGTAGTACTCCTTCCCGTTGAGTGTTGAGTGGTGTTCCGAGTCTGCCGACACGGTCATACCGCATACCGGGTCCTTCAGTTCAGTGAGCTGTGTGTAGCGGCCGGGTTCTTCCTGAAACTTGCTGTGACAGTGTTCGGAGCAGAAATACCAGGTCTTTTCCTGGTATTCTTCCTGTGCCGCAGCAGATGCCGGATCGACCTCCATACCGCACACCGGGTCTTTTTCAATGGCCATGATCGGACTCCTGTTTTTAGTTTATTGATGCCAGTCAGGATGCGTTCGTTCACCCCTGCTGGATATTTCCTTGCCTGACCGTAATCAGGCGGGGTGATAAATATCAAGTGTAGTCAATTTCCTCTCCGCTATCTGTTCATCAAGCCTGATACAGGCCAGGCGCTCGATTGCAATAGAGATCATCCCGCCGCAGGGGGGTTGGCAGCGATGACCCCACCTGCCCGGCCAGGACCTGGTAAATGTTGATATTGCCGCGTTCGAAGTAGCAGGCGCAGCCCGCCATGTAAAGTCGCCACAAGCGGTAGGTACGGTCGTCAGTAGCCTGGATGGCCTGGCTGCTGTGTAATTCCAGCGATTTCACCCAGTGCCTCAGGGTGAGCGCGTAGTGACGCCGCAGGCTTTCCACATCCAGTAACTCGAACCCCGCTTTTTCCATGGCATCATGGACATCACTGATGCGCGCCAGTTCACCGTCCGGGAAGATATAGCGATTGATGAAGCGGGTCAGAGGGGTTCTTTTCCAGCCGCTGTCGCTGGTGATCCCATGGTTGAGAAACAGGCCGTCCGGCTTGAGCAGTCGGCGTACGGTTTTGAAATACAGTTCGAAATTTCTGCGGCCGATGTGCTCGAACATACCGACACTGACAATGCGATCATACTGTGGCTGGTCGGGAAGATCCCGGTAATCACGCAGCTCCACGGTAAGCTGTTCGCCCATCCCTTCGGCCCGAATGCGCTGCCGGGCGTAGCGGTACTGTTCTTCACTGAGTGTGATGCCGTGTGCACGTACGCCATAGCGTCGTGCCGCCCACAGCAGCAGTGCACCCCAGCCGCAGCCGATATCCAGAAGTGTCCGGCCCGGCTCCAGGCGCAGCTTGCGGCAGATGTAATCCAGCTTGTCTTCCTGGGCGCTGGCGAGGCTTTGCCGGCTGTCTCTGAAATAGGCGCAGGAATAGACCATTTCCGGGTCCAGCCAAAGGTGGTAGAAGTCATTGCCCACATCGTAGTGGTGCGCAATGCTGTGTTTCGAGTTTGCTGCTGGCCTGGGAGCGGTGCCCGCCGCCGGCGTGGTTTTCCGGTATGGCCCGGAGGGTAGTCGCAGTGCGTTCCACAGTGCAGTCAGTCGTTGTTTCAGTGACCATCCGGTCTGTTGCAGAAATACACCCAGGCCGAACAGCAGTTCCATATCCCCCTCGACGTCGATGGCACCTTCCAGGTGGCTTTCAGCCAAACGCATTATATCGCGATGCAGCACCAGGTCGCGCAAAGCCCGGGGATGCCTGAATACCAGCGTGCAGGGGGCCGCCGGTTTCCCGATGACGGGTTTTTCGTTCCAGAGGCGTATGGCCACCGGACCCGTGTAGGTGCGCATCAATGCGTGCAGGATATTGGTGGCGTATCGTTCAGTTTTTGATGCGCGGGCGGATACAGACGCAGTTGCCGCGGATGTTTCTGTCAGGAAACGGTGTTCAAAATATCCAGTATCCATGGTGTTCTCCTGCCGGCGGTGTCAGGTAGCCGTATCCGTCGCTGCATTGCCGGAACGGATGTGGTAGAGGTGCTCGACAGGCAGCACGGCGATGATACCGTCACCGCTGGTTCCGGTGCCGGCTGCTTCCAGGATGGCGTTAACAATTTCCTGAACCTGGTCGGCGCGGACAAAAATTTCCACCCGCGCATGTTTTACCTTCCAGTCCGAGCTGTAGAAGTCGGCATACTCTCCGTAGCCGTTTACGTGTGTGCAGCTCATGCCGGGAACGCCGATGGATTTGAGTTTTCCTTCTACCTGTTCAGCCCGGTCGAGGCGGATAATGGCGGTGATTTTGCTGAATTTCATCGTGAACCTCCTGGCGGGAATGCCGGTTTCCGGGGCCTGCCTTCTGCAACTGGATAAAAGATAGAGCCTGTGTGTAACTCACAGGTCAAGGTGCTGATAAATAATTAACCAGTGGCTAGATGCGCAGTCGAAGTGTCAATAGCCAGGGAGGCGGATAAGCGGGGATAACCCGGTCGAAGGGCGGGAGAGAGGGGCCTGCCGTATAACAGGCTGACGCGATACGCGGAAAGAAGGGCGTACCCGGAACGATGTCACCAGAGCCGGTACGGACCCTGAAGGCAACGGCAAAATGACCGCTGTTTGCGACTTCCATGTCGCAATGTGAATCCGGCGCCGTGTGATGTGTGTCGGCGTGGTGCCCGCTTTCGGTCGGGGCATCTGTCAGTGTGCAGCAGGCCTGGACCGGTTGCAGCATCAGCGCCAGCAGGGTGAGCAACGGCCATAGTAAGCGCCGCTGCCTGCCGGTGGCGCCCATTGCCTGTAGACTGAAGTGCTGAATATGCATGGCAGACGTCGCTTGCTATTCCAGCTTGAGATAGGAGCGCAGTTCAGATTCTGTCGGCTGCTTGCGGCAGACAATCTCACCATCGATCAGCAGATTGGGTGAATGGCGTATGGTGTACTTCTCGACGATGTCAGGGTGGTCTTCGACATACCGGACGTCATAGTCGATGCCCAGGTCGTCCAGCTCCCTGGCGAGGTTCGGGCAGTGACTGCAACCCCGGGTGGCAATAATGCTTACGTTCATGGTTGTTTCCTCCTCCGGTTTTGAAAGCAGGCTACTTCCCGTCTTCCGGCAGTTCCGCCATCGACTCGATCAGATAGCAGACACTGTCGCCGTCCGGCATGCCGTCCGGCAGCTTGCGCCACTCATTGAGAGCGTCTTCCATTCTATCCTGAAGCAAGGCCAGTTCCGAGAGTTTAGCGCGGTTCTCCTCGATACGCTTCTGGATAATCCGGCGCACGTGCGGGCAGGGTGAGTTACCGTGGCGGGCCTCGTCCAGGATCCCGCGTATGTCCGCCAGGGTATAACCAAGGTACTTCGCCCGGCGGATGAACATCAGCCGGTTGAGGTCATGGCGGTTATACAGCTTGTAGCCGTTTTCCTCGTTCCGAAACGGTTTCAGGAGCCCGATACGGGTGTAATGGCGCACGACATGAGGGGTTACCGAGGCGGCGCGGGCCAGCTCGGTCACCATCATGGCACCCAGGTTACCTTTCGGTTTTCCAGAGGTGGCCGCGCTGGTATTGCCGGTTACTTTCTGTGGTGATATCGAATCCACGGGTTTCCTCCAGGAATGACTGAGAGTATAGATCAACACCGCTCCAGTATGTTGAAGGAGCGGCGTTGACCACCTGCGCTAGGAACCGAATTCCTCGTGCAGGTACTGGATGACGTTCCGGATATCTCTGTCTGTCAGGTTGGCATTGCCGCCCCTGGGTGGCATGGCCATCGGCGAGCCCGGGCTCTGGAACCCGCCCATCACGTGCCTGAACAGTACATCGTCCGCCTTGGACAGACGCCCGTCCTTGCGGGTGAAATCCGGCACGCCGGGGAATGCACCCTTGCCGTCGGCGCTGTGACAGGCGACACAGGTACCGGCATAGATCTCCTTGCCGGACAGACTGCTGCCCCCGGTGGCCGGGGTAGCGGAGGTTTTCACCAGCTGTGCCGCACCGGCGTTGTCATTGGATTTCTGCAGGAAGGTGAGGATATTGCGCATTTCCTGCCCGGTCAGTCCGGCACGCACCCGCATGTGGAACATGGTAGTGATCCACTGGTCGTCACGCAGTTCGTTGGCGGGACGAATATTGTGACAGCGTGAGCAGTTGTCCGCCCACTGCTGGGCGCCGAGGGCGAAATTACCCGGCTTCGGGTAGTCAAAGGCCAGGACGCTGGCGGGGAACAGGCTGCCTGCCAGGGAAATCGCGGTAGCAGCCAGACTGGTTTTAAGCATACTCTGATTTAAAGGTTTCATGTTCATATCTCCTAGAATCCGTACGCGAGCTGGGCAAGGAAGCGGTTGTCATCCTGGGTGGTGGCACCGTCTTTACCATCGTTGAACTCGTAGTTCACCTTGGCAATGAAATTACTGGTAAACAGGTAGTTCAGTCCTACGGCCCACTGTTCCTGGTCGTTCGCATCGACTGCCGAGTCGAAGTCCGTGTAACGTGCCACCGCTTCAAAGCGGGTGGGAAGGAAACGGTACGCGGCCTGGGTGTACCAGGTTTCCCAGTTGGCGCTGCCGGAGGCAGTAAGTCCCTGGCTGGTAGAACCCACCTTGGTCTTTACATATTCACCACGGACGCCGAAGGAGCGGTACTGGAAATTGAAATCAGCACCGTAGACATCATAATCACGCTTGCTTTCATCATCGAGGTTATCCCCGGGCAGGAGATCGCCTTCGACTTTGGTAACCATGGCCTTGCCGGTCGCGCCGGATATACCGAGTTCCAGCCCTGCCACGGGTAATATACCCAGGCGGCCACCAAACACCTTGGTGCCGTCGGCGTCCTTGTTAAATCCTTCGGCGTCGACGCCCTCCAGCTCGAACCCGATACCATCTTCGGTTCCGGAACTGAGTTCCGGCCCGTTGCTGACAAACAGGGCGTAATTGGTGCGCACTTGCCCGATCGGGTATCCGCCGCGAATCTGCACGCCGATATCAGACACCGGTGCTGCGCCATCATGGCCGAATCCGGGTGGTGCGGAAGCCATTTTGTTGATCCACGTGGGGTGCAGATTCTGCCGGAACTGTCCTACCGGGCTGAGGAACTTGCCGGCTACCAGTGTCGCGTAGTCGTTCATAAACCAGTCGATAGTCAGGTATTCCAGGTTGGTATTGGTACTGCCGTCGTCTTCGATCTCGAACTCCAGTTCCGATTCAAGCATGACCAGGTCGCGGTACTGGAAGTGGAAGATGGGCGAGAACTGCCCGACGGTAAAGCTGCCGTCATCGTCATTGCCCTGTGACTTTTCGTATCCGACACTGGAATACCCTGCCAGGTGAACCAGGGTGTTCGGTGAACGCCATTCCGAGGCGGTAGCGACTTCCTTGCGCAGTGCTTCCATTTCCCGGCGCGTAACCGGGGCTTCACCGGTAGCCTGTGGCGGGGCATTGCTGGTCGCTTTCTGTTCCTGCGTTTTTAGTTGCTCCTGGACCTGCTGGAGTTGTTTCTGCAACATATCCACGGTTTTCCGCAGTTCGTCCATTTCACTGGCGGCGAAAACGGCGGTTGGGCCAAGCGCCATCAATGTCGCAAGTACGACGGGTTTCAGTGTAAAGTTTCGGTCTTTCATCGGTATCTCTCCCACGCCTGTTCCGGATGACACGGGTCAGGACATTCAGCCCGTTGCGTCCGGTTCGGACGATCAGTCGATTTCTGCCGGCAAACGGCAGTCGGTTTATCAGGGTGTTATCCGCGCATCGGCCGGCAGGCCTGGCGCGGGACCGGTGTCAGGTGGAGACGCGGGGAGGGTGAAACAGTGGGGGAAACGCTCGACCGATATGAAAGGTCATGGATTGAGCTTCGTAAGCGGTGTGGTGAGTGTTCAAAAACACCAATATTGGTGAGGGTAAATAAAAGGTGGCGTGTACCAGCGAACAGGCGCCGGCGCAATCATTGCAATCGCAGCCCTGCTTGCAGCAATCATGGGCAGCGCCGCTATGATCGTGACCGGTGACAGTGTCCGCAGCGGCGGCGAGGCCATTCATCTGGGTTGCGACAGTGTCTGATGCATGCTCACAGCCGTCCTGGTAGGCTGATAACGCACCCCGCAGGGGAGCGAAGGCAATTGCCAGCACCAGCAGGCAGTCGATCCATCGGTGATGTGTTGTACGATGTGTCAGCATGGCATCGGCAAGTTGTTGCAGGTTTACAAACGGTGTGCAGAAGGCTACTTCCAATGGCTATCGCTCATCCTTGATCTGGCTCAAGAAATACCGGGAAAGTAATCATACCGACAGCGGGGGCTTAGCACCAGCTGGCCTCACCGGACCGGGTGTCGCGCAGCAACTCGTGGATATTTACGTCGATGATGCGGTAGCCAACGTTGCCGTACAGGCGTTGTCGACCCTCGTTGAACACCAGCGTCGGGCTGCCTGGAACCAGGTAACGGTCACGGGCTTCGGTATCCAGATGCAGGGCGGCGTGGGCGCTGCCGTCATCCATTTTCCGGTGAATATCGAGGAGCGGAAAATTCATGTTTTGCGCAAGGGCATCGAGCGCAGCCAGCCGGGAAATGTTTTCGGCGTCCTGGAAAAAGGCGCAGCGTACCCGCCAGAGAAATTCCTCAAAGCGGGTACGGGCGGATTGACCGCCTGTCGCCGGTGGCGAAGGCGCGTCCTGTTCTTCCAGCAGTTGCAGGGCCTTGAGGTACAGGTGGGCGAGTTGTGATGACTGCGGCGGGTCGACCAACCAGATATCAGGATGCAGTGTGACGTGTTCCCAGTCACCGGCGGATTCACGCAGGTGGCGGTTGAAGCCGGCATAGCCATCCTTGTCCTGCCACGCCTGCTCGATACGCCGGTGCGCCGCAGCGAACACCGGAATGAAGCGGTAGTGCAGTTCGATCTGATCCCCGTAATCTGCCTTGAGCTGGTCGATACGCGCCTGTGCACCATACGCCCAGATGCACAGGACATCCGAAAACAGTTCGATAGTGACCTTTTTCATGCTACCGGAAGGGTCTGAAGTCCTGGTTGATCGGTTTGCGGCCGGGAAGACGCAGACTGATATCGATACGTGTAGCGGGTTCACGGGTAAACGCGCCTTCACCGCTCAGCATGTTCATACCGGCCGGCTGCAGTGTACACCAGGAAGTTTTTCCCGCCGAGGTGATAAATGCTTTCGCTTCGGCAATCCCGACATCAACAGGATTGCCTTCGCCATCGCTGACAAAGAGTTTTATCGTTTGTCCGTCGATGTCCAGGTCCAGCTTGACGGTATCAGCGTGCGCAGTTGTGGCGGTGGATGGATCAAAACTGGACACGGGACCACGCCAGTCCAGGTCCGGCCGGTTTTCCGGTCCGTGTGCTGCCGCTGTTCCGCACAGGAACACAAGGAGTGGCGTGATCGCCCTGCTCACCCCTTATGGCTCCGCTTGATCTGTGCGCCACGCCAGACCAGGAAGGCTGACGGAATGACCAGCAGGGTGAGGATGGTGGCGCTGATCATGCCGCCGACCATCGGTGCTGCAATACGTCGCATGACTTCGGAGCCGGTGCCGCTACCCAGCATGATGGGCAACAGGCCGGCAATGATGGCGGCCACTGTCATCATGATCGGGCGCACACGCAGCAGTGCACCCTCGATCACGGCCTGACGGAGTTCGCTCATGTCCACCCTGCGTTTTTCCAGAAATGCCTTGTCCTCGTGCTGGCGATAGGCCTGATTGAGATAGACCAGCATGATAACCCCGATTTCCACTGCCACGCCAGCCAGCGCAATGAATCCGACACCGACCGCCACGGACATGTCATAGTCGAGCCAGTACAGCAGCCAGATGCCACCCACCAGCGCCAGCGGCAGGGTGCCGAGGATGATAATGACCTCGGCGAGGCGGCCGAAGTTCAGGTACAGCAGTACCACGATGATGCCCAGCGTCACCGGCACCACCAAAGCCAGCTTTTTCTTGGCGCGTTCCATGAACTCGTACTGGCCGGACCAGTGCAGCGAGTAGCCGGCCGGTAGATTCACCTGCTCGGCCACCACCCGTTTAGCCTCCTCGACGTAGGAACCCAGGTCCCGGTCCTGGATATCGATGTAGATCCAGCCGTTGAGGCGGGCGTTTTCACTCTTGATGACCCCCGGCCCGCTGACAATGCTGACTTTTGCAACGTCACCCAGGGTGATCTGGGCGCCCATGGGTGTCTGTATCGGTAACTCGGCAAGTTTTACCTCCGAGTCGCGCACGTCGCGCGGGTAACGCAGGTTGACCGGGTAACGCTCCAGGCCCTCGATGCTTTCGGTGACCTGCATACCGCCCACCGCGGTACTGACGATTTCCTGCACATCGGCGATATTGAGCGCATAGCGCGATGCGGCTGTACGATCGATATCCACCAGTACATAGCGCCCGCCCACCACACGTTCCGAAAATACCGATACTGTACCCGGTACCGGTGTAAGCACCCGTTCGATGTCCTTGCCGATCTCCTGAATGACCTTCAGGTCGGGACCGGCCACCTTGACACCAACAGGTGTCTTGATGCCGGTTGCCAGCATATCAATACGGTTTTTGATCGGCATGACCCAGGCGTTACTCATGCCCGGGATCTTGACCAGTGCGTCCAGTTCACGTTTGAGTTTGTCGGTGGTCATGCCGGGCCGCCACTGGTCGCGCGGCTTGAGCTGGATGGTGGTTTCGATCATGGTGAGCGGCGCCGGGTCGGTGGCGGATTCCGCGCGGCCCATTTTTCCGAAACTGCTCTTTACTTCCGGCACGGTCATGATCAGCTTGTTGGTCTGCTGGATGATTTCCTGTGCCTTGCCGATCGATACGGCCGGGAAGGCACTGGGCATATACAGCAGATCACCTTCATCCAGTTCAGGCATGAACTCCGAACCCAGGCCTTTATCCATCGGCCACCAGCCGCTCAGCGGCCACATCATGGAGCCTGCAGCCAGCGCTGAAAGCAGGATGATGGTTTTGGGCATGTGCAGCACCCTGTCTATGACCGGCCGGTAACCGGCGATCAGCAGACGATTGACCGGGTTTTTGTCTTCGGCGACGATTTTCCCGCGGATAAAGTATCCCATCAGTACCGGCACCAGGGTAACCGCCAGTCCGGCGGCACCGGCCATGGCAAAGGTCTTGGTGAAGGCCAGCGGGGAAAACATGCGGCCTTCCTGTGCTTCCAGTGTAAACACGGGCAGGAAACTGAGGGTGATGATCACCAGCGAAAAGAACAGTGCCGGGCCGACTTCAGAGGCCGCCTTCGCCATCAGGTCCCAGCGGTTGGCATCGGTGACCTCGTTGTGTTCCAGGTGCTTGTGCGCATTCTCGATCATGACAATGGCACCGTCCACCATGGCGCCAATGGCGATCGCAATGCCGCCCAGCGACATGATGTTGGCGTTGACCCCCTTTGCATGCATTACGATAAAGGCCACCAGGATACCCACCGGCAGACTGAACAGGACCACCAGCGCGGAGCGCATATGAAACAGGAACACCAGGCACACCAGGATGACCACGATAAACTCTTCGACCAGTTTGTCCTTCAGGGTGTCGATGGCCCGATCAATCAGGCTGGCACGGTTATAGGTCGGGACAATTTCTACCCCTTCAGGCAGGCTTTTCTGCAATTCCTTCAGTTTTTCCTGTACGCCTTCAATGGTGGTGAGGGCATTTTCGCCCCAGCGCATAATGATGACGCCGCCGACGACTTCCCCTTCACCGTCGAGTTCGGCGATACCGCGGCGCATCTGCGGGCCGAGGCGGATATCCGCGATATCCCGCAGCAGGATCGGGGTGCCGTGCGCGTTGAGCCCCAGTGGTATTTTTTCCAGTTGCTCGATGCCCTGTATATAGCCGGTGGCACGTACCATGTATTCCGCCTCGGCCATTTCGATGACTGACCCGCCGACTTCCTGGTTGCCGCGCTGGATGGCCGTTCGTACTTTCGCCAGCGGTATGCCGTAGGCACGCAGCTTGTCGGGGTCCACGACCACCTGGTACTGCTTGACCATGCCGCCGATGGTGGCGACCTCGGAAACGCCGTCCACGGTCTGCAGTTCATATTTCAGGAACCAGTCCTGGAGGCTGCGCAGCTGTGAGATATCCAGCTGGCCGGAATGATCCACCAGCGCATACTCGTAGACCCAGCCGACGCCGGTCGCGTCAGGGCCCAGCGCTGTGACCGCGTTGGAAGGCAGCTGGTTCTGCACCTGGCTGAGGTATTCCAGTACCCGCGAACGCGCCCAGTACAGATCGGTGCCGTCTTCGAACAGTATGTAGACAAAAGAGTCCCCGAAAAAAGAATAGCCGCGTACGGTGGTGGCCTTGGGCACCGACAGCATGGTAGTGGTCAGCGGGTAGGTGACCTGGTCTTCCACCACCTGGGGCGCCTGTCCCGGGAAACTGGTCTTGATGATGACCTGCACGTCGGACAGGTCCGGCAGTGCGTCCAGTGGAGTGTTCTTGATCGAGTACACTCCCCAGCCGACCAGCGCAAGGGTGAGCAGGATGACCAGGAAACGGTTTCTGATGGACCAGTGGATGATATTGGCAATCATATTCAGGTATCCCTTTCCGGTTACTGCTGCAGCTGGATCGAGTCGATCAGGTAGTTGCCGTTCGCATCCCTGACCAGGGTGAAGTGGACCCTGGCACCAGACTCGATGCCATCCAGGCTGGCGTTATCGTCCAGCTTGAAGTCCATGGTCATTTCCGGCCATCCAAGCGCTTCGATAGCACTGTGGGAAATATTTATCCTGCGTTCGTCGGCAAAGACTTCATTCACGGTTCCCATACCCATCGCCGGTTCATCAGCAGCCTGGTCCTGGTCCGTGCTGTCGGTCGGATCCATGCGCGTGAAGCTGGCGCGCAGGCTGGCTTCGGAATCGAGCAGGAACTGGCCGGAAGTCACTACCGTATCACCGTCGTTCAGTCCTTTGAGAATCTCCACTCTGTCACCGCTCTCCATGCCGGCTACGACATTGACGGCCCTGAACTGCCCGTCACCCAGTGCCAGGACCACGCGCTGCTCCTCCCCGGTATTGATCAGCGCTTCCCGCGGTATACTCAATACACCCTCTTTGGGTCCGGCATAGATATGCACGTTCGCATACATGTCGGGTTTGAGCGCTTCGTCGGGATTATCGAAACGCAGGCGTACCTGCAGGGTGCGGGTCTTGGGATCGATGGTCGGGTAGACGAACTCGACCTTGCCTTCCCATGCCTTGCCCGGCAGGTAGTTCAGGCGGACATCAGCAGGTTGACCGACTGCGACCCATTCCGACTGGCGCTCGAAAACATCGACCAGCAGCCAGATGCTGGACAGGTCTGCCAGCGTCATGACCTCGGTTGCCGGTTTGACATACATGCCTTCGCGCACATTCAGCCCGTCCACGATGCCGTCCTGTGAAGCCAGTATGCGAATGCGCTGGAATGCCCGCCGTCTTTTGGAGACTTCGCTGATCTGGTCCTTGCTCATACCCAGGGATTCCAGCCGTTCGCGGGAGGCGCGCTTGAGATAGTCGTTCTTGCCGCGCAGTGCCTGGATATACTCTTCCTGGGCATTGACGACCTCGCGTGAATACAGTTCGAACAGGACCTCGCCTTTACGGACTCTCTCACCGTCTGATTTGACGTAAAGTTTTTCAATCCAGCCATCGGTGCGCAGGTGTACATGGCTGAGCCTGCGTTCATCGAACGCCACGTAACCCACGGTATCGATACGGCGCCACAGCTTGCCGCGTTCGGCCTGTGCCGTACGCACGCCGAGGTTCTGGACCACGGCGGGGTTGATACTGACAATATCGGCATCAGCGCCTTCTGCGCCGGCATACACCGGCACCAGATCCATGCCCATGGGTGATTTGCCCGGTTTGTCACTGCGGTAGGAAGGGTTCATGGGGGCCACCCAGTAAAGAATCTCCGCTTCATCATCGCCGGCTGACAATGCCGTGGACAGGGGGAGCCCGGCAGACAGGCCAAGGCTGGCGAGAAACAGGAGGACAGGTCGGATACTCATTGTGCTTCTCCATCGGCTTCGAGAAACAGCAGGCGCGCCTGCGCCTTGCTGCGGTCAACCCGGATTCGGATATCCTGCAAACGCACATCCAGTTCGGTAATGCGTGCGCGCATCAGTGTGTTGAATTCATTGATCCCGTTCTGGTAGGAAGTCAGCGCAGCTTCGGAATTTTCACTGGCTTCACGCAGCAGGTGTTCGCGGTACAGGGTTTGCTGCTCACCGAGTCGTTGCCAGCGCGCATAGTCCGATTCTAGCAGGCGCTGCATTTCGCGCAGGCGCTGTTCCCGTACCTGCATGGCGGCTTCTGTCTGTTGCTGGCTTGCGACCAGACGTTTGTCCTGCCGCTTGCCGGTGAACAGTGGCAGGTCCATGGTAACCATGGCAGCCATCATATCGGGGCGGTCTCCACCATCGGCTTCATTGCCGAAACGTTTGCGATATTCAAGGCCGACATCAAAACCGGGTTTGTATTGCTCGCGGGCGGCTTTGACCATCTGCTGGTCTGCTTCTACCTGTGCGCTGGCTGAGGCAACAGCCGGGTGCCTGGCAAGCGCTGCTCTGAGCTCGGCTTTCGGGGCGGGTTCCGGGAGGGCCGGAAATGTCTTCGCTATCGGTTGCCAGCCCGCGCTGCCGATCCAGCGTGTCAGCTTTGCTCTCTGCACATCCGCCTGTGCGCTGATTTGGGTGGCCCGATCATCGAGGCGCGACAGTTCCAGTTGTGCCTGCAATACATCCTGCTGACTGACACGGCCGGAGGCATAGTGTGCACGCGTGATATCGACCAGCTGCTGAAACAGATCGCGGTTCTGCTCGATGATCTCTGCCGCTTGCTCCTGGTAATAGAGTTCCAGGTAGGTTTCCCTGACGTCGCGGGTAATCTGTTGCTCTGTGAGCCGGGTACGGGCCTGTTCCGCCTTACTCAGCCATTCGGTGCGATGTTTCCGGTAGCGCAGGGTCTGGCCACGCGGAAAGGCCTGCTTTATCCCGGTGCGCAACTGCGAGGAGCCTTCCTTTTTCATGCTGAGGTCGTCGAGCGGAACGTTGAAGACACCAAGGGTCAGGCGCGGGTCCGGAAGCTGTCCGTCGGCAACCGATTGTTCCTGCAGCGCGACGGCGCGGAAGCGGCTTGCGGACACAGCAGGATCGGCCTCGAGGGCCATTTGCAGGGCATCGGACAGACCCAGTTCTGCGCGTGCGCCGGTGAACAGGACGGACTGCAGCAGAATTACACATATTATACGGCAGATAAACCGCCGTTTGCCTGTATCGGAGAGCGACATAACAAAACTCCATAATCGGATAACAACGCATACAGCATAACGTTCCTGGCGGGGAACGCGTGCGACCAAAGGGCGAACTCCTGATTATGGATATCAGGCGGGAGGTCGGATCAGGGGGGGGGAGGTTCTGGAGTCCGTGTGAAAATGCGGCGAGGGGCGAAAGGATTCGGCGAGGTAGACCGGGAACGTGTGCCCGGTGGCAACACTGGTTGGTTGCATATGGGCCGATGTGCAGCTCTTGTGGGTACAGGTATCACTGCCGCAGGACTTGTCGCCGCAGTGTGGGCAATCTGAAGATGACTGGCCGGTATCACCGCTATGCATCAGGCAGGGACCCGAACCGGACTGGTCCGGCGGGGCCGTCAGCGCCTGTAAAGGCACGGTTGCCAGGCTGATTGCCAGCCAGATGGAAGCCATGATTTTCGACAATTTACACATTTCGCTTTTTAATCTACGGAGTTATCGACAAAAGTGCAAGAATCGTTAGCCGCTACGCGGTCAGCGTGAGCGTTTGACCGCTGCATCAGAGCATGGTTCACCGGCAAATCAGGCCGTATCGACCGGGTAACCGGCGGATTTCCATTCGGGAAATCCGTCCTCCATGCGTTGCGCCGAGTAACCCCGCTGCCTGAGCCGGGCCACAGCGTCGAACGCCAGCACACAATGCGGACCGCGACAATAGGCGACCACATCCTGCTTTTTGGGCAAGTGTTTCAGGTACCCTTCAAGTTCTGACAGCGGGACATTGACGGCGCCCGGTACATGGCCGGCCTCGTATTCCTCTCCAGGCCGTACATCGAGAACCGTTACCAGGCCTTCCTTGACACGTTCCATCAGGGTGTCGCGCGGCACGGCTTCCAGTTCATCTTTTACTGTGAGGTAGGTATCTACCAGCTGGTCTACTTCGGCAATATGGCGTTCGGCGACGTTGCGAAGCGCATCGAGAAGGTCGATGACATCGTTGCCGCTCAGTTGATAGAGCACCTGCAGACCCTGTTTCCGGCAAACGACCAGGCCCGCCTGGCGTAGTTGCTGCAGGTGCTGCGAGGTGTTGGCAACGGTTAACCCCGACACCTTGGCCAGCTGGTCGACACTGCGTTCGCCCTGTGCAATATATTCCAGTAATTCCAGCCGGTTACCGTTCCCCAGGGCTTTTCCTACCCGGGCGAATTGGGTAAACAGATCGTGTTTGAAGTTTGCGCTTGACATTGTATTTAATTCAACTAATCTATTGAATAGTAGATCTGATAATTTTTATTATAGCAGCGTTCCGGAGTGTGACAATCTGTGTCCGCTGTGAGGCCCCCTGTCCAGATGAATATCAGTGAGTTTGTACTGCAGAACGAAGTCCCGGTCCGGCTTGGATTCTTTTTTGGCACGTTTGCCGTGATGGCTGTGTGGGAAGTGCTGGCGCCACGTCGTCAACGGGTATTGAGCAGGACCGTACGCTGGCTGAATAACCTTGGCCTGGTGTTCCTGAACAGTTTCGTGTTGCGCCTGCTGTTCCCAGCTGCTGCAGTCGGCATGGCGGCTTTTACCACCGAACAGGGGTGGGGACTTTTCAACTATTATGATGTGCCCGCTGCGGTCGCGATCCTGGCCTCCATCGTCGCCATGGATTTCGTGATCTACCTGCAGCACGTGATGGTGCACGCGGTACCGGCGCTGTGGCGATTGCACCGGGTGCACCATGCCGATGTCGATTTCGACGTCACTACCGGTGCACGTTTCCACCCCCTGGAAATCATTCTCTCCATGCTGATCAAGTTTGCGACCATCGTGGTGCTGGGGCCGCCGGTGGTGGCCGTGGTGATTTTTGAAGTGGTGCTGAATGCAACGGCCATGTTCAACCACAGCAATATCCGTATTCCGAAAGCACTCGATCGTGTTGTCCGCTGGCTGCTTGTTACGCCGGACATGCACCGGGTACACCATTCAGTGGAAGACGATGAGGCCAACAGTAACTTCGGGTTCAACCTGCCCTGGTGGGATCGCCTGTTTGGCACCTACCGCGACCAGCCACGCGCCGGGCATGAAGGCATGACCATCGGTATTCACACGTACCGGCAACCGAAACTGGTAGCCTGGCTTCCGGGTATGCTGGTGCTGCCTTTTATCGGCAGGATAACCGGCTATGCCATCAACCGACGGGAGTGGAGCGGGCAGGATGAAGGCTAAACGGGCACGGGTTGCTGTATTCCTGCTGCTGGTGGCGGCCATCGCCATCGCGGTCAGTTACCGGGACCGTTTCGATGCCGCGGCAATCGAAGGCTGGGTCCGGGATGCCGGCGTGCTGGCGCCGCTGCTGTTTATGGCGGTGTATGCGCTTGGTGCGGTCCTGTTCCTGCCGGGGACGGTACTGACGCTTGCCGGCGGTGCGCTGTTCGGCCCGGTGCTCGGTACCTTCTATAACCTGACCGGTGCTACTCTCGGTGCGGCACTGGCTTTCCTGGTATCCCGCTACCTGGCGTCAGACTGGGTGGCCGGGCGAACCGGCGGGCGGCTCAAACAACTGATCAACGGGGTCGAAAGCGAAGGCTGGCGTTTTGTAGCCTTTGTCCGCCTGGTGCCGCTGTTTCCCTTTAACCTGCTCAACTATGCCCTGGGGCTGACGCGTATCCGTTTCAGCCACTATGTACTGGCCACCTACCTCTGCATGCTGCCGGGTGCTTTCGCCTATACCTATCTGGGCTACGCCGGCAGGGAAGCGGTGGGCGGCGGTGAAGGTCTCATTCAAAAGGCCTTGCTGGCACTGACCCTGCTCGCCGCCGTGGCCTTTCTGCCACGCCTGATCGGCCACTTCCGCAAGCGGCCGTCACTGACGGTGCCGGAACTGAAACAGCGTCTCGACCGCGGTGAGGATCTGCTGGTGCTGGATGTGCGCAGCGCGGCGGATTTTGTCGGTGAACAGGGACACATCACGGGTGCCACCAACCTGCCGCTGGAGGAACTGGCAGAACGACTGGACGATATTGTCTCCTACCAGGAAAAACCGGTCGTGACCGTGTGTCGCACCGACCGTCGTTCCGCCAAAGCGGCCGAGCTGCTGGCGCAAAAAGGATTTGCAGACGTCCACGTGGTTACGAATGGCATGACCGGCTGGAATGAGCATGGCTATCCGCTGGCAGAGAGATGAGTGGTGCCGCGAGGGAATCGCTGACCACTTCGTCATTGCGCATCACGAAGTGGCGCAGCCATCTTGAAGTGCCTGATGCTACGCTACGAGATTGCCGCGCTTCGCGACCGTAGCGTAACGCAGGAAGTACCTGTGATCCGCCGCAGGCGGTGGCGGGCTGCTCGCAATGACTGGAATCCCGGATGAATCCGGGTCTCCCTGACCGTGTGATCGTTCTGTTGATTTGTCGACAGCCGGGAACGCAAGACAGGTGCCGATGATTATGAACCGCAGGCGTATCATTACTGTGCTGGTGCTTGTTGCCCTGGTTTTCCTGGCCTGGCGCCTGCTCCGGCCGCTGAACATTTTTATTGTCTCGGATGCCTTTGAGCGGCCCATCGATACCCGAGAGGTTCCCGCACCGCTGCAGACCCTGAGTGCCGCGGAGTGCGGTGCCTGTCACCCGGATTTCTACGCCGAGTGGCGTACCACTATCCACAGCCGTGCCTGGACCGATCCGTATTTCCAGACCGACTGGCAGTTCGACAACGCGCAGCAGATTTGCCGCAACTGCCACACGCCGCTGGACCGGCAGCAACCGGAGCGGGTGCTGGGTTTTCGTGACCGGGATAAATGGGATCCCGTGCTGGAACCCAACCCGGACTTCGATACAGACCTGCAACACGAAGGCGTGACCTGCGCAGCCTGTCATTTGCGCGCCGGGAAGATCATCGGGGTGCTGGGTAACACCCGCCCACCACACCCGGTCAGGCTGCTGGACGATCCCAACCAGGTCTGTGTGCGCTGTCACGTGGTGGAGGGAGACCGCTGGGATACCTTTTTTCGCTTCCCGCCCTGCGGAACGGTTGCTGAAATCGAAGCAGGCATCCAGTCACCCGGATTCAGCGGGGAGCTTGCCGTGCAGAGCACGGCCGAGCTGGGCTGCGTGGCGTGTCACATGCCAGCGGTGGAACGGCCGCTGGTGGAAGGAGGCGACGTGCGCACGGTACGCCAACACCTCTGGCGTGGCGGACATGATCCGCAGATGGTGAAGCGCGGGCTGAAGGCAGAGTTGAAAGAAGTCGAATCGGAGCGGCCGGGCAAGCGCGTGTTCCGGCTCACCCTCACCAACGTCGGTGCGGCGCACTATTTGCCCACGGGCACCCCGGACCGGCACCTGGTGGTGCGTTTCCGTCTTATGGATGCAGGGGGGAGGCTGCTGGCAACGCAGGAACACCGCCTGGTGCGCACCGTGCTGTGGCGCCCGTTTATTGTCGACCTGAGCGATACGCGCCTGCCGCG
This sequence comes from Thiohalobacter sp., assembly GCA_026984515.1. Taxonomy (GTDB): domain Bacteria; phylum Pseudomonadota; class Gammaproteobacteria; order DSM-19610; family DSM-19610; genus Thiogranum. The sequence continues at coordinate 23,498 of JALSRZ010000059.1, read as the reverse complement.
CTGGCAACCGCGCAGCGATGACTTCGGGTTTTCGACCACCGGCTCAGCGCCGCCCGCGGTTCTGCAGGTGTATGTACACTATTACCTGGTGGCGGAAAGCCGTCGCAAACGGATTGGCTATGACAATACGGAACCGACACACTACGAAGTGTTCAAACAGCGTGTCGAATTGCAACAGAAAGGGGTGGGGACGGCTGATGGGGAAACGTGATCTGGTCATCATCGGCGGCGGCGCAGGCGGGCTGGTGGTTGCGAGCGTCGCGTCGCAACTGGGGTTGCAAGTCACCCTGATCGAGAAACAGGCAAAGCTCGGTGGTGATTGCCTGCACACCGGTTGTGTGCCCAGCAAGACACTGATACACGCCGCCAAAGTTGCATCATTGATGTGCCGCGCCGGTGAGTTCGGCCTGGAGTCCGTGCATCCCGCTGTGGATATGGCCAGGGTCAATGCGCACGTGCAGTCAGTGATCGACCAGATCCAGCCACACGATGACCCTGAACGGTTTCGGGCCTATGGTTGCGAGGTGTTGTTCGGCCATGCGGAATTTGTCGATGCACATACGGTACGCATCGATGACCGGCAGATCCAGGCCAGGCGCTTCCTGGTCGCCACCGGTTCGCGCCCCTTCGTCCCCCCGATAGAAGGCCTTGAGCAGGCGGGGTACCTGACCAACGAGGACCTGTTTACCCTGGATCAACTGCCGCAGCGCCTGGTGGTACTGGGCGGTGGCGCCATCGGCCTGGAAATGGCGCAGGCGTTTGCCCGGCTGGGCAGCAAGGTATCCGTAGTGGAACGCCTGCCGCACCTGCTGCCGCAGGAGGATCCGGAAATCGCGGACGCTCTCCGCCAGCGACTGCTGGCTGAAGGTGTCGCGGTGCACACCTCGACCAGCGCGGAGCATGTCACCCGGGAGGGCGATACCTGGCGTGTCGAGTGCGATAGCGGCGTGTGTCTGGAAGCCGACCAGGTGCTGGTCGCGGTCGGACGGCGGCCCGTTGTGGAGCAGCTTGGCCTGGAGGCAGCAGGCGTGGAAGTTAATCAGCAGGGTATCCGGGTAGACCGGCGCATGCGCACCTCGCAAAAGCACATCTATGCCTGCGGTGATGTGTGCGGACCGTATCCTTTCACACACATGGCGGAGTACCAGGCCGGCATTGTCATCAGTAACCTGGTGTTCCGTTTCCCGAAAAAGGTCGATTACCGGGTAGTCCCCCGGGTCACTTATACCGACCCGGAGCTGGCTCGGGTCGGTATGACGGAACAGCAGCTGCGGGCGCAGGGGATCGAGCCAACGGTACTGCGTTTCCCGTTCAGCGATATTGACCGGGCGCTGGCCGAAGTCGAACCCTGGGGGCTGACAAAGTTCGTGGTGCACAGGGGAAAAATACTCGGTGCGACCATCCTGGGGCCGCACGCCGGCGAACTGATTCACGAAATCGTGCTGGCCATGAAGACCGGCGCCGGCATCGGCGCTATATCCGCCACCATCCATGCCTACCCCACGCTGGCACAGGTTCACCGTCGCACGGTGAATACCTGGTACGGCGCAAAGCTGTTTAGCGCACGCACCCGTCGTCTGGTAGGATGGATCCACCGTTTGCTGCCGTAAGCACCGATGATTGCCTGACTGATGCACGCTACTTTACCGCTCCTGCAACACACCGATTTCCCGCCCCTGACACGTACCCGGCTGGAGGTTCTGCAGGTCAACCTGGGTTACCGCTGTAACCAGTCCTGCCTGCATTGCCACGTCAACGCGGGACCGACGCGCAGCGAACAGATGTCGGTGCAGACCCTGGATGACGTCCTTGCCTTTGTAGCGAATTCCGGCATCCGGGTGCTGGATATTACCGGTGGCGCACCGGAGCTGCACGACGGGTTTACCCGCCTGGTTGAAGCTGCCCGCGCACAGGGCGTGCACGTGATCGACCGCTGCAACCTGACCATTCTCAATGAACCCGGTTTCGAACACATGGCTGCGTTCCTGGCGCAGCAGGAGGTGGAAATCGTCGCCTCCATGCCCTGTTACCTGAAAGAAAATGTCGAGTCACAGCGCGGCAAGGGGGTGTACCGGTCCAGCATCACGGCACTGCGCAAACTCAACGCGCTCGGTTACGGGCAGGCGGGCAGCGGGTTGCAGCTGAACCTCATGTATAACCCGGCCGGCGCGGAGCTGCCGCCGCCCCAGCCGCAGCTGGAGGCGGATTATCGCCGCGAGTTGAATACGCGCGCGGGTGTGGTTTTCAACCGGCTGTTTGTGCTGGCGAATATGCCGATCCAGCGCTTTGGCAGCACGCTGGTATCGAAAGGACAGTTTGCCGCGTACATGGCACTGCTCAAGTCCGCTCACCGGGACTGCAACCTGGATACCGTCATGTGTCGCTCACTGATCAGCGTCGACTGGCAGGGTTTTGTGTTCGACTGCGACTTCAACCAGATGCTGGATTTGCCGCTGGAACTGGCGGATCGCCCGCGTGTGCACATCAGCGAGCTGCCGGTAGATGCGCTGGACGGTTGCCGCATAGCGGTCGCCGACCACTGCTACGGTTGCACGGCCGGGCAGGGCAGCAGTTGTGGCGGGGCGCTGGATTGACGGGCTTTCCAGGGCAGTGCAGGGTGCTTGTTGCAGGAATGCCGGTTTGCAGCGCAGTGTCTGCGACCTTCCTGTTGCGGTCAGGAAACTGCAGCGACCGGGTTGAGCCGGCCAATGGAGTATTCGCGTGCGGCTGTCGATAATCATTCCGACGCTCAACGAGGCGGATACGCTTGGTGTGCTGTTGCAGCAGCTGCAGCCATTGCGCCGCCGCGGGCACGAAGTGATCCTGGTGGATGGCGGCAGCACGGACGCGACCCCTGTGATGGCTGCACCATGGGTGGACCGGGTGCTGCGTGCCCCGGCAGGCCGTGCCCGCCAGATGAACGCCGGTGCGGAAATCGCCGGCGGACAGGTGCTCTGGTTTCTGCACGCCGACAGCTGCATCCCGGCCGACGCGGATGCGTATGTGCTCGCCGGTACCACACCGGCCTGGGGGCGCTTTGACGTTCGCCTGTCGGGGAACCGTCTGCTGTTACGTTGCGTGGCCCGCCTGATGAACCTGCGTTCGCGCGTTACCGGGATTGCCACCGGCGACCAGGGCCTGTTTGTTGCGCGTGACCTGTTTGCTCGCATTGGCGGCTATGCCGATTTGCCGCTGATGGAGGATATCGATCTCAGCAAACGCCTGAAGCACATCCAGCGGCCGGTTTTTGTGCGGCAGGTGCTGACCACGTCCAGTCGGCGCTGGGAAGCACGGGGCGTAGTGCGCACGATTGTGTTGATGTGGTCGCTGCGGCTGGCCTGGTTCCTGGGGGTCCCGGCCGCGCGCCTGGCGCGATACTATGCCTGATCCGCGTGCCTGCCGTTACCCGGAAGGACGCATACTGGTGTTCGCCAAAGCGCCACTGGCAGGACGGGTCAAGACCCGGCTGGCGGCCGGTATCGGTGGGCAGGCGGCTGCCGACCTCTACGCACGGCTGATGGAAGATACCGTCTGCACGACTGTACAGGCTGCGCTGGCACCGGTAACCCTGTGTGTGGACCGGGCCCACCCCGACTTTATTGCGCTGGGTGAACGTTACGACCTTGCGATCGCCGGCCAGCAGGGCACGGACCTCGGTATGCGGATGTACCAGGCCATCCGCAATGCACTGCAACAGGCGGATTTCGCGGTGCTGATCGGCACGGATTGTCCGCTCATGAGCGCGGACTACCTGGCTCAGGCCTGTGAATCACTGCGTCGTGGCAGCGAATTCGTATTCGGCCCTGCGGAGGATGGCGGTTACGTGCTGGCAGGTGCACGCCGTGCCGAGCCAAAGCTGTTCAGCGCCATGTGCTGGAGCACCGCGCATGTCATGCAGCAGACACGCAGGCGCCTGCGCTGGTTGAACAGGAGCTGTACCGAACTGGACACCCTGTGGGACCTGGATACCCGCGAGGATCTGGAGCGCTTGCATGCGCTGTCCGGGTCGGTGAAAGTATGAGTCAGTATCAGGCCGAAACAGCCAAACAGGAGTGATGGAAAATGAGTCAGGCAAAGCAGGATCAAATACGTCAAACGGTGCGCAGTGCCTACGCGGAAGTTGCCGAGGCAAGTAGCAGTGCGGATTGCTGCGGTGAGGCGGCGTCCTGCTGCGGGGTGTCGGACGACGCGCAGATCAACAGCCTGATCTCCACCCGCCTGGGGTATTCGCAACAGGAGCTGGACAGCGTGCCGGAGGGTGCCGATATGGGCCTGGGATGCGGGAACCCGCGCGCTATCGCCAGTCTGCGCAGCGGTGAGACCGTGCTCGACCTGGGCAGCGGCGGCGGGTTCGATGCCTTCCTGGCCGCGCAGGAAGTAGGGCGGGAAGGTCGTGTGATTGGCGTGGACATGACGCCGGCCATGATCAGCAAGGCGCGTGACAACGCCGAAAAGGCACAGTTCGGGAATGTCGAGTTCAGGCTGGGGGAAATCGAGAACCTGCCGGTAGCCGACAGCTGCATCGACGTGATTATTTCCAACTGCGTGATCAACCTTTCGCTGGACAAGGGTCGGGTGTTCCGCGAAGCGCAGCGGGTGCTGAAGCCCGGTGGCCGGCTGGCGATCTCGGACGTGGTTGCCAGCGCCGATCTGCCCGAATCGATGCGCAACGACCCCTACCTGCACTCCGCCTGTGTGGCGGGCGCGTCGAAAATCGATGACCTGGAGGCTTTGCTCCATGCGGCGGGGTTTGTCGATATTCGTATCGAACCCAAAGACGAGTCCAGGGAATTCATCCGCGACTGGGCGCCGGGCAGCGGTGTGGAGGACTACGTGATCTCGGCGGTAATCGAGGCACGCAAGGCCTGACGGTCGCTCAGTCGGGGCTGTTGAGGGTCTCGATCAGGGCGCAACGGGCGCATTCCGCTTCACTTTTTCGGCAGGCCGATACCATGTCGTCCAGTGCGCTCTGTATGCGTCGCAGGTCGCGTATCCTGTCTTCGATCACCGCACGTTTCTGTTCCGCCATGCTGCGCGCTTCGGCGCAGTCGCCATCGTTCAGCGCCAGCAGGTCGGTTACTTCCCGGAGCGTGAATCCCAGGTCCTGGGCGCGTTTGATGAAACGGATGCGGGATGCTGTCTCCTGCGGGTAAACCCGGTAACCCTGTGCAGGCTTTAGCGGTTCATCGATCAGGCCGATGCGCTGGTAATAGCGCACGGTTTCGACATTGACGCCGGCCTGGCCGGCGAGACGCCCGATGGTGAGTTTGCGGGGTGTTTCTGCCATACCGGCGAGTGTACCCGCACCCGCCGGTTAACCCAACCGGCGGCGCGGCGCTCATGCCGGGATTCGGCGGTTTTGTCGTATTGCGCGGAGGCTGACCCGACCTGTGAGTTTCAACAGGGCGCTGCATGCGGCCGGTTGGCATGGTGTGCCGACACGGTAAAGGAGTTCGACTCGTGTACGTAATCGCGGTGTCGGACGGATGACATGCGTCGAGCTCATTCATCACCGCTCATGAACCCCAGCAGATGCAACAGACTGGTGAACAGGTTGAAAATCGAGACGTAAAGGGTGACGGTAGCCATAATGTAATTGGTCTCGCCGCCGTGGATGATCTGGCTGGTCTGGTACAGGATCAGCCCGGCCATCAGGAGCACAAACATGGCAGATACCGCCAGCGACAGGCCGGAGATCTCGAAAAATACCGCGCCCAGTCCGGCCAGAAAGGCCACCAGGATGCCCACCAGCAGAAACCCGCCCATGAAACTGAAATCCTTGCGGGTGGTGAGGGCGTAACCTGACAGGCCGAGGAAGATGGCACCGGTAGCGCCCATTGCCGTCATCACGACCTGTCCACCGTTGGGCAGGGCCAGGTAGGCGTTGAGGATCGGTCCCAGGGTATACCCCATGAAGCCGGTCAGGGCGAACACAAAAACGAGACCCAGGCTGCTGTTGCGGAATCTGGTAGTGGCAAACAGCAGGCCAAAGTAAGCGCCGAGTGTCAGTAACAGCCCGGGGTGGGACAGGTTCAGTGCCATGCTGACGCCGGCGGTCAGTGCGCTGAACAGCAGCGTCATGGATAACAGGGTATAAGTATTGCGGATCACCTTGTTGGTGGCGAGCGCGCCGGCCTGTTGCCGGCTCGTTGCGAGTATGCCTGGGTTGTTCATGGTGGTCGCCTCTGGTGGTTTGTGAACGCGTTATTAACCGGTTCGTGCGCTAAATGGCACTGAAGTCAGGCCAAAAGCACGACCGTCATCCCGGCGCAGGCCGGAATGACGGGAACCGGTTAGTAATCTGCCGCCTGGGCACCCGTTTCGATCGGGTGGCTCCGCCTGGACAGCGTTTTCTGACGGTCGATCCTGCGCACCAGGGTACGCCCGGCACGATCGCTGGCACGGTCGATGGCGACGTACAGGTCGGCTTCAGTGTCTTCGACCACTACGTTCCCCAGGCCATCCAGCACCACCTGCACATGGCAGCGTTTATCCTCTCCGCCGCGTGGGCCGTTGATGTCGGACAGCCGCATGACAACCCGCTGGATATACTGGTCACAACAGGCCAGGGTGAAACGCAATCGTCGAACAGCGTGGCTGCGCAGGGCGTCTGTCAGGGGAAAATTACGTGCCTGGATATCAATCTGCATAGCGTCCTCCGGTGTAGTGCGCGGGTTGCTGGAAGTACAGGCATGCTAGGTGGTTTACAAACTCGTTAAAAGTCGATTATTCTTGCTTATATATTCGAAAAAACCGATGTATTGGAGTGGCGATGGTTAATTACAGGCACCTGCACTACTTCTGGGCGGTAGCCAGGGAGGGTGGCGTGGCCCGGGCCAGTGAACGGTTAAATCTGACGCCGCAAACGATCAGCGGGCAACTGAACCTGCTGGAAGATCATCTCGGGGTGGAGTTGTTTACCCGGGTGGGGCGTAACCTGAAACTTACCGAGACCGGGCGGCTGGTACTGAGCTATGCGGACGAAATATTTTCGCTTGGCGGTGAGCTGGAGGAAGTCATCCGCCAGCTGCCGGAAGGGCGCCCGCAACTGTTCAGGGTGGGCGTGGTCGATGTGCTGGCCAAGTCCATCACCCATCGTATCCTGGAGCCTGCGTTGCAGTTGGCAGAGCCGGTGCGCATGATTTGCCGCGAGGCAAGTCTGGATATGCTGTTGGCGGAACTGGCTGTGCACCGGCTGGATCTGGTGCTGGCGGACCGTCCCATTCCTTCCACGGTCAGTACCCGGGGTTTCAGTCACAAGCTCGGTGAATGCGCGGTAAGCTTCTTTGCCACGCAAAAGCTGGCCAGAACCTGTGCCGGTGATTTCCCCGCCTGTCTGGAAGGCGCGCCGCTTTTATTGCCCGGCAACGGTACCCAGCTGCGTTCCGGGATTGACCAGTGGCTGGACAAACATCGTATTCATCCCCGGGTGATCGCCGAGTTTGACGACAGCGCCCTGATGAAGGCCTTCGGGCAGCAGGGTGCCGGCATCTTTATTGCGCCCGCGGCCATAGAAGCCGAGGTGGAGTGGCAATACGAAGTGAGTGCGATTGGCCGGGTCGATACAGTAAAAGAACATTTCTATGCAATCTCTGTCGAGCGGCGGGTGACACACCCGGTGGTATCGGCAGTGGTGGAGGCAGCCCGAGAGGCGCTGTTTTCTGCCGGGTAGTTGCGTTGCCGGGGTACAACGGGGATCAATGTTTTGCCGCACGCAGGCCGTTGGCGACGGCCAGCAGTTCGCTGGCTTCGTGCGCCAGCACGGCGACGGCGATGCTGATGAAGCCGCCGACACCGGCCGGTATCAGTATTGCCAGCACCAGGATGGCGAATACGATATTCTGCAGGCTGATCCTGCGCGCCTTGTGTCCCAGGCGCAGGGCTTCCTCCAGTTTGTCGAGGTCATCGGCCATCAGCGCGATGTCCGCGGCCTCGATGGCGGCGTCTGTACCGGCTGCCCCCATGGCCACACCACAGGTGGCCACCGCCAGCGCGGGTGCATCGTTGACACCGTCGCCGACCATCAGTACCGGGCCGTCGTTCAGCAGCGCCGTAACCGCGCTTACCTTGTCTTCGGGTTTCAGGTCGGCACGCACATCGTCGATGCCGAGTTGAGCCGCCACGCGTTGTGCCGTGCGCCGGTTGTCGCCGGTGAGCATGACGGTGCGGATGTCCATGTCGTGCAGGCGTGCGATTACCTCCCGGGCGTCGTCACGCAAGGTGTCCTGCAGGGCAATCAGACCGGTAAGCTGTTGCCCTGAACCGACCAGCACCACGGTCTTGCCGTCTGCCTGCAAGTCATTGAGGCGGTTCTGGATACTTGCCAGCGGTATCCCCAGTTCGCTGAACAGCTCCGGTTTGCCGATGTAGTGCAGGACGCCATCGATTTCCGCCTGTACACCGGAACCCGTGAGGGAGACGAAGCCGGCCGGGGGCAATGCCGTGATGCCGCGTGCGGCAACGTAGTCGACAATGGCGCGTGCCAGCGGGTGGCCGGAGGAGGATTCCAGTCCGCCGGCCACCGCCAGCAAATCCTCTTCCTTCCCGTTCAGGACAGTGATCTCGGTGACGCGTGGCTTGCCGTAGGTCAGGGTGCCGGTCTTGTCAAAGGCAATGGTATGGATGATCCCCAGGTGTTCGAGGTGGGCGCCGCCCTTGATCAGGATGCCACGTCGGCCGGCGCCGGCGATGCCGGCCGCCATGGTGATGGGCAGGGAGATGACCAGTGCACACGGTGCCGCGGCGACCAGCAGGATGACAGCGCGCTCGGCCCAGATTCCGCTGTCACCCGGACCCAGCCAGGGCACCAGCAGGAACAGGGCCGACGTTGCCAGCACCGCCGGGCTGTAGCGGCGTCCGAAGCGTTCCATCCATTGCTGGGCGCGACCTTTCTGGTCCTGTGCTTCTTCGACCAGGTGGATGATGCGTGACAGGGTGTTATCGGCAAAAGCGGCCGTCACTTCGATGGCCAGCATCCCCTGGCCGTTGATGCTGGCAGCAAACACCGGGTCCCCCGGCCCCTTGTCGACCGGGATGGATTCGCCGGTCACCGGTGATTCGTCCAGCCCTGATGCACCGCTGACGATGACGCCGTCCGTCGGCAGCGATTCGCCCGGGCGGACCACGAAATGGTCGCCGGGCTGCAGGGATTCGGCAGGCACGGTGGTTTCCTCGCCGTCGCGCAGCATGCGGGCCTCTTTCGGTGCCAGGTCCAGTAGTGCACGTATCGCGGTGCGGGTACGCGCAAAGGTGTATTCCTCGATGCCTTCCGCGGCACCGTACAGTACCACCAGTGCAGCGGCTTCTTCCCAGAGACCGAGGATCCCGGAACCGGCGGTGGCTGCGATCATCAGCAGCGAGATGCCGACCTGGTGTTTCTCGAACACCTCTTCCAGGCCCTCCCTGGCCCACAGGTAACCGCCGAGCGGGATGGCAAGCCAGTACAGTGCCGTCTCCAGCGCAGTATCGATGATGCCTGCCAGCATCAGCAGCCAGGCACCGAGGGCGATCACGCCGGCCAGCAGCGCATTACGGAGTGGCGGGTAGTGCCACCAGGGGCCGGTAAAACCGTCGTCGCAGTCAGTACATGCCATATGTTGTCTCCCTGCCCGCAATGACAGGCTGCTAGCCCGGATTTCCCACCGACTTCCTGCTGCGGCGGCGTCATGCCGCGCGCTAAGCGGCGTTCACTCGGTCGGGCTGCTCGACATCGTGTCGACTATGCCTGCGCGGCCCTCGGTCGCGAACGCCGCTTATCATACGACCTGCCACCGCCTCGCTACGGAACCCGGTGAGAAATGCGGGCTAGCCCGCAGCTTTGTCCTCACTCAGCGCCGGGCGCGAGAACACCTTGTACAGTACCGGCAGCACGAACAAGGTTAGCAGCGTGGAAGAGAACAGGCCACCGACCACCACGGTGGCGAGCGGCCGCTGTACCTCGGAACCGACTCCACTGGAGAGCAGCATGGGTATCAGGCCGAGAGCAGCGATCGAAGCGGTCATCAATACCGGGCGCAGGCGTGACAGGGCGCCCTCGAATACCGCCTGGTCCGGACCCTTACCGTCGAACAGCCGCTGGTTGATGGCGTTTACCATAACCACCCCGTTCAGTACCGCGACACCAAACAGTGCAATGAAGCCGATGGAACCCGGAACCGACAGGTACTGCCCGGAGATGAACAGCGCAGCGATGCCGCCGATCAGCGCCAGTGGTACGTTGAGCATGATCAATAGTGCCTGGCCGACGGAACTGAAGGCGAAGTACAGCAGCAGAAAGATCAGCCCCAGTGACAGGGGCACGACGATCATCAGGCGCGCCTGGGCGCGTTGCTGGTTCTCGAACTGGCCGCCGAACACCACCGTATAACCGGCCGGCAGGTCGATCTCCTCGTCGATACGCTGTTGCAGTTCCGCCACCAGGCCACCCATGTCGCGGCCCTCGACGTTGGACTGGATGACCACACGGCGCTGCACGTCATCGCGGCGGATTTGTGGCGGGCCGGACTCGATGGCGACCTGCGCCACATCGCCGAGGCGTACCCAGGCGCCACCGGGCGCCTGCAGCATCAGGCCACGAATGGCTTCAACGCTGTCACGGTATTCCTTCGCCAGGCGTACGTAGATATCGTAGCGTTCATTGCCCTTGATGACCTGGCCGGCAGCGCGGCCACCGATGGCGTCCGCCACCAGGTCCATGACCTGTGCCACAGGGATACCGTAGCGCGCCAGCGCATCCCGGTCAGGACGCACCGCCAGCTGGGATTCGCCACCAATCTGTTCCATGGCCACGCCGCGGGTGCCCTCGACCTTTTTCACCAGCGCTTCGATTTCACTGCCTTTCTGTGCCAGTACGTCGAGATCCGCGCCAAACAGCTTGATGGCAAGCTGGGCCCGCACACCGGATAACAGTTCATCCACGCGGGTGGCAATCGGTTGCGAGAAGGAGAACAGCAGGCCGGGGTGGCTGGACATCTTTTCTTCCATCAGCTGCTGCAGTTCCTGGCGGTTGGAGGCGCTGGTCCATTCCGACACCGGTTTCAGGCCGACAAAGATTTCCACATTGGATACCGGTTCCGGGTCGCCACCGATCTCCGGGCGGCCGACGCGACTGGTGGCATACAGCACTTCCGGGAAGCGGATCAGTTCAGCCTCCAGTTTGCCGGCCACTTCCAGCGCGGTATCCAGGCTGGCGGAAGGCGCCAGGGTGACGCGGATATTGAGGGTGCCTTCTTCCAGTTCCGGCACAAACTCGGTGCCGAGGAAGGGCACCATGGCCAGTGACCCGGTGAACAGCAGCAGGGCGCTGATCACCACCGTGTTGCGGTGCTGTTGTGCCCAGGGCAACGCACCGCGGTAGAGTGTTTCCAGCGGTCGCATGACCAGACTATCGCGGTGTTGTACGCCGCGCGTAAACAGGTACGTCGCCAACGCCGGCACCACGACCAGTGCCACCATCAGCGAGGCCAGCATGGCCAGCACAATGGAAATCGCCATGGGCTGGAACAGTTTGCCCTCGACACCCTGCAGGCTGAACAGCGGTGCGAACACGATGATGATGATCAGCACGGCAAAGAACACCGGGCGACCGACCTCGCGCGCCGACTCCTGGATGCGCAGGGCAATCCCGTGTGTGTCGTGGGCCGCGTCATAGGGCGCTTTATCTCCCGGGGCAATCTCACGCTGGACCTTTTCGCGGTGTTCGGCATCCGGGGTGGTGAGGTGACTGAAGATGTGTTCCATCATTACCACCGAGCCGTCCACCATCATACCGATGGCGATGGCCAGGCCGCCCAGCGACATCAGGTTGGCCGACACGCCCCAGTAGGCCATGGCCATCAGTGCCAGGCCGATGGAGATGGGGACCGAGATCAGCACCAGCAGGGTGGCGCGCAGGTTGACCAGGAACAGCATCAGTACAATGACGATCAGTACAAAAGCTTCCAGCAGCGCTTTGGCTACAGTGTTCACCGCCTGGTCAACGAGACTGGCCTGGTCGTAAAAGGGTTCCAGTGTCACCCCGTCCGGCAGGGCGGTGCGGATCGCCGGCAGGCGTGATTCGATACCGTCGATGGTGGCCTTGGTGTTGGCGCCAAGGCGCTTGAGAATCACCCCGGCGACCACTTCCCCCAGCGCTTCCGGTTTGCCGTCGGCATCCTTGCGTGTGATGCTGACCGCGCCCTGGCGGATTTCCGGGCCAAAGGCGACACGCGCTACGTCGCGTACCCGTACTACCACGCCATCGACATCCTTGAGCGGGATATTGCCGATGTCACGCAGGCCGTCTTCACCGCTGCGCACCCAGCCAACGCCGCGAATCACCAGTTGTTCCTCTCCCCGGTTCATGTACCAGCCACCGGCGTTGCGGTTGTTGGCTTCGATGGCCTCGGCCACGTCGTCACCGTTCAGCCCGTAGGCAAGCAGTCGCTGCGGGTCGAGCTGCACCTGGTACTGGCGTACTTCACCACCGAAAGACAGCACTTCGGTGACACCGCCTACCGGCATCAGCAGCAGCTTGACGATCCAGTCGTTGAGGCTGCGCAGGGCGATGGCATCGTATTTTTCCGGGTCCTCGGCCCGCAGGATGTACTGGTAGACCTGCCCCAGCCCCGAGGTATTGGGCCCGATACCCGGGGTGCCGATGCCTTCCGGTATCTGTTCACGCGCGGTCTGCAGGCGTTCGAATACCAGCTGGCGGGCGAAGTAGATGTCGGTGCCTTCCCTGAACACCACCGTGATGACCGACAGACCGGTCTTGGAGATCGAGCGCACTTCCTCTACGTCCGGCAGCGCGTACATCACTGCCTCGATGGGGAAGGTAATCAATTGTTCGACTTCTTCTGCGGCCAGGCCGCGTGCCTCGGTGTTGATCTGTACCTGGACGTTGGTGACGTCGGGAAAGGCATCGAGATTCAGCTTTGGCAGTATCAGTACGCCGCCGGCGATGGTGGCCAGCAAAGCCAGTACCACCAGCAGGCGGTTTTCAACCCCCAGGTCGATGAGTTTGTTCAGCATGGCGTATCGCTCCTAGTGGTTGTGGACTTCGAAACCACCCTTGGCGATTTCAGACTGGATAAAGAAGGCACCCTTGCTGACAATGCGTTCGCCGTCCTGCAGGCCGTCGATGACCATTTGCCGGCCGACCGTGCGCAGCACCTCGACTTCTTTCGGCACATAGCGCCCCGGGGTTTCCTCCACGAACACCTGCCAGTCACCGTCCGGGCTGCGCAGTACTGCGGCTACCGGGACCGCGATCCCCGCTTTGCGCTGCGTGCTCTGGATTTCAGCGCGCACGAACTGACCGGGGTGCAGCCGGTCACCGGGATTGGCGATCCGGATGCGTACTGGCAGTGTGCGGGTATTCTCATCCAGGGCGTGCCGGGCCTGGGTGACTTCACCATCGATCCAGTGACCGTCGGCCTGCACGCGTGCCCGGGCGCCGATGCGGACATGGACGGCATCTTCCGGCGTCAGGCGCGCGTCCACCCAGAGTGTGCTTTCGTCGGTGATCACGAACAGTTCACGCCCGGGTTGCGCCAGCTCGCCGATGATGAAGTCATCGTGGATGACCGTGCCCTGCTGGGGACTCAGCAAGACCAGTTCACCGGTGGCGCGGGAAGCATCCGCCTGCTTCAGCAGTTTGTCGATCTGTTCGTCGCTCATGCCGAAGGCAAGCAGTTTGGCGTGGGCCTGCTGGCGTGCAACCTGGGCCTCGACATAACGCCGCTCCGAGACCACCTTGCGGCCCAGTTTTTTGACCCGTTTCCACTCGCGGTCCCTGACCAGCAGTTCGCCCTGCGCCTGTGCGACTGCGACGCTGGACAGGGTGACCAGCGGCTGGCCGGCGGTTACCGTATCGCCGAGCCGGGCATGCCGCTGTACGATCTGGGCCTCGATACGCGGTGCCACCTTGGAGGTATGGTAGGCATTCAGCGCGACCTCGCCGGGCGCAACAATGATGTCAGCCAGCTCGCTGCGCTGCACCGCCAGCGTTTCGATGCCGGCGGTGCGGATCTGTGTTGCGCTCAGTTTCGCAGCGCCTTCCGTTTCATCGTGGCCGCCGTGTCCTTCTTCGCCATGCCCGCTTTCTTCGTGATCATGGCCTGCTGCCGACAAAGGGTTTGCTGAAACCAGGGCCAGCAGTAAAACGATCAGGTGTACAGGGTGTATGGAACGCATGATATTCGTACTCCGTTGGATGCCAGGGCGCTGTACTACAGGCCCAGCCAGTGTTCGGTGGTGCCGGATGCCGTCAGCCAGGCAATCCAGGCGGACCAGGCAGCGCCTTGCAGTTCGACGGCTGAAGCCCGGGTATCCAGGGTTTGCTGTAACTGGACCAGGTAGTCGGTGGTGCTGATTTCACCGCTTTCCCACAGGCGCTTGAGCAGTTCGATGCGGTCCTGCAGGCTGGTTTTCCCGGTCTTTTCCCAGTACGCCAGCGCGACGCGGGTCAGGCGATAGCGTTGGGCCGCTGACTGCAAGCTGCCGTTGGCGCGACGCAGGTCACGCCGGTATGCCTGTTCCGCACGCGTGGCCTCCGCGTTGGCGGCGTCCAGTTCAGCGCGAAAGGAATTGCGTACAAACAGAGGGATCGAGACGGTTACGCCCAGCAGGGTGTCGTCGTCTTCCTCGCCGCCGCGTATGCCGATGGTGGGGTCTGGTCGACGGTCGCGCCGGGCGATATCCACGCTCGCCCTGGCGGCGGCGGCTTCCGCCTGTGCCTGGCGCAGGCCGGGGTGTTGCTGCAACAACTCGTCCGCATTGAATGCCGTGATAGCACGCGGCAGCGGCGGCAGGGCCGGCCAGCCCCCGGCCGGTGTCGGGACCAGGGTGGCCAGGCGGGCCTCGGAAGCCATGGCGTCAGCGCGGATGGATGCTGCCTGCATACGCGCCTCGGATACGGCCAGCTGTGCCAGGTCCACATCGGTCTGCCCGACGTCGCCTGCCGCGTAGCGTTGTTTCGCGAGCTGCAGGAACTCATCCAGCAGTTGTACGCGCCGCCGGGCCAGTCGGGCAGCCTCCGCATTCGTGACCACGCTGCTCAGTTCGGTCAGTAATTCACCCAGCATCTGTTGCCGGGTTGCAGCCAGCGCGGCCTGCGCAGCACGGACCGAATCCTGACTGGCGGTATCCCGTGCGCGGCGTTTGCCGGCCCAGTCGAGGGTCTGGGAGAAACCGATCGTTTTGGTGACGTCGGTGGCGTCCTCGTAGTCCAGCTCGATTTCCGGGTTGTACAGCGGTTGACCGACGGCGCGCGCTTCGGCCAGTGCACGCTCCAGGTCGGCACGGGCTGCCTGCGCGGCCGGGTGTTCGGCGAGATAATCCCGCGCCAGTTGTTGCAGGGCGGGCGCTGCACCCGCCGCGGCGAGGGGCAGCGACGGGACCAGTAACAGGCAAACGAGCAGCGCTCGCGGCCAGGTGGATACATTTTGCATCAGGGTGAATCCTGTAAACGTCAAACAGGGAACCGCACCGCGTCATGCGCGGCGCAGGGCGTCACAACAGGGATTCAGCCGATGGGGGGTTGAAAGGGTGGAACCGGGTCGCGTGAACCGGGAATACGCTGGTAAAAGTAGAATACGGTGGAGCGGGGCGCGGGCTGGAGTGCGGCGCTGGTGGAAATCAGCGCAACCACGTGGGCACTGAAATGCCCGCAATGGTCATCGCAGGTTTCGTCAAATTGCCAGGGCAGCGGGTGCTTGTGCTGACCGTCATCGGTCTGCGCATGGTCACTGCCGGCAACCGGGAGGTGATCGGGAAAAGCCCACGCCACGCTGCTGTTCAGGGTGAACAGAAGAAACCATATAGTGAGTAAGCGCTTGAAAAACATAGGGGCGTTAGCGGCTGGATTGGCATGCAGTTTAGCGGTATCGGACAGGTTTGCCAAGTCCCGGGTCTGAAACGGAGGCTGGTCCGGCGACCGGAAACGGGGTAATCAGGGCGTTGCAGGCGTATTGCGGGCTTCGTCCCCGGGTTTTGATTTAACAAAAACTTAATTAATGTAATGGTACCTTGCGCGGCGCTCCGGGAGCGGGGTAACCGCGCGACCCGGCCTTTTCTGACAGTAACCTGGTACCTTCATGAAACAAGCGAGCTGGACTGATTCCATTATCCGGTATTTTCCTTTCCTGAGCTGGTGGCCGTTGTTGAACCGGGAAACGGTGCGCGGCGACCTGATCGCCGGGCTGACCGGCGCCATTGTCGTATTGCCGCAGGGCGTGGCCTTCGCAACCATCGCCGGCATGCCGCCGGAATACGGCCTGTACGCGGGTATGGTGCCCGCCATCGTGGCGGCCCTGTTCGGTTCTTCCTGGCACCTGGTCTCGGGACCCACTACCGCAGCGTCGATCGTGCTGTTTTCCTCGCTCAGCGTCTATGCAGAGCCCGGCAGCATGGATTACGTGACCCTGGCGCTGACCCTGACCTTCATGGTTGGTGTGATCGAAATCGTGCTGGGGTTCGCGCGCATGGGCGCGCTGGTCAATTTTATCTCCCATTCGGTCATCGTCGGTTTCACCGCGGGTGCGGCCATTCTGATTGCCGCCAAGCAGCTGAAAAACTTTTTTGGTGTGGAGATCCCGCGCGGCGGTCACGTGCAGGATGTACTGGTTTCCTTCTGGCACCAGATTCCGTATATCAACAGCTATGTCACCACGGTGGCCGTGTCGACCCTCCTGTCGGGCATCCTGGTAAAACGCCTGTGGCCGCGCTTGCCCTACCTGATCATTGCCATGATCCTTGGCAGCCTGGTGGCCGCGGTGCTGAACCAGGTATTCGGTACGGTAGTAACCGGCATCGAAAACGTCGGCGCACTGCCACAGACGCTGCCGCCGCTTTCCTCGCCTGATTTCTCCCTGACCACCATCAAGAACCTGGCGCCCACTGCCGTGGCCGTTACCCTGTTCGCGCTGACCGAGGCGGTGTCCATCGGTCGTTCGCTGGGTGCGCGCAGTGGTCAGCGTATCGACGGTAACCAGGAATTCATTGGCCAGGGGCTTTCGAATATTGCCGGCAGTTTTTTCTCCGGCTATGTGGCTACCGGCTCTTTCAACCGCAGTGGCCTGAATTACCAGGCCGGTGCCAAAACACCGCTGGCGGCCATGTTCGCCGGCCTGTTACTAATGCTGATCGTATTGCTGGTGGCCCCCCTGGCTGCCTGGCTGCCGAATGGTGCGATGGCGGGTATCCTGTTCATGGTGGCCTGGGGCCTGATCGATTTCAGGGAAATCGGCCATATCCTTAAATCCAGCCGTCGCGAGACCGGCATCATGGCGGTGACCTTTTTCGGTGCGCTGTTCCTGGAACTGGAGTTCGCCATTATTGCGGGTGTCATGCTGTCGCTGATCCTGTACCTGATGCGGGTATCCCGGCCACGTATCATTTCGCGCGTGCCGGATCCGCGCCAGTACGGGCGGAAATTCGCGACCGGCCCGGACCTGCCGCAGTGCCCGCAGTTGCATATCCTGCGCATCGATGGTTCCCTGTTCTTCGGTTCCATCAACCATGTACAGGAAGTGTTTGCCGACCTGGAGGAAAACCACCCGGAACAGAAACACCTGGCGGTGGTCGCACAGGGCATCAACTTTGCGGATATTACCGGTGGTTCCACGCTGGTGGCGGAAGCCCGCAAGCGCAGGGCCAGGGGCGGTGACCTGTACCTGATCAAGGTCAAGAAAGGCCTGTGGGAATCACTGGAAAGCTGCGGTTGCCTGGATGCAATCGGGTCCAATAATGTGTTCCAGTCCAAGACGGCAGCGATCATCGGTATTTTCCAGAAACTGGACAAGTCGGTCTGCAGGACCTGTGATAAACGCATTTTCAGGGAATGTGCCTCTGTACCGCGCGAGGCAGCACCGGAGTGACAGGACATCGTGTATATACTGGTTATTGAAGACAATCCGGACCTGGTTGCCAACCTCTATGATTACCTCGAACCAAAGGGGTACATACTGGATGCCGCCTATGACGCGAGAACCGGCATGCAGTTTATCCAGGACAAGGTGTATGACGCCGTGGTGCTCGACCTGACCCTGCCGGGTATGGACGGCCTGGAACTCTGTCGCCGTATTCGCGATGCCGGTGTGACCGTGCCGATCCTGATGCTTACGGCACGCGATACCCTGGACGCCAAGCTCGAGGGTTTCGCTGCCGGTACCGATGACTACCTGGTAAAACCTTTTGCCCTGCAGGAGCTGGAAGCCCGGTTGCGGGCGCTGGTGCGACGTGCGCGCGGCGAACAGGAACGGGAAGCGCTGCAGGTGGCCGACCTGGTTTTTGACCCGGACACGCTGCGCGTGGAACGTGCCGGTCAGACGATCACCCTGCCGCCGATTCCGCTCAAACTGCTGACCCTGTTGATTCGTCAGTCACCGCGCGTGGTGCCGAAACGCGAACTGGAACGTCGCATCTGGGGCAATGAACGGCCGGACAGCGACGCCTTGCGTACCCACCTGCATGTGTTGCGCAGTGCCATCGACAAGCCTTTCAAAACCCAGCTGTTGCGCACCGTACACGGTATGGGTTACCAGCTGGCAGCGCCCGATGAGGTTCAGGACTAGCCTGCGCTACCGCATCAGCATCGCCTTTGCGTTGCTGGGCGGTGTCATCAGCCTGGCGCTGGCCGGGATACTCTACTGGCTTACCCTCAACATGGAAGAGCGGCTGCTCGCTGAAACCCTGTCCTCGGAGCTGGACGATTTTATCGAACGCTACGGGGACGACCCGTCCACCGAGACGCCGGGCAGCTCGATTCTGCGCACCTACGTGCAGGGCAGCGAAGGGCGTACCTCGATGCCGGAGGCGCTGCAGGGTATGCCGGCCGGTCTGCACCAGTTATCGTTTGCAGGCGGCCATTACTTCGCCGCGGTTCGTGTTCAGGACGGCCGGCAGTTCGCCCTGCTCTACGACGATGCGCAGATTCAGCACAAGGAGCGCCAGTTCAGGGCCTATCTCACCGGCGGTGTGCTGATCATGATCGGCCTGTCGGCCGCGCTGGGCCTGTGGCTCGCTGAGCGTGTGGTTTCCCCGGTGGGAGAGCTGGCACGACGGGTGGGTAATCTTGAGCCCCGCAATCGTTCTACCGCGCTTGCCGATGATTTTCCGCGTGACGAAACAGGTATTCTCGCGCGGGAGTTCGACGCCTATCAGGATCGCCTGCGCGCCTTCATCGATCGTGAGCAGGCCTTTACCGCTGACATCAGCCACGAACTGCGTACCCCGCTGGCGGTGATCGAGGGCGCGGCAGAGGTGTTGCGGGAAGACGCTTCGCTGGACGATGCCCAGCACACTCGCGTGCGACGCATTGCGCGCGCGGCCCGGGAAATGTCAGAAGTGACCTATGCCCTGCTGGAACTCGCCCGCGAGCAGCAACCGGATCGGCTGACCTCGGGTTGTGAGGTCGACAAGCTGTTACGTGAAGTGGTGGACAGCCATCGTCACTTGCTGGAATCCAGCCGGGTCGATGTAGATATTACGGTGCATTCGACGCCGGTCCTGTCGGTGGAGTGCGCCCTGTTGCGCATTGTGATCGGCAACCTGATTCGCAATGCCTTTTCATACACCCCGGAAGGCTGTGTCAGGATCACGCTGGACAACTGCAGCCTCAGCGTCTCCGACACCGGTGTGGGGATTCCCGCGGAACAACTGGAATCGGTGTTCAAACCTTTTTACAGCACCGGCAGCGGGGAGGGTATCGGCCTGTCCCTGGTGAGAAGAATCTGCCAGCATTACGGGTGGGTGATCAAGGTCAGCAGCCGGGTAGGCAAGGGCACCCGTTTCCGGCTCGACTTCAACGGGCAGGGAAAAACAGCGCAGGCAGACGGGCTTCAGGAAAGGTAATGGTAAAAGTAATTCTGCTCAACAGCGTGGTGGTGGCGGTGGCTGTCATCGTCCACTACGAATTCCTGTTCCAGATGTCCTCGCTGATCCAGCGGATGAGGGGTATGCACCGGTTCAGGATTGTGATCGGGGTATTCGGCGCGCTGGTAGCGCATGGCATCGAGATCTGGATATTTGCGTTTGCCTATTATTTCATGCACTGGGAGGAAGGATGGGGGCACCTGGAAGGGAATTTCACCGGCAGCCTGATGGACTGCGCCTATTTTTCCTTCACGACCTTCACCACCCTGGGTTTCGGTGACATAGAGCCGATCGGCAACCTGCGCTACCTGACCGGTATAGAATCACTGACCGGGCTGGTGCTCATCACCTGGACGGCTTCCTTTTTATACTACGAGATGCAGCGTTTCTGGGAATGAGGCCTGCCGGTTTTCGACCCGGTTCAGGGCGGGTTCAGCCCCGGCAGTGGTGCCGATAGCGCAGCAGCAATACCGCGGCGACGAAAGCGCACGGGAAGCAGGCCCGGCTTGATCTGTTTCCTGAATTCCTGTTTCCAGCGCTGAAAATCCTGTACCGGCCGGTTGCCGTAGACCGCCTGGTCGAGTTCCGCAAGCAGGTGGTCGAGTTCGGCGGCATTGGCGCGGGGATGGCAGCGGGCGATCGTTCTGCCCAGCTGCCGAAGGTGCGCCTGCGGCCTGGCGCCCAGGTGCCTGGCCGCCAGGAACTGGAGCGCCTGCGCCCATTCGGCCGGGTCGTTTTCGCGTGCGACGACACGCAGACAGAACCACAGTTTCCAGGATACCGGCAGGCGACGTCCGGTCCAGGTGCGCAGGCGATGAAAGCTGCGTCGTGGCGAGAGTCGTTCGGCGAGCGCCACCAGTGGCGGGTACAGTTTACCAAGCCGCGCTTTAAACAGCTTTCTGACCGATTCGGCGCCGGGCAGCCTGCCATCCCCCATGAAAGCGCTTAGCCAGCCGAACAGCAGAACGCCCACCGCAAAGACCATCGGCAGCCAGTAGACAGCGGAACGCACTACACGGTCATTGCCGTGTCCGCGGTGCTGCGGATCGGTCGGGCCCATGACGTGGATCCGGTCGGTAAGCAGTGTGGCCACCTCGGGACGATTGTAGCGCACGTTCCACCAGTTGATGCTGACACCCGGTAGCTGCAGCCAGCCTCCGTAGCGTGGTACCAGGGTAAAAGTTTCCACACGACTGCCCAGTAAGGTCTTGCCGTCGGCGGACAGTTTGCCCTCGCTGCTGCTTTCACCGGGATAGATGTGAAAATCCGTGCTCTCCAGGTGGTTTGCGACCGACGGTATCTGGGCCCCGGTGGCGCCGACCGCCCGGGTTTCGATTTCCAGTTCAATGGGATTGCCGGCGGCTGGTGCCTCACCGCCGCGCACACGGGCGGTAATCTGCAGCCGGTAGAGCGGTAACCAGGGTTGTACCGCGTCGGTCGCCGGCCGTACGTGCAGAACGACGGGCTTGCCGGCTACATCAAAGGTCGGGCCGTCCTTACCGTTACTGCCGGAGAAGTGGCCAGTGACCCGCACGGGCGGGATTTCGATGACGCCGCCGGAAAGTGGCATCAGCAGGTAACGGTATTCGGTAACCAGCTCGCGGGTTCCGTTCTGTTGCCGGTTTTCACTCAGCGGTTCGCCGAGCGGGCGCAGGATAACTGCACTGTCTTCAGGCAGCAGCGGCGTCACGCTCCTGAGGTTGCCGCTGCTGATGACCCGAACCCGGTACACCAGGCTCTGTTGTTCATAGGGGGCGGTGTCGTTGACCAGCGTTTCAACACGAGGCGGCGTGGGTGCGTACTGCGGCGCCTGTGCTTGCTGTGGATACCAGTAGGGACGAGGCTGTCGGTCGGGGTAGGGTTGTGTGTATCTGCCCGCTGGCTGGTACCCGTACGGCGGGTAGTACGCCGGCGCCCGGGCGCTGACCATCACCGGCAGGGTGAACAGGAACAGATACGAGAACGATCGTGCCAACTGTGATGTCGTGATCATACTGCGTTCACCAGGGACGCGGCTCATACGGCCGCTCGCCGTTTCGGTTCATGCGCTGCTCTTCCAGCATGAACTGGTTTCTCATCAGGTAGGCGGGGTTGCCTTCCACCTGGTCGAGCAGCTGCTCCATGCCGATGACCGTGCGGTGGCCTTCCGCGCCCGGGACTTCACCGGGCAGTGCTGCCGCTTCCCTGCCCGGATCTTCCTGCTTGCCGAGTTGATCGAACTGGTCTACAGCGCCCCTGTTTGCGCTGATCCGGGAAGGATCAAAGTCACGGGGGTCGCCGGCCGGGCCCGTGCGTCGTTCCCGGGGGCTGCCGTCGGTGGGTGAATCGTGCCCGGTAATACCGCCCGCTGTCGCTTGCAGTGCTTCGTTACGCTCGCTACCGGCGGTTTTTTCTGCCTCGCCGGGTTTACCTGCAGCGCTATCGGCTTGCTCCGTTTGCGGCTTGTCTCCCCGGTTTTGTTCCGCAGACAGCTTGCCGCCACCCGATTCCTGCGCTGGCTCGTCACCGGTGTCGGTGACCGTCTGTTCGGATTGATCCTGTTGCCGGGAGGACTCGTCGTCGGCGTCAGCCTGTGGCTCGCCCGATCGATACTCATCGGACGATGATAGCCGGTCTGATGGCTTTGCGGAGGAGGTGCGCTGTTGTTCATCGCTTTCCTGATCCAGGGACGATTCCTCCTCCTGCCGGTCTCCGTCCTGCTGTTGAGACGTTTGCGAGGTTTCGTCGCCGGACGCGTCTTGCTGTTCCTGCTGTTCATCGCCGGACGAAGCTTGCCGGTTCTGTTGTTGTCCCTGTGACGCCTCCTGCGTCTGATTATCGCTGGATGATTCCTGTTCCGACGCTTCATCTCCGGATGATTGTTGCTCCTTTTGTTCAGAGCCGGATGAGGATTGTTGCTCCTGCTCCTGCTCCTGCTCCTGTCCCTGCTCTTGCTGTTGTTGCTCTTGCTGTTGTTGCTGTTGCTCTTGCTGTTTCTTCTGCTGTTTCTTCTGCTGTTTCTTCTGCTGTTTTTCCGCTGATTGCTGTTGCTTCTGTGTTTCCTTTTTCGGGTTCTTCTTCTCCTGCTTCTGCACTTCCCCGGCGGTCTGCCTGGCTTCCGCCAGCATGGCGCTGGTCAGTCCGAGGTTATGGCGTGCATCCTCGTAGCCGGGTTCACGTAACAGCACTTCGCGGTAGGCTTCGGCTGCCTTTTCCAGTTCGCCGGACTGGAAAAGGCTGTTGCCCAGGTTGTACAGGGCATCGGTGCGGACGCTTGTACGTTCGACCCGACGGAAGGATTCCGCGGCCTGGTCATAGTGGCCTGCGCGGTACCAGGCAACACCACGCCGGTAGGGGTCGCTGAACGTTTCTGCCGCGGCTTCGTAGTCGCCCCGCTGGAACAGTTTGCCGGCCTGTTGCTGCTGGTTGTCAAACAGGCTCGCCTGGCACAAGGGGACAAAACAGAGCAGGGAGCAGAGCAAGGCTGAGTAAGCACGCATCATGCTATACCTCCCGGTCTGGCAGTGCCTGCCGGGCCGGCACCGGGTCGATACAGGTACAGCAGGGTCAGCATGGCCGGAATCAGCAACCAGTAGAAATATTCGTTCCATACCAGGGTCTGCAGCCGGGCGTTCTGTCGCGCACGGGCATGCGACAGGATGGCT
>JALSRZ010000058.1 GCA_026984515.1 Thiohalobacter sp. | reverse complement strand
ACTGAACTGGCTGCATACCTGGCGGAGGTGCCGGAAGTCACCGATTACCAGGTCTATGCGGGTACGGCGGCACCCATCAATTTCAACGGCCTGGTACGCCAGTACTACCTGCGTGCCGGGGCCAATATGGGCGATATACAGGTCAACCTGGTCGACAAGCACCAGCGCGATCGCAAGAGTCACGTCATTGCGCGCACCGTGCGGGAGCCGCTGGTACAGATCGGAAAACGCTTCGATGCGCTTGTCAAGGTAGTTGAGGTGCCGCCCGGGCCGCCGGTGCTGTCACCGCTGGTAGCGGAAATCTACGGGCTGGACTACACCGGGCAGATCCGTGTCGCCGGGCAGGTCAGGGACGTGTTCCTGTCCACCGAAGACATCGTGGATGTCGACACCAGTATCGAAGCGCTGGCGCCACGCTGGATCGTGCACGTCGACCGCAGCCGGGCTGCCCGGCTGGGTGTCGACCAGGCGGAGGTGGTCGAGGCGATAACCACCGCGCTGAAGGGCGAGAATGTCAGCTACCTGCACGACCCCGATGCCAAGTACCCGGTTGCGATCCGTATGGAACTGCCGGTGGCTGAAAAATCCGACATCGAGCGGGTGCTAACCCTGAAAGTGCGTAGCACCGAGGGTCAGCTGGTGCCCCTGTCGGAGCTGGTCAGCGTGGAACATTCGGTCATCGAGCGCTCCATCTATCACAAGGACCTGTTGCCGGTGGTGTTCGTGACCGGAGATATGGCGGGGGAGCTGGACAGTCCGCTGTACGGCATGGCAGTCCTGCACCGGTCGTTGCAGGACATGGTGACCGATTACGGTGACCCGGTGCCGCAGCATTTTATCCGGCAGCCGGACAATCCCTATCGCTACAGTCTCAAGTGGGACGGGGAATGGCAGATCACCTACGAAACCTTTCGTGACATGGGCATCGCCTACTCGGTGGGACTGATCCTGATCTACCTGCTGGTGGTCGCGCAGTTCCGCTCCTACCTGGTGCCGCTGGTGATCATGGCCCCCATCCCGCTGACCATCATTGGTGTTATGCCGGGCCACGCGCTGCTGGGCGCGAAATTTACCGCGACTTCCATGATTGGCATGATTGCCCTGGCCGGCATCATTGTGCGTAATTCCATTCTGCTGGTCGATTTCATCAATGAGGAACTGGCAAAGGGCGTGTGCTTCGAGGATGCCGTGGTGCGGGCCGGTGCGATACGCGCCAAGCCGATTATCCTGACCGGGCTGGCTGCGGTGCTTGGTGCCCTGTTTATCCTGGGCGACCCGATATTCCGTGGTCTGGCCATCGCGCTGATCTTCGGTCTGCTGGTTTCCACGATCCTGACACTGGTGGTTGTGCCGATCATGTACTATGCGTTGATGCGCAAGCAGTTAGAGAAACGGGCGGTTTGAGTCTTTCGGGTAACGACCGCTGCCGGCATGTCGCGCCGGTAGAATCCAGATGTATTCACAGCCTCGATCTGCAACGATGAATATCCTCTTTGTGATGCGCCGGCAAGATGACCGCTGTCATACAAGTGCCAGATAGACGCTTACTGCGGCCGCCAAAATGCTGTATAAAGACAAGCCCGGGTACATGGTCGTGCCGGCGGATCCGGCCGGCAGCCGGATTCTGGTCGAAACTGGCATGTAGTTGATTAAGGACACGAATGAATAACACCCTGGTTACCCCGGCCATCTCCCTGCGGCACTATGCGCTGGTTTTCGGCGTATGCCTGCTGCTCTGGGTACTGCTGGTCGGCAACCTCGCCGGGCAGGAGTTGCTGGCCGGCATGGTGGTGTCTGCGCTGGTTACCCTGCTGTTCGGTTCGCGCTTTGGCATTCTCACCGGGTTGCGTTTCAGCCCGCTGGTACCGCTGTATATACTGGGTTACCTGGGTTATTTCATGGTGGCGCTGGTACGCGCCAATCTCGACCTGGCGCTGCGCGTCATTGCCCCCTCGCTGCCGATCCGCCCCGCGCTGGTGGAAGTCAAAACCACACTGAAATCACCGCTGGGCAGGCTGTTGCTGGCCAATTCCATTACCCTGACGCCCGGCACGCTCAGCGTGGATGTGCGTGATGACACCTTGCTGGTGCACTGGGTCTACTGTCCGCCGGGAACCGATGCGCAGCAGGCGACTGACAAAATAGCCGCCTCGTTCGAGCGACATATTGGCAGGTTCCTGCTGTGACGCTGACGGTATTGCAGTGGGCAGCTATCGGGCTGGTGGCCGTCGCTATCCTGCTGAGTACATTGCGGCTGTTGCTGGGTCCGACCACCCCGGACCGGGTAGTGGCCGCGGATACGCTCTCGGTCATTACCACGGCCGGGCTGGTTGCGCTGGCGAGTATATTTGATAACCCGATCTACCTGGACATTGCGCTGGTCTACGGCACGCTGGCGTTTGTCGGCACGGTGGCCGTGGCGCGCGCCATCGAGGGGAACCGTGAATGAACCTGCTGGGTGATATCTTCCTGCTGGTCGGTGGTGCTTTTATGGCGTTGGGCAGCCTGGGCCTGATGCGCATGCCGGACCTGTATAACCGCCTGCAGGCCGGCACCAAGGCGGCAACGCTGGGCACCATCGCGGTGCTGCTGGGCATCGGTTTTCACCATCCCGACTGGTGGACAAAACTGCTGGTGATCGCCGGGTTTGTGTTGTTCACCAACCCGGTTGGATCATCCACCATCGCCCGCGCAGCGCTGAAGTCAGGCATCGAACCCGTGCGTGGCAGTAACCGCAAGGTGGAATCCTGATGCAGTGGCTGGTGCTGGTTCTTGTGGTTGTGATGCTCACCAGTGCGGTGGCGGTGCTGGTACTCAAAGATTTTCTCGCGGCGCTGGCGGCCCTGTCGGTGGTCTCGCTGGGACTGTCGGTACTGTTCGTCATCCTGCGTGCGCCCGATGTGGCCATGACCGAGGCTGCCATCGGCGCCGGATTGAGCAGTCTGTTGTTTGCCCTGGCGCTGCGTCGTCTTGGCCTGTGGCGTAACGGGGGGCGGCCGTAATGCAGCGTTTGAGTTCCGCACTGTTTCTGCTGGGCCTGGGACTGCTGATTGCCGCTATCTTCAGGGGTATGGAATTCGGCACGGTGGCGCCGATAGTCGGGCAGGCGATTAATTCGGCCGCGGCTGAACAGGTCGGTGCCGCCAACTTTGTTACCGCCGTAGTGCTCGGCTATCGCGGTTTCGATACCCTGCTGGAACTCACCATCCTGTTTACGGCAGCGACGGCCGGCGGGATGGTGCTGGGCAAGCGTTCGCCGACTGCGAAGCGGGATCCCGATGCCGGTTTCATCCTGCAGGCCGGTGCTGACCTGCTGTTCCCGCTGCTGGTGATCGTGGGTCTTTATATAATCCTGCACGGACACCTGACGCCGGGTGGCGGGTTCCAGGGCGGTGTGATTCTGGCTTCGGCATTCTTTGTCCCGATACTGGCGCGACCGGGCACCCGCATGAGTCATACCGCCGTCAGTACCATCGAGGGCCTGGCCGGGGCGAGTTTTATCTTTATTGGCCTGCTGGCGATGTTTGGTGGTGAAGCGTTTCTTACCCCGCTGATGGGGCAGGGCGAGCTGGGTGCACTGCTGTCTGCCGGCAGCCTGCCCGTGCTGTATCTTGCCGTGGGGCTCAAGGTCGGCTCGGAACTCGCGGGCCTGCTGGCGCAGCTGTCGGAATCGGAGGCCGTTGACTGATGCCGGATACCGGTCTTCTCCTGTACGGCGGTGCGTTCGGTCTGATACTGATCGGTATTGCCGGCATCGTGCTGTCCGCGCACCTGGTGCGTATCATTTTTGCTGTGGCGTTGCTGGAAGCCGGGGCCAACCTGTTGTTACTGCTGGCCACCTGGCACCAGGGCGCCGCGGCGCCCATCATCGTCGCCGGCCGGGTGCCCGACCTGATGGCAGACCCGGTGCCGCAGGCGCTGGTGCTTACGGCCATCGTGATCGGTGTAGGTATTCTGGCACTGGCGCTGAGCCTGGCGCTGCGCGTGCAGCGTGCCTACGGTACGCTCGATATGCACGAAGTACGTCGGCACATGGAGCAGGACATCGCCGATGAAGCCGGTATCGATATGCCTTCCAGCAGCCACGCACCGGCCGCGGTGCAAACGGCGCGACAGGAGAGCGGCGCATGAACCAGCTGGCATTACTGGTCGCCCTGCCGCTGATCACGGCGTTCCTGTTGCCGGTGGTGAACCGCGTCTCGACCCTGGCGGCACGCTGGCTTGGCCCGCTGGTGTTGCTGGTTACCAGCGCGATCGGTATTTCGCTCTGGTCGCAGCTCGGTGACAGTGCGGTTGCGGTTGAGCTCGGTGGCTTCCGGCCACCCCTGGGTATCACTCTGTATGCCGACAGGCTGGCGCTGCTGTTTGCGCTGGCTACCAGTATCGGTACCTTGCTGCTGTGGCCGAGCCGGGGCGAAGAGTGGTTGCGCCAGTCCACCCTGGCGCTGATTCTGGCGGCCTCGGGCAGCGGGCTGGCCCTGTCCGGCGATCTGTTCAATATCTACGTGTTCTATGAACTGGTAGCCGTGGTTTCCTATGGCCTGATTGCTGCGCGTTCCAGCGCGGGCAGCTTTGCCGCTACCGTGCGTTACCTGATCGTCAGCAGTTTCGGTGCAGCACTGGCACTGACCGGTATTGCACTGGTCTACCAGGCCACCGGTACCCTGAACCTGGCGCAGCTGTCGCAACTGGCGCCAACCCACCTGAACAACCTGCAGGGGCTGGCGGCGTTTGTCCTGATGCTGATCGGTTTCGGGGTCAAGGCGGAACTGTTCCCGGTCAACACCTGGGTGCCGGAAGTGTATGCCACGGCACCGACCCGGGTTTCCGGCCTGCTGGCGGGTGTGGTGTCCAAGCTGGCGCTGTTGATCATCGTGCGCCTGCTGGTGCTGGTATTTAACCAGCCCGAGGCCCTGACCGTGATGCTGGTGCTGGGGATGCTGGGTGTGGTCACGGGAGAACTGGCGGCCTGGCGCGCGCGCGATTTCAATCGCATGATCGCGTACTCCTCCATTGGCCAACTGGGCATCATGTTCATTGCCTTTTCGATCCCGGGTCAGGCGGGCGTGTTTGCCGGACTGGCCGTGGCACTGCATCACCTGGTCGTCAAGCCGGCCATGTTCCTGCTGGCCGGGCGCTGGCAGGGCTCGCTGGACAGGCTGGCCGGTGCCGCCCGTACTTCGCCGCTGGGCGCCGTGCTGTTTATCTTGCTGGCACTGTCCCTGATCGGCGTGCCTCCCTTGCCCGGTTTCTGGGCCAAGCTGCTGGTCATGGTCAACCTCATGGCACAGGAAAATACGCTTTATAGTGTGGGCGCGTGGGTCATCATGGGCGGCGCCGCGCTGGAAGCCAACTACCTGTTCCGCGTTGCCAGCAGTTTCTATCATCGCAGTGAACAGCAGACACCACCGGTAGCGCACCGCACCCGTGACCTGGCCACGGCTTCCCTGCTGGGCGCCGGACTGGTGGCCGGCGCTGTCCTGATCATGCCCCTGGCGGATGAGATCGAAGGTGTGGCCAGTCAGGCAGCGAACCGGGATCAATACGTTCAGACGGTCAACCCGGAGGCGCTGCCATGACGCCGCTGGACCAGTTGCTGGCGTTGTCGGCACTGACGGTGGTTGCGGTCTGGCTGATCGGCAATCGCCAGGTCACCGGCTGGAACGCCACTATTCTGTACGCGGCCCAGGGCGTGCTGCTGATGATGATGTCCGACCTGGGCTATGGCGAAGTGCAGAGTATTGCCTCTTCGCTAACGTTCAAAGTACTGGGACACGGCCTGCACTGGCGATTCGATGGGCTGTCGTGGTTCTTTGCGCTGATCACCATCGGCGCGGCTTTCCTGGCCAGCTGGTTTGCCAGCGGTGAATGGGGGCAGCGCTACCGTGCGGCCGGTGGCAGTCTGCGCCTTTTCCACGTGGCACTGGCGTTGAATGTCTTCAGTATGCTGGTGCTGCTGGCCAGCGGTGACCTGCTCAGCCTGTTCATCGGCTGGGAGCTGGTCAGCTGGGCGAGTTTCCTGATCATGGCACTGGGCAGCGCTACCGCAACCCGTTATGCCATGCGCTACGTCACCTATGCCTTCGCCGGTGCCATGGCCGTGCTGATGGCACTGGTGATGGTCTATACCCGCAGCGGCAGTTTCGAATTCCAGGACTTCAGGGATGCAGTGCCTGCCATGAGCAGCGGCAGCCTGTGGATGATAGTCATCCTGTTCGTCGCGGGCTTCGGTGTAAAGATGGCGTTGATCCCTTTCCACCTCTGGCAGGCCAAGGCCTACGCGGAAACTCCCGGTCCCGGCGCTGCTTTTCTCGGTGCAATTTCCTCGCGCATGGGATTGTTTGCACTGGTGGTGGTGCTGGTGCAGCTGGTCGGTGTGGAGCGGCTGGCCGACCTGCAGCTGGTATTCCCGTTCTTCAGCGCGCGTGACCTGCTGTCCTGGCTGGCGGTGCTGACCCTGATTTTTGCCACCTTCACGGCATTGCGCCAGCACGATGCCCGCCGTCTGCTGGCCTGGCACGGCATCGGGCAGGGTGGCTACATGCTGCTGGGCGTGCTGATCGCCGATGACCTCGGTTCGGCCGGTGGCCTGATGCACGTGTTCAATCACGCCACCTACCAGGCGGTGTTGTTCATGACGGTCACTGCCGTCATACACCGCACCGGTACTTCAGACCTCAACAAACTGGGCGGGCTGGTGACACGCATGCCGCTGTCCTTTGTCGCCATGCTGATCGGTATTATCGGCCTGGCCGGGTTGCCGCCGATGAACGGTTTTGTCTCCAAGTGGCTGCTCTACCGCGCGCTGATCATCGATGGCAGCCCACTGCTGTTCCTTGGCTCGGTGGTTGGCACGCTGGGCACCATCCTCAGTGTCTACAAGCTGATCCACAACACCTTCCTCGGCCAGCTGCGGCTGGAACACGTCGAGGTCGAGGAAGCCCCTTCCAGCATGATCTGGCCGATGATGATCCTGTCGACGATCGTGTTTGTGACCGGTTATTTCCCCGGCCTGGTGCTGGACTGGGTGGCTTCCGCGCAGGCAGCCGTCGGTCTGCCGGTGCTGGCCCACAACCTGGGTGGTGTGCCTTCGCACAAGGGCGGGCTGGATATGATCTGGGTGGTCTCGGTGCTGCTGGCCGGTTTTGGTATTGGCGCACTGGTGTTTTTCTCGGGCGGGCGCAGCAAACGCGTGCACCAGCTGGACAACTACGCCGGCGGACATTTCCTGACGGCGGAAACCCGTTACCAGTACAGTGATAATTTTTACCCGGGCCTGATGCACCTGATCGGTCCCTGGTACCGCAAAAGTTTTCGCTGGCTGGAACGCGGTTTTGTTTCGACGGTGGATACCCTGTCGCAGGCCATGCAGGGGTTCTACCGTGTTGTGCATCCGTCTTTTTACCTGCTGGTGGCGGTGGTATCGGCGTTGACGTGGGTGGTCGCCAGATGATCGCACAGCTGTTTACATACCAGCCCGCAGGCGCGCCGGCCTTCAGCGCGAATCTGATAGCAGGTCTTTGCGGTCAGAAGATCGCTCCTGCGGCGGGATATTTAACGGGAATCTGTAATGAGTCCGGGTGAGCTGATCATCGAGCTGTTCCTCATGCCGCTGGTGGCTTTCGTGGTTGGCCTGGGCATGGTGCTGATGTACCGCCGGATCGGTGCGCGGATTCAGCGGCGCGTGGGTCCGCCGTTTTTTCAGCCCATCTACGACATCATTAAACTGTACGGCAAGCACACCCAGATCTCGCACGGACTGATCCACGAAATCGGCATCATCATGGCGGTGGGGGGTTACGTAGCGGCTGAAACGCTGTTACCGGTTCCCGGGATGAGTGGTCTGGCCGACAAGGGCGGGGTGGTGACCCTGGCCTATGTCATGATGATCCCGTCACTGGGACTGGCGCTCGGCGTCGGTCAGTGTGCCAATCCCAACGGTTCCATTGGCATATCGCGCGCCCTGACGGCCATGCTGGCCTACGACATACCCTTTATCCTGGTGATTTTCGGTGCGGCCTACGTGTACGGTACCACGAACCTGGCGGACATCATTGCCATCCAGCAACAGCAGGGGCCCGGCGGCTGGGGTATCGTGCAGATGCCCCTGCTGGCGCTGGCCGCACTACTGAGCCTGCAGGGGATCATGGGCAAGCAGCCTTTCGAGATCTATATTGCCCCGGCGGAAATCGCTACCGGACCGATGGTCGAGATGAGCGGCAAGTTCATGGGCGGCCTGTTTGTCATGCAGTGCTTCCAGTTGTACACGGTCGGCGTGCTCTACACCACGCTGTTCCTCGGTGGCGGCGAATACTGGCTGACCTTCCTGCCGAAAATTTTTTCGGTGGTGGCTATTCCGATGATGATTGCGTTCGTCTTTCCGCGCTACCGTACCGAAGACGTGATACGCCTGTTGTGGAAGTGGCCGGTGCTGATTGCCCTGACGGGTCTCGCGGTCGTGTTGAGGTAAGGTGGAACTATGAGCAACGAACTCGAAAACATCCCGATCCGCCAGGAACTGGAAGTGCTGCAAAGCGGGCAGAAACGTACCAACCCGCTGGCCAATGTATTCGACGGGTTGGTGAAATTCTGCCGGTCGCGGTCCATGTTCATGCTGCACTACTGTACCGGTTGCGGTGCCATCGAGCTGCCGCCGGCAATGACCTCGCGTTTCGACATGGAAAGGCTCGGCATCCAGCCGATGGTAACGCCACGCCAGGCGGATATCCTTCTGATCACCGGCTACGTCTCGATCAAGACCCTGAAACGCATCATTCTTACCTACGAGCAGATGGGTTCGCCAAAATATGTGATCGGTATCTGTTCCTGCACCGTCAATGGCGGCATGTACTGGCAGAGCTACGCCACCGCCAAGGTGCTCAGGGACTACCTGCCGGTGGATGTGTATATCGCCGGCTGTATGCCGAGACCCGAGGCGGTCATCAGCGGCCTGCGCGAGCTGATGGAAGACATCAGCAGCGGGCGTGCCGAAAGCTGGAAAAAATATTACCAGCATTATGATTATTACCTCGGCAACCAGCAGAAGCTGTTTGGCGAGGACTGGCAGACACCGACGGATATCATCGCCGAGGCGCGGCACTATGACCTGATGACCGAGCACACGCTGGGCGAGCACACGGCCCTGCTGGAGAAACACCAGAAGCCGCTGGAAGCGCTGGAGATGCGCTTGAGTGTGAAGGACAAACAGAAGGTATAAACAGGACAGGCAGCATGCACTGAGCGTGACAGTTAGTGGTTGAATCAGGGAAAGGGTTACATACATCGTCATTCCGGCCGGAGCATAGCGGAGAGCCGGAACCCGGTGTTGTACATTCGGGAGAACTGCCGGATCCCGGTTTTCGCCGGGATGACGGTATACCCGACGACGGTACGCGTATAATTGAAGGGTATTCCGGGTTATGAGCAAAGAACTGAACATCTGGCTGGACAACCTGCTGAGCGATATCGAAAGCGTTCAGTTCCAGCGCAGGAATTCCCGCCGGGTGCGCGTCGATGTCGGTTCCGAGGCCCTGCCCGCGTTACTGGAACTGTTGCAGGGGCGCGCCAGTTATGTGCACCTTTCTGCGATCACCTGTGTCGACTGGATCGAGGACGGGCAGTTCGAGCTGGTCTACCATGTCTGGTCTTATGAGACCAGGTCGCTGGTTTCGGTGCATACCCGTATCCCGCGTGACCCGGGAGTGTATCTTTCTATTTACGATCTCTACCAGCCCGCGGCTTTTTTCGAACGTGATATCCATGAAATGTACGGCCTGTATTTCGAAGGCAGCCCGGACATGGAGAAATTCATCCTCACCGAGTGGAACGGCCCGCCACCGATGCGCAAGGACTTCGACGGCGAAGCCTTTGTCAACGAGCATTTCCACTGGGAGCAGTATCACCCGCAGTGGCTGAAAGACCTCGAGGAAGAGGGTGGGGGTATCACTGTCCGGCCGGAGGACGTGCGCTGATGCGGCCGGAAAACTACCAGGCGAAAAATCATCCGCCCAGTCACGAGTTTGAACTGAACTTTGGTCCCAATCACCCGGGGATCGAGGGGAACTATGCGTTCAAGGTAAAACTCAATGGTGACACTGTGCTGTCCGCACGCGCTGACGGCGGCTACCTGCACCGTGGCTTTGAAAAACTCATGGAAGGTCGGCTGTGGATCCAGAATATCGCGCTGGTGCCGCGCATTTGTGTGCCCGACCCGGTGCCGATGGAGGTCTGTTACTCGCTGGCCATCGAGGAACTCGGTGGCCTGGAAGTGCCGGAACGTGCCCAGTGGATCCGCGTCATGCAGCTGGAGATGTCCCGCCTGGCCGCGCACCTGTTTGCCTTTGGCGGCCACGCGGCCACCACCGGCATGTATACAACCATGTTCTGGGGCGTGGCCGACCGGGACCTGATCCTGGACCGTTTCGAGGAACTGACCGGCGGCCGGGTCTACAGCATCTACAATATTCCCGGTGGTGTGCGGCGCGAGGTGCCGGATGGTTTCCTGGAACGTATGAGCAGCCTGCTCGACTACCTGGAATCGCGCCTGCCGGACTACGACAACCTGTTTTTCAGGAACCAGGTATTCATCAAGCGTGCCCGCGATGTCGGCGCCATGACCCAGGAACAGGCGCTCAAGTGGGGGGTAACCGGGCCCAACCTGCGTGCTACCGGGCTGGCCTTCGACGTACGACGCGACGACCCCTACCTGGTGTACGACCAGCTTGACTTTGAAATACCGACCGAGCCGGGCGGCGATGCCCTGTCGCGCAACCTGGTGCGCCGTTCGGAACTTAAACAGAGTATCCGTATCCTGCGCCAGGTGATCGAGCGCCTGCCGTCGATCAGGGGCCCCATTCGCTGCCCCATTCCGAACCCGCTGGCATGGAACGTGCCGGCCGGAGAAAGCTATACGCGCGTCGAGTCGTCCAAGGGCGAACTGGCCTACTATGTTGTTTCTACCGGCGGTGACAAACCCTACCGCGTGCATGTACGTGGCCCGTCCAGCATGCACGCTGTCCAGGTGCTGGAGAACCTTGCCGTCGGCAGCCGCCTGGAAGACGTTGCCCAGATCATGTTCTCGCTGGATGCCTGTCCACCGGAGGTCG
Organism: Thiohalobacter sp.; assembly: GCA_026984515.1. Classification (GTDB taxonomy): domain Bacteria; phylum Pseudomonadota; class Gammaproteobacteria; order DSM-19610; family DSM-19610; genus Thiogranum. The sequence goes on along the minus strand of JALSRZ010000058.1, from coordinate 6,534 downwards.
ACCGCTGATGCCGGACATTCCCTACAAGGACAAGGGCAGCATACTCGGCCCGCTGAAGACGCTGGGTTTCTTTGCCCGCAGGCCGGTTACGGAACCTTTCGAGCCACGTCCGGCGGCGGACAGCTACCGCGGCTTCCACGTCAACGACTGGGAAAAATGCATCGGCTGCAGCACCTGCCAGAAAGTCTGCGACAATGCGGCCATCACCATGGTAAAGATACCGGGACTGCCGGAAGACCCGGTGCTGGGTGTACGCAACGAGCGTCCTGCCATCGATTACGGTCGCTGCTGCTGGTGCGGGCTGTGCGTGGATATCTGTCCGACCGGTTCCATCTCCCTGACCACTGAGTATGTGCACGTCTGTCGCGAGAACGAACTCGACAGCTATTTCGTACTGCCGGATCCCAACGGTATTCACGGCAAACATTTCGACAAGGGCTGGGACAAGACCGCGGATGCCGACCTGGTGGACCTGCACCAGCAACCCATGGGAGAAGTAGAGCCGCAGCAGCGTGACGATAACTTTGACGAAATCGTCCACGGCTTTACCAGCCAGCAGGCGATTATCGAGGCATCACGTTGTGTACAGTGCGGGATGTGCCACGAATCCTGTCCGACCCACATGAACGCACCGGAGTATATACGCGCGATCTGGGAAGGCAATGCCGAAGAAGCGGTGCGGCAGATCTATCGCAGTAATCCTTTTTCGCACGTGTGCGGCCGGGTCTGCACCCGTCGCTGTGAAACGGCCTGTTCCATCGGCCGCCGCGGTGACCCGGTAGCGATCCGCTGGCTGAAACGTTATGCCATGGATGCGGTCTCCGATGAGCGTATCCGCGAGATTGCAGCCGAGGGCAAGGTCGACTATATCAGCGGCAAAAAGATTGCGATTATCGGCGCCGGGCCGGCCGGGTTGACAGCGGCGTATGACCTGGTGAAAAAAGGGCACGATGTCACGGTATTCGAGGCGCTGGACAAGCCGGGTGGCATGACACGTTATGGTATCCCGGAATACCGGCTGCCCTATGACCGTCTGGATGCAGATGTTGAAGTGATTACTTCACTGGGTGTCACCATCCAGTACAACACGCGCATCGGCCGGGATATCGGCATGGATGTGCTGGAGCGCGACTACGATGCTGTTGTGGTCGCCATTGGCCTGCAACAGGGGCGTTCGACACGTATTCCCGGCAGCGACCATAAACAGGTAAGAAAAGCGGTAAAACTGTTACGCAAAATCACCCAGGGGAAACCATTCAAGGTGCCACGCACGGCGGTGGTGATCGGTGGCGGTAACGTGGCCATGGATATTGCCCGCAGTCTCGCGCGGCTGCAGAAACAGCAGTATGGCGAGGTCAGGATGACAGTAGCGGCGCTGGAGGATTTCGATCATTTCCTGGCTGATCCCGAAGAAGTGACCGAGGCGCGGGAAGAGGGTGTAGTGATACTCGACAGCCGTGGACCCAAACAGTGCCTGGTCGACGAGAATGGCAAGCTGATCGGGCTGGCCACGCTGGGCGTGGTGTCCATTTTCGACCAGGATGGTCGATTTGCGCCGCGTTACGATGACAGTGATGAACAGGTGCACCAGGCGGACATGGTCATCGAGTCCATTGGCCAGATGACGGATGTCTCGCTATTTGGTGATGAGCTGACAGAGCGACTGGAATGGAATCGCGGCCGCCTCAGGGTGGACGAAAACGGCCGGACTTCGGAGCCCTGGCTATGGTCCGCGGGTGATATGGTGTTCGGTCCCGACGTGGTGCACGCGGTTGCCGATGGTCACCGGGTGGCAGCCGGTATTGAGGAATATCTCGGGGTGAAACAATGAGTGAACACGGAGAAGGTCACAGCGCCGCCTACGAGCGTATCCGCTCGAAGAAGACGCTCGGGGAAATACTCGAGGTCGCCACCTCGTTTGAAAAAGCAGCTTTCGAGTTCTATACGGCACTGATACCGAAGGTCAGCAAAAACCTGCGCTACCTGGTCGAGGAACTCGCCGGCGAAGAGCAGGGGCATTATGAACTGTTTACCAGCCTGGCCGGCAACCCGGATATCGAAAGCCGGATACAGGACGAGATAAAAACCCCGGCGGAAGACCGCCGTTTTTCCGATTTCGTCCAGCTCCCGGACCTGGGTGACCACCCGGATGACCAGGCCATCCTGCAATACGCACTGGGGCGGGAGGATGCGGCAATGAAACAATACCGCGAGCTGGCGGACAGCACCGAACCCGGCCCGGTTCACGACCTGTTCGAGTACCTGGCCAAAGAGGAAACCCTCCACAAGCAGGAACTGGAGAAACAGTACTACGAAATCGTCTATAGTGGTGGTCCGGGCAACGGTTAAACGGCCGGAAACGGGGCTGCTCAGAGTGGTCTGCCGGGTTACCGCAGCTTAACCCGGCCCTGTCACCGCCCCCGGTTTTGCGGGCGGTTTTACACCATCATCGACAAAAAAGGAATTTCTTATGCAAATAGGTATGCTGGGTCTGGGTCGCATGGGTGCCAATCTTGTGCGACGCTTGATGAAAGACGGGCATGAATGTGTGGTTTACAATCGCACGCCGGAGCCGACCAGGGAACTCGCCGCTGAAGGCGCTGTGGGCACTGCCAACCTGGACGAATTTGTCAGCAAGCTGGAAACACCTCGGGTAGTGTGGATCATGGTGCCCGCAGCAGTGGTCGACGGGGTGATCGGTGACCTGGCGCAACGCATGCAACCCGGCGATATCATTATCGATGGCGGTAATTCCTACTACAAGGATGATATGGCGCACGCCAGGGAACTCGGCAAACAGGGTATCCATTTCGTCGATATCGGCACCAGTGGCGGGGTCTGGGGGCTGGAACGCGGTTACTGCCTGATGATTGGTGGCGAGACAGAGATCGTCCGTCACCTGGACCCGGTGTTCAAAACCATCGCGCCCGGTATGGGCGATATCGAGCGCACCGCGGGGCGCAGTGGCGAACCGGCGACGTCCGAGCTGGGTTACCTGCACTGCGGGCCCAATGGCGCAGGCCATTTTGTGAAAATGGTCCATAACGGCATCGAGTACGGCATGATGGCGGCGTACGCCGAAGGCATGAATATTCTCAGCCATGCCAATATCGGCGGCCAGGACCATGACATCGATGCCGAAACCACGCCGTTGCAGAACCCCGAAGACTACCAGTTCGATATCGACACGGCGGAAGTCGCCGAGGTCTGGCGGCGGGGCAGTGTGGTGGCTTCCTGGTTGCTGGACCTGATTGCAATTTCACTCAAGGACAACCCGGACCTGTCGAATTTTTCCGGCAGCGTTTCCGATTCCGGCGAGGGTCGCTGGACCAGCATGGCGGCGATCGAGACCGCAACCCCGGCACCCGTACTGACTGCGGCACTGTTCAGCCGTTTCAGCTCCCGTGGCGAAGCGGATTTCGGTGACAAACTGCTGTCCGCCATGCGTTTCCAGTTTGGCGGCCACCACGAGAAAAAACGGGACAGCTAGTGGTGCAGCAGACGGATCCGTCCCTGGCCGCACCGCCGGCCGTGATTGTCATATTCGGCGCCGCGGGTGACCTGACCAAACGCAAACTGATCCCGGCCCTGTTCAACCTGGCTTCGCAGCAGCTGTTGTCTGAGCATATCGCCATGGTGGGGATCGACCGCGTGGAGATGGACAGTGTGGCCTATCGGCAAACGCTGAGTGAGGAGATTGCCTCGTTTGTCGGGGAAGGATTCGACCCGTCCCTGTGGGAGGCCAATATCGGCAAGGCCTACTACATGCCGGGCGATTTTCGCGATGCACAGAGCTACGCCCGGCTGAAAACCTTTCTCGCCGAGGTGGACCGCGAGCAGGGCACACCCGGAAACTACCTGTTCTACCTGGCAACACCGCCCAGCTTTTTCGGCGTAATCGCGACCGAACTGGGCCGCGCAGGGCTGGCGGAAGAGAGCGAAGGTCACTGGCGGCACCTGATTATTGAAAAACCTTTTGGCCGGGATCTGCAGTCCGCCCGGGCGCTTAACGCTACCCTGCACGAGAGTTTTTCGGAACACCAGATCTACCGCATCGATCATTACCTGGGCAAGGAAACCGTACAGAACATCATGGCCTACCGTTTCGGCAACGGTACGGTCGAACCGATCTGGAATCACCGCTATATCGATCACGTGCAGATTACCGTGGCGGAGTCCCTGGGCGTGGAAGACCGCGCCAGCTACTACGAGGAAGCCGGCGCACTGCGTGACATGATCGCCAACCACCTGCTCGCGGTACTGTCGGTGGTGGCCATGGAACCTCCCAACTCCTTCGAGGCCGATGCCATCCGCGATGAACAGATCAAGGTGCTGAAGGCTATCCAGCCGTTCGATGCCGAGCAGGTATTGAGCGATACCGTGCGCGGCCAGTATGGTGAGGGTGTGCTGGGCAACGGTGACCACGTGCACGCCTACCGCGACGAACCGGATATTGCGGATGATTCGGCCACCGAAACCTACGTCGCCATGAAACTGATGATCGATTCCTGGCGCTGGGCGGGTGTGCCCTTTTACCTGCGCACCGGCAAGCGTATGCCGGGGCGCTATTCCGAAATCGTGATCCAGTACCGGCACGCGCCCAATATGATGTTCCGCGGTGCGCTGGAACGACGCAGGGACATTGGCCCCAATCAGCTGGTACTGCGTATACAGCCCGACGAGGGGATCAGCATGGAGTTCAATGCCAAGGTGCCCGGTACCGCTTTCAATGTGTCACGGGTCTGTATGGACTTCGACTATGACGATTACTTCGACGAGTCCACTACGGCCAGTGGTTACGAAACGCTGATCTATGACTGCCTGTGCGGGGATGCGACCCTGTTCAAGCGTGCTGACAATATCGAGGTCTGCTGGGAGCTGGTGCAACCCATCCTGGATGTCTGGCATGCGCTGCCACCGCGCAGCTTCCCGAACTACCCGGCCTGCAGCTGGGGACCGGAGGAAGCCGACGAGCTCCTGGCCCGGGACGGGCATCACTGGCGAATGGTGCCGGGATGCAGCCGGTAGCCGCGGAGGGTCAGTATACCGGGTTGATGTGTACTGGTTCGGGTGCCGTATAGCGGCACAGCGCCTCTTTATGTCATTCGTTACAGGGACTCGCCAGGTGTTTTTCCGGTACCGGCAGAGAGGGTGTCCAGTACCTCCAGTGCTGCCTCGAAATCATACTGGCTGACCGGTTTTTCCAGCTGCTCCAGCGCATACGCGCGGTAGGCGCCCGGCATCTGCTCCCTGAGTTCATCGAGGACGCTGGTTGCATCGGCGTCGTCATCTGCAAGCAGACTCCTGAGTCGTATGAGCCGCTGCTGCAGGGCGTCGGCGTCAAACGGTTCATCGCTTGCGCTAGCCACGCTTTTTTGCGTGCTGCTGTGCAGGGTGTCCAGGGCATCCATTACCGGTGCCAGCGCACGACGCAACGGGTCGAGCAGCGCCCCGGCGTTGGCGGGGTCCGTTTTAATCGCCTCATCCAGCAGTCTCGCGGTTTCCTGCAGTTCGTCTGCGCCAATACTTCCGGCAACCCCTTTCAGGGTGTGTGCCAGGCGCTGCGCCGTCTTCTGGTCGCCCTGTTCAAGTGCGGCCTGCACGGCGTCGGCGACGTCGGCCTGGCTGGTCCGGAACTTGAGCAGGATGCTGCGGTAAAGCGTACGGTTGCCGGCCACCCGCGCCAGTCCTGTGTGCGTGTCGATGCCGGGCAAATCCGGCAACCCGTCTTCCGCACCACCATTTGCGGTCTGCGCCGTGGCCGGTGCTGCGCGACGCTGTTCCGGTACCTTCACCCAACGCCCCAGTACCTCGAACAGTTCTTTCACATCGATGGGCTTGGCGATGTGGTCGTCCATACCGGCGGCACGCGCCTCTTCCTGGTCGCTGAGCATTACGCTGGCCGTCATGGCCAGCACGGGCAGCTTGTCAAAACGTGCATCCTTGCGGATTTCCCGGGTAGCCTGGTGGCCGTCCATCACCGGCATCTGGATATCCATCAGCACCGCGTCGAAATAGTCGGGCCGTGCGCGCAGGATATCCAGCCCCTCCCTGCCATTGCTTGCGATAGTGACCAGTGCGCCGGCGTTTTCCAGGATTTCCTGTGCCACCTGCTGGTTGATTTCATTGTCTTCCACCAGCAGGATGCGCGCGCCGACGACGTGCGCGGGCAGCTGTTCGGCGCCGCTGCTGTGGCGGTGGGCGACTTTCCTGCCGAGTGCTTCCAGGATGCCGTCCAGCAGGGTAGAGGGAGACACGGGTTTTACCAGTACCCCTTTGATGGGCGCGTCACCCTTGTTGCGCAGCAGTTCTTCGCGGTCAAATGCGGTCACCATGAGGATGGCGGGAATTCTGGCCAGGCGTTCGTTGTTACCGATCCGTCGCGCCACTTCTATGCCATCCAGTTCCGGCATCTTCCAGTCCGACAGGACCAGGTCAAACGGGGGATTGGCTGACTCCAGCAGGCGCAGGGCCTCTGTGCCACTGCCCGTTTCCCGGGCCGTAAAGCCGAACGCCTCCAGGTAGCGGCACAGG
>JALSRZ010000057.1 GCA_026984515.1 Thiohalobacter sp. | reverse complement strand
GGCTGGCCGCCCAGGAGTGGTCCAAACCCTGGGAACTGGTTTTTGTTGACAACGGGTCGACCGACGAGTCCCGTGCGATCGCTGAACAGTACCGGGAGCGATTGCCCCAGCTGGTCATTGTCGATGCCAGCGAAAAACAGGGTAAATCCTTTGCGCTCAACAAGGGGATCGAGGCTGCGCGCGGTGAGTTGATCGCGTTCGCGGACGCAGATGACCAGGTGGCACCGGGCTGGCTGGCTGCCCTGGGCGATGCCCTTGAGACCCATGAGCTGGTAGCCTGCCGCTGGGATATCGATACGCTGAACAGCGAGCAGAGCCGGCGCTATCGGCGTAATGGCCAGCTGGACGGGGTACAGAAGATCCATTACCCGCCGTACCTGCCGCATGCCGGTGGCGGTACCATCGGCATACGGCGCGAACTGCACAGGAAGATCGGCGGCTTCGATGAGTCACTGCGGCACCTGGAAGACACCGATTATGTGTGGAAGGCGCAGCTGGCGGGTGCTGAAATCTATTTTGAACCGGCTGCCGTCATGCGTATCCGTTTCAGGGACGACCTGAAGAGTATCTACATGCAGAACAGGAACTACGCCGAATACAATGTCTTTCTTTCCCGGCGCTACCGGTCGCACGGCGAGCCCATGCCGCATCCCTGGCGCAAGTTTTTTTCCAGCTGGATGAGCCTGGCGCGCACCGCCAGGCGACTGTTCCGGGGGAGGGGACCGCGTGCAGTCTGGATCGGTAAACTCGGTTGGCAACTGGGACTGTTGCGCGGTGTGCTGAAGTACCGGGTTCCCCCGGTCTAGACAGGTCAGCCGGCAGCAGACAGATGAACAGGCAGAATACAGTATTCAAAAGAATCGCCAGGCGTTTGCTGGGTACGGTTACCCGTGTCCATACGTCCGGGTCCGTGATGGCGCTGACCTTTGACGATGGACCACACCCCGAGTACACGCCGCAGCTGCTGGAGATTCTCGACCGGCACGGTGCGCATGCAACCTTTTTCATGGTGGGGCAGCGGGCGGAGAAATACCCGGACGTGATGGCGGAAGTGGCGCGGCGCGGGCATGCGATCGGCAACCATTCCTGGAACCATCCCTCTTTCCCGCTGCTCACCGGGGCGCAGCGGCGTCAGCAAATCAGGCAGTGTGCGTCGGTTCTGGCCAATACCGGGGCGCGCTTGTTCCGCCCGCCGTTTGGCCACCAGGATACGGCTTCCAGGCTGGACGCCTGGCTGCTGGGTTACGACGTGATTGCCTGGAGTGTCCTGGCCGATGACTGGCTCAATCACAGTCCAGAACAGGTTTTCGACAGGCTTTCAGAACGTATCCGGCCGGGCAGCATTATTTTGCTGCACGATGCGCTGTTCTGCGCGGAAAGCCGGACACACCTTGATCGTACTGCAACGCTTGAAGCCGTCGACCGTTTACTGACCGCGTATTCCAGCTATGAATTTGTTACGGTACCGGAACTGCTGCAACGGGGACGGCCGGTGCGCCAGTGGTGGCAGCGACAGGGAGAAGCCGAGTGGCTGGACAGGCAGAAATCTTGGGAAGGTGGCAGTGAATACTGACAACAGAACAATATCCCCGGTGTTTTTGTTCGCGGCAGGCTGGCGTTCGGGGAGTACCCTGTTACAGCGGCTGATCATTTCCAGTGGCCAGGTGCTGATGTGGGGAGAAGCAGGGGGTGCGTTGAATACACTGCACGACGTTGCCGAGCGCTATGCGCAGATGGTGGGCCCGGGCAACGCCAGTTTTCGACACGGCAAAGGCGGCAGTGGTGGCGACTCCCTGAAAAACTTCCGGGACAAGGGCGAGGCAGGCGTGCATGAATGGATTGCCTGCATGAACATGCCCGAAGAGGCTATCCATTCCGGACTGAGAAGTTTCTTTGATCATATCTACTCGGATCCCGCCGCGGAGATGGGTTACCCGAGGTGGGGCGTCAAGGAAGTCATCTCGGGAGTCGCTACCGCCCGCTTTCTCCGTTCCCTTTACCCGGCGGCAAAATTTGTCTTCCTGGTCAGGGACCCGTTCGCATGCCTGCTGTCACTGAAACGACGTCGCTGGTTGTCGGGTACGGTAAAGGAGAAACCGGTGGTGTACTTTTCAGAGTTATGGCGGGACCTCGCGTCCGGATTCAGGCAAGCAGATTTTGGCTTCTACCTGCGCTACGAAGACCTGATTACGGATGACCGGACACTGGATAAGCTGCAGGAATACCTGGAAATCGAAGGCCTGTCCCTGGACTTTGTGCGCAACAGCCGCGCGGACTGGAAAACCTCGGACAAGCGTAAACTGACCTTCCGGGAAACGTTCACGGCGCGCCGCATACTGAAAGACGAGATGCTCCGGCACCAGTACACACTGGACCGACGTATATAAAAAATGATCTGCCATCACTGCAAAACCGTATTCGTTCACGTGCCCAAAACAGCCGGCCAGAGTGTGGAACAGGTTTTTATTGACCTTCTGGATCTGACCTGGGCGACGCGCGCGCCACTCCTGTTGCGGAAAAACAAGGTGCCGGCGCTTGGCCCACCCCGGCTCGCGCACCTCACAGCGGAAGAATATGTCCGCTACAAGTACCTCGCCCCGGAACAATTTGACAGTTATTTTAGATTTGCGTTTGTACGGAATCCATGGGACAGGACCGTTTCCTTCTATAAATACCTGGGCGAGTCAAAGAAGCTGGGGTTCAAACAATACCTTGTGGAACGATTTCAGACGGAGATATGGGAAAAGTTGCACTGGTTTGTAAAGCCGCAAAGCAGTTTTCTCTATGACGACCAGGACCGCCTGTTAGTGGATTATGTCGGGCGGTTTGAAAACCTGCAGGCCGATTTCAACAAGATTTGCGATCGGATTGGTATCGGCAGGACCGACTTGCCCTGTGTGAACAAGTCAATAAAGATCCCCGCGAAGTCCGTGTCCGGCTTATCGAAGGTAAAGAAGATTCTTGGCAAGCCCGGCAATGTGATAACGGAGGAGCCCAGACGCTACCAGGATTACTACGACGATGAATCCAGGGAACTGGTTGCCGCGCTGTACAGCAGGGATATCGAGCTGTTCGGTTACAGGTTTGACGAGAAGAGCCAGGCGGGGCCAGGGTCCGTGCTGAGAGCAAGTAACAAGGGTGGCTAGGCTTATGAAAGGTAAGGTATTATCACGGAGTCCAGAGCGCGTCACCATAAAACCGAACCGGCCGGGGTCACAGAGACAACCATAGGATGCTGAATTGAAATGAAAAATACAAAACCTCGTCAAGTTTTGCAATTGATACTCCTGTTTGCAGTATTCCTGCCCGTCCGTGTTTCAATGGCGGCACTCGATAAATTCGAACCCTATGCCTATGCCCGGGTTCTCTATGATTCCAACCTGTTCAGGACTGACGGCGATATCCGCAAGGAAGAGGACGACACGATTACGCATTTGGGTGGAGGACTGAAATCCGACCTGAAGTTGAGCCGACAGCACCTGCTTCTGGACCTGAAAGTGGACCGGGCACTATACAAGAATTTTGATGAACTGGATCATACGCGGGTTGATGGAACAGGGGCCTGGGCCTGGCAGGTGGGGAATCTCTGGAGCGGCACCCTTGGCTACAAGTACCAGCGTAAAATGTCCTCCTTCAACGAGCAGTTTGTCAGGGAAAAGGACATGCGGACTACACAGACCGGTTTTTTCGGCGCCGGTTACCAGATTCACCCGGACTGGAAACTGAAAATAGGTGCGGATATACGAGATGTTTCCTACCAGGATCGTAAACGGCTGGATCGCGATGCCACCTCCGGGTTATTCGAGGTCCAGTACCGGAATACGCGTAATACGCGTGTTGGTGTACGCGTCAAGTACACGGACAATGACCTGAAAGACCAGGATGTCGCCGGGGTCAAGGTCAGCAATGATTACACAGAGACAGAAGTCAGCGGCGTGCTGTACTGGGAAGGGACCGCCAAGTCGTCTTTTGAAGCCAGGCTGGGGTATACGGAACAGAGTTTCGACGAATTGAGTGACCGCGATTATAAGGGCAGTACCGGACGCCTGACCTACTTCTGGAAATTTTCCAGCAAGACCAATGTGAATTTTTCAGTCTGGCGGGAGACATCCACCAAGTTTGACGAGGTGACTACCTATGTGCTGACCAAGGGGGCCAAAATCAGTCCCACCTGGAAGGCAACTCCGAAGATCACGGTCTTTGGTAACGTGTCCTATGTCAGTGATGACTTTAAAGGGCAGAATGATGTCGTCACTTCGGTCGGTGGTCCGCGACGGGACGATGATATCTGGAAAGCCAGACTCGGTGCCCGCTGGCAGCCCCGGCAGTTTGTGCAGCTATCGCTGAGCGTCAGCAGGGAAGACCGCGATTCCAGCATCGATGTCCGTGATTTTACCGATGACCAGGTAGATGCCAAACTGCGATTCAACTTCTAGCGAGGCGACTGACCGGGTAACGCGGTCAGTATGAGGATTCTCTACTACTGCCCGGAATATTACAGCCGGCATGGCGGGCGTACCCACGCACGCGGTTTTTACCATGCGCTGGAAAAGTTGCCATCGGTTTCCCGCTGTTTTCTGTATCCCAAAAGCAGCCCTCATGCTGATTCAGAATCAGGCCAGGCAGGAACGCGCAGGACCGGAAAACTCTGGTTTCTGCCATCGGCACCGAGACGGATCATTCGTTTTTTCAAACCGCGGCGCAGGCTGGCCAGGACGCTGATTAACGAGATAAAAGAGCATGAATGTGATGCCATCGTTATCAGAACAGGGGTCAGGTTGCCGGCGATCAGGGATATAAAAAAAGCCTGTCCGGAAGTCCAGGTGTGCCTGGAAATCAATTCCGCGCATTTTGATGAGTCCTTTATTGGTTTGCCGTTGCGCGGGATGTTCCAGAAGTGGGAGGTAAGCCGCTTTAACCAGGCAGACGCCCTGGTGGTCGTGTCATCCTATTTGAAAGAATACCTGGAAGCGCGGGCAGTCAGCCCGGAAAAAATCCTGGTGAACCAGAACGGTGTGGATGAATCGCTTATCAGCCTGTCTGGCGTCCCTGATCTTCGGGCACATTACGGGTTTCCGGATGATGCATTCGTGATCGGCTATATCGGCGGTATGGAATCCTTCAGAAGGCTGCCTGAGGTGGTCGCATATGTTGCGGAAATCCGGCGCACAGGGAACAGGGATATCCGCCTGCTGATTGTTGGTGACGGGGCTGAACGATCTGCTGTCCAGGCCGCTGTACAGGCGGAGGGTGATGATTTCGGGGATGCGGTGGTCCTGGCAGGCTGGCGGGATCACAATGAAATTCCCGCATTCCTGAAAACATTCGACCTTGCAATATTCCCGTTCACCAATGAGTACTGCAGTCCTTTAAAACTCTTCGAGTATCTGGGTGCAGGGTTGCCCACCATAGGTCCGGATACCTCAGCCGTGAGAGAAGTTTTTCAAGACGGCGTGCACCTGAAACTGATAAAACAGGACGGGAGCAACTTTGTAAGCTCGATCCTCGAGCTGAAAAACGACCACCGGCTACGGTCCGGGATGGCGCAAAAGGGGCAGGAACTCGTGCTTCGTGAATATACGTGGAAAAAAAATGCTGAGAGAGTGGTTGCCCATATTCAGGGCAGATCAAAACAAGTCCTGCACAGCCTGCGGCAGACAGTAAGATGAAAGTTCTTCAGGTCAGCACGACTGCACAGCTGGGTGGCGCCGGTATTGCCGCCTACCGGTTAAACACCGGGCTAAGATCGCTCGGTGTGGACTCGTGGATGCTGGTGAACAAGAAAAAACAGCCGGATGCTCATGTGATCAGTCCGGGCAATAATATCGACAAAGCCCTGGCACAGTTTGCACCCTATGTTGAGCGGATACCAGGCAGGCTTTCCCGTCAGCAGCTGGACCGGGTATCTCCGTCATGGTGTCCTGGCAGACTGCTAAGCCGGATTACTGCAGAATCTCCGGATATCATCAATTTGCACTGGATCAACGATGGCTTCATGCGTATCGAAACCCTGCCGAAAATTCAGCGGCCAGTTGTCTGGACGTTGCACGATATGTGGGCCTTTTGCGGCGGTGAGCATTATGTTGGCAAAAGCACTCGTTACATAGAAGGGTACAGCGCAGATAACCATTCGTCGTCAGAAGCCGGCCCGGATATCAACCGGTGGATATGGAGAAGGAAAAAGAAATCGTGGTCCAGGATTTCGGATATGGTGATTGCTACCCCCAGTAAATGGCTGGCGGAATGTGCGCGGCAAAGTGACCTGTTTAAATATCTCAGGGTGGAGGTTATGCCTAATGGGGTTGATCATGAGCGTTTCCAGTCTATGGATCACGTGGTCGCGCGTCGTATCCTGGGGCTACCGGAAGACAAAAAGCTGGTCCTGTTTGTCGAGGGCTCATGGAATATTGATAGACGAAAGGGGTTTCATTTACTGACTGAAGCACTTGAAAAGCTGGAGCAGGTGATTACTCCGGAAGAATATCAGCTGGTTGTATTAGGGAAATCCTTTGGAAAAAACACCTTTGCCATGAAGACACACTACCTTGGCAAGCTTAATGATGAAATCAGCATGGCGCTTGTATACGCGGCTGCGGATGTTTTCGTGGCACCTTCGATCGAGGAAAACCTGGCGAATACCGTGCTCGAATCCCTGTCCTGTGGAACACCGGTTGTTGCGTTTGATATCGGTGGAATGCCGGATATGATCGCACATGAGAAAAACGGGTTTCTGGCCCCCGGTTTTGATACTGAAGCGATGGCGAGGGGAATCAAGTGGGTGGTGGAGGATGTGTCCAGATGGAAAGATCTGTCTGACCAGGCCAGGGCTACAGTAGTCAGGTCGTTTACTCTGCAACAATCCGCATCACGTTATAAAGAACTGTACCTGGATATTTTGCAGGCGCGCAGCAAGCATTAGTTTGCAATGGCAGTCTATGTCGATGCCCCCCGGCTGTTGCCGGATTTCCTGAACCGTCTTTTGACCTTGTAACGTAGTTTCTTCAAGATCGATTTCGCCTTGTGCGTGGAACGGGACAGCACCGAGGAATCAACGAGCTCGCAGTGGTCAACGCATATTACAGGCCGCCTGGTGAGGCGGGATATCTCGGCAGCCTGCCTTCGGCTGCTTTCGATGAATATCCGTGCACCGGTCTGTAAATACATGTCTGCCTTGAACTTGGCGTGACAGTTACACTTGCGGCGTGCTTCCCCGTTTGGCAGATCCAGCATGTACAGGTGCTCGAACTCCACGCCGTTACGGGCCAGCCATTCTTCAGTTTCCTTGCGGTATTTCTCCAGCCTGGAGGTCACCAGCGCAAATACTTTCCTGGAAGGGATATACAGGGGTTTTGCAGTCGAAAGAAATTCGCGGTAGCGCGGTCCATCGTCATTCTCATGATTACTTGGATCGATACAGAGCACCCCGTCAATATCAACGCAGGCCTCTTCAATAAACGGATGGTGCATGTAATTCCATTCAAACATGCGTGGCGGTTCACACAGTTCAAAACAGATATCGACCAGGTCCCTGGAACGAGCAGCCCCGTAAACCACTGCATACACGATTTCTGCCTGAATCGAGGTGCCCTCAAGCTGTTCCTGTACCTTCTCCATCGACCTGCCACTGAGGATGCTATCGTCAATGACAAGTATCTTCCTGCATTGCCGTGGGTCATCAGGAAGGTCGCCGCGAAGCCTGCGGCCGCCATGCATCAGTCGGCCTTCAAGCAGACCCTGTACATCGGTCATGGGGCGATTCAAGTGCAGGGCCAGGATATTGGCTGCAAGCGAGCCGCTTCGGGGTATTCCGACGATGATATCCACATCCTGCGGCACCTTGTCGAGGTTGCGCGCGATGCAGGTGCTCATCTGGCCCACAGTCCGAAAATTCATGTTTACTATCCTTTGGTGCTTACGCTGGCCAGCCTGTATCCAGTAAGAAATTGATGTTTCAAGCAGGATATCGGGCGCAATTACGCTATGTCAGGAAGGGAACAGCGCGCTCACCATTAACAGGCTGTTGAAAAACCCTCTGGCGGCACGATCCGGCGTTAAAGAAAACCGGCTCAAAATGCTCATTTGCAACCGGTAAACTGCGCTTTTTCGCCTTGTCTCGCACTCGCCAGAGACTTTTTCAACAGCCTGTTAAGACGGCATGCTGAACTTTTTCGACCAAGAGAAGCACTCGTTCTTTTGGGTAAGCATAAACACCCCGTGCTGAAAAATCCAGGCGTATCGGGTCATACCCGATCAGTAAGCAGAGCAACCTGTACCCTTGCTGAAGAATAACGGTCCCTTTGGTATTGGCTTAACAATCGCCTGTTCGACCAGCGCGTGACAGCTATCCTGTTCCTGTGGGGATGCCAGGCATGATGAGGTGCAAAGGTGCGTTGATTGGCCCTCCGCCTCAGAAGCTGCGAAACGGGTAAATATTTTCGGTGGGCGATCCAGAGTCCCGGCTCGTAACAACACGGGCAAAAACTGATAAAAATCGCCATGTCCAAATAAGCTAGATATAACAATTAGTTATAATTGATATTTCAATGTATGGGTAATTTGGGCGGCTGTCCGGGTACTGAGATGCGCGAACAAGCAGGTGGAGTGTCGGAAAATATTACATGAATTTATACCTGCTCCGGTTGGCGGATCTCCATTTCCTCCTGTTTTTCAGAAAGTGAGAAAAACCGGAGCCGCGGATTCAGGACGGTCAGGAACCGGGGTGTATACAGGCTGACCACAGCATACGGGGATCTGTCTGCGTAGCCGAATGAGTATAAAAATAATATAAATTCTGGTATATTGCGTCGGGTTCCATGCGCGCAGGTGCGTACAGCTTGGATTACAAATTGAGCGAGGCTGATAGTTCCCGGGCGAGGTTAGCCGCATCGAAAGCGGCGGTAACAGAGGTCAGACCTGATGGCGATGATCAGTCGGATTATTTTACAGATTTTGTGATTTCAATAAATGGGTTGATTCAAGTATCCGTTCGCAGAGCACGATACTTGAAGGATAATCCAGGGCTTTGAGGCGGTGGTGAGGAATATGCAATTGGCGGGTCGGTATCTGGGCACTGTTCTAATAATGCTTTGTGTCTTTGTTATCAACGGCAGTTTCTCGCAGGCCGTTGCGGAAGAAGACTACCTGCTGGGCGGAGGCGACACGGTTAGTATTGTTGTATATGGCCAGCCCGACCTGACTACTGTGGTGAGAATCAGTCAGGATGACGGCACCATCACCTATCCCCTGTTGGGTGAAGTGGCCATCTCCGGGCTTCCCCCGGAAGAGGCCGGACGGAAGATAGCAAAATTGCTGGAAGACGGCGGGTTTATCAAAAGACCCCAGGTGGCGCTCACTGTCAAGGAATTCCAGAGCCAGAAGATTTCCGTGATGGGTCAGGTTAACAGGCCGGGACAGTATTCGCTCAGGGGCGAGAGCCGGGTGATCGATCTTATTTCCCAGGCTGGCGGTCTCAGGAACGATGCAGCTGATGTTATTACCGTGGTCAAGGAGGCGAATGGAAAGCAGGTCAAGCGTGAAGTTGATTTGTTGAAATTTTACGCGGGCGACATCACCCAGAATATACGGGTTTCCAGGGGGGATTTCATCCTGGTGCCGAAGATGGATGAATTTTACATACACGGGGAAGTGAAAAAACCGGGCATGTATCGGCTGGAGCGCGGTATGACCGTGATGCAGGCATTATCGGTTGGGGGAGGGATATCCGGCCGTGGTTCCCTGAGGGGGATTGTCATTACCCGAAGCCGGAGTGATGGTACTACTGAAAAAATCAAGGCTGAATTGACGAGCAAGGTGAAACCCAAAGACGTGATCTACATAAAAGAGCGTCTTTTCTGAGTTAATTAGGATGGTCCGGACGGGAAAATGACTGCAAATGACCTAAGCATTGAAAATGTACTGCTGATTCTGCGCATGCATGTGCGCCTGATTGGCGCGCTGTTTGTGCTGGGTGTTCTGATTGCCATCATTATTACCTCCCAGATGCCCAAAATGTACCGGGCGACGACCTCCCTGAATTTTGAATTCAATTCCACCAATCCGCTGGATAACCGCGAAAGTGGAATGCTGGCCCAGAACAGCTACATCGTGACACAGGTCGGTATTCTGGGCAGTCGCACCGTTGCCCAACGGATCGTTAATGATCTGTCAGAGTTTGAAAAGCGAAAATTAAAATCCGCGATATTTGCGAAGACATCCACGCTGAATCGCTGGAAGTACAGTATAAAGCAGTTCTTCCATTCGCTTTTCAGCAGCAATGACGATGCCGGTGGTGAAAACGTCGAGTGGGATGGTGAAACCCTGGATGTAGAGACCCCTTACGACAAGCTGGCAGAATGGATCGGCTCGGACCTGGAAGTGACCCCGGTTATGAAGAGCCGTATCGTGGACGTTTCCTACTATTCAACGGATCCTAAAATAGCCGCCTTCATGGCTAACAAGTTTGCTGAGGCCTACATTGCCACCAACCTCAAGATGGTGACAGATCCCGCCTACAGCAAGAAGGTCTGGTTTGATGAGCAATTGAAATCTCTGCGCTCCAGGCTGGAAGAGGCGCAGGCCAGGCTGACTGAATACCAGCAACGGGAAGGTATCGTGCTGTCCGGCAATCGTGTCGATCTGCAGACGGCGAAGTTACAGCGTCTTGCAGAGCAGTTGGCAAAAGCCCAGGAAGCAACCAGGAATGCGGAAACAACGCAACAGAAATTTAACGAGGTATTGAAGAGTGGCGCGCCGCTTACTACGTTTGACCCCATATTCAAAAATGGCGTGGTGCAGAACGTGAAGTCGGAAATACGGAAGCTGGAAAGTGAGCTGGTGGAGAGTTCAAACAGCCTGGGGGACAATCATCCCAGGATTGTGAAGCTGAAATCGGAACTTCGTGCAGCCCGTAAACGGCTGGACCGTGAAATCAAATCCATAACAGACGGCATAGTGAATGCGACAGACCTTGCAAAACAGCGCGAGTCTGAACTTGCGCAAGCGATGGAAGCGCAGAAAAAACTGGTTCTGGGTCTTAAGAAGGAACATGACCGTATCGCCGTGTTGCAAAGAGAGGTTGAAAGTGCGCGGGCAACCTACAACGCCGCCTTGAACCAGCTGAATACTACCAGCATGCTGAGCATGGTTAATCAAACCAATGTATCGATTGTGGATTATGCAACGATCCCCAAGCAATACGCGACGCCGAGTATGTCCAGGAATATCGCAATTGGTGCCTTTGGCGGCTTGCTGTTGGGCGTGGGTGCGGCTTTGTTCATGGGCGTGTTTGTTCGTAAAATCCATTCGAAGGAAGACCTGTTGAACGGGGTAGGGGTTCCCCTTCTTGGGCATTTAAAGTATTAAGAATATGAAAATTAAATCGTTGATGGATTTTCTGAACAGTTCAGGTGAGCCTGAACGGAAAGCCGGGACTGATGACACCGCCCGGCGGGCTTCGGCCTCAGATGAAAACATTATCTATATTGATAATCCCAGCCTGGAAACCGTCAATGAGCAGCTGAAAGGCAAAGAATTACTACAGGGCGATACGCAATGGGCAGACCGGTATATGGGGGAGATACTGGTTGCCAATAACAAACTGGATCGTTCGGATATTGACAAGGTGGTAGACCACCAGCGGGAGAAAGGGCTGTATTTCGGTGAGGCGGCTGTGGACCTGAAACTGGTGTCCCCCGACGACATACTCCAGGCGCTGTCCACCCAGTTCGGATACACCTACGGACAAGACGATAACGATCCGTCTTCGATAGAAAAGGTGATGGCCAGCTCTCCATTTAGTGAACTGGCGGAAGAATTCCGTTCGATTCGTGGCCAGTTGATCAGCAACTGGCTCAGTCCGGGTCAGAAGACCCTGGCGGTAGTTAGCCCCGGTAGCCGGGATGGGCGGAGTTATGTTGCTGCGAACCTGGCCATGGCCTTTTCACAAACCGGCCGGGCAACCATGCTGATAGATGCAGACCTGCGTTCTCCGCGGCAGCACGAGATTTTCAATGTAAAAAGCAGAATGGGTTTGTCCATGCTGCTGGCTGGTCGAGTGAGGATGGAAGAGCTCGATATGCTCCCCGAAAATGTCTCCACTTTCCAGAATCTTTCGGTGCTGGGCTGCGGTGCGGTACCACCCAACCCCTCTGAGTTGCTAGGTAACGGCAGATTTCCTGCTATTTTGCGTGAGCTTAAGAAGTTTTTTGACGTGATTATTATTGACTCTCCGGCTTCCACCTATAAGGCGGACGTTATGTCAATTGCTTCCGCTACCGGGAGTGCTTTGCTGGTAACCAGGAGCGGATACGCAAGGATGGATGAGACAAAATCACTGGTCGCAACCCTGAACCAGGTTGAGACCAATGTCGTCGGGGCGGTACTCAACCAGTACTAGGCCGGGTCGATGATTTCCGGCCCGTATATCAATAAGGCTGTATAGGTTCCTACCAACAGGCGCAACTGCGTGTACAGACAAGATAGCGCTTTAATTAATGTAGCACTGGTCTATATGCTGTTGTTTGTCAGTGGTGCCCACCGGTATAACCTTGCGCAGGATACCTTTATTGTCCTTGCCTTCGTGGTGGCTTTGTCTGCATGGTATTTACTCACTGATCGAAAAATCAGCGGGCAGTACCTGTTGTACCTGACCGTATTTGTTGGCTTACTATTTCTTTTAAGTATCTATACAGGTGGCAGCCTGTCATTACAGTCCCTGATCAAGACCACCATGAAGTTTGTACTGGCTTACCTGATTCTCAGGACGGTTGGAGACAGGTTTGTTGAAACCTACGTTAATGTAATCGTCTTCCTGGCGGCAGTCAGCATTGTTGGCTACCTGACGGATATCTATCACCTGTTTGATTCGATAATCAGTAAACTTCCTCCTGTCGGTCGATATGGGTATGAAGGATTCCTGTATATTTTCAGGCATGCTCATCATCCTGAAAGGAACAACTCAATCTTTTTTGAGCCGGGCGCCTACCAGGGGTTCCTTAATTCCGCCATTTTCCTGGTGTTGTTTGCAAAAAACGAATTCCCCAGGAGCAGGATATGGCTCTACATTTCGATCCTGGCAGTCGCGTTGGCAACGGCGAGTTCCACTACCGGTTTCATTATATTCACTCTGATCTTCTTCCTGTTTCTTTTTAAAAGCGATTTAGCCACCCGTTCTCAGAAAACTGTCGCGGTCGGAACGATAGCGGCAGTGATTATGGTATTCGCAACCCAGTTCCACGACACCCTGGTCGTCAAGCTGGATGACTACCTGAACCCGGACCCGATGCGAAAGGGATATAGTGCAGAGAATCGAAGTTTTGACCTGAAGACAGATGTTGCAATTATAAAAAAACATGTGTTTGGACTGGGTTATGATGAATATAAAAAAGAATTCAGCCGGATAAACAGGGTAAGTATCAAGGAAGGCTCATCGAACGGCGTTACCAGCATGCTTGCGAATTACGGGGTTCCTTACGGTCTGTTTATCCTTGGGTCGTACTTTTGGGCGCTTAGAAAACTGACTGGTGATTTAATACTGGCTGGCGCTGCCTACACCATGTTCATTATGTTTTTGTGGGGAGAGTCATTTTACCAGATAGCCCCGGTCTGTTTCGCAATTATCGCAGCGCCATTCGTGTATTCGCCGCCTCCCGTTAGCGAGGAAAGGCGGCAGACAATTCAGGAGCAACAGGGAAGAACGGTATGAAAGGTTCGTATGCAGCAGCAGGGACTGACTGGAACAGAAGACCAGGGTCGCAGGTGAGGCATGAAAAAGCTTAGATTCCTTCACATCCCGAAAACAGCGGGGTCTACTTTTTCCAGGATACTCCGCTCCCAATACAGGGGCAGGCCGTATTTTGTGTTTGGGGGGAACAACCCAAGAGACCTGGCGAAATACTCGGCGCTTTCAAAAGGTGAGCAGGAGGCGATCGTATTGTTTCTTGGTCATGCTCCCATTGTGTCAGGTATCAAGGAAGCGGACGAAGCGCCCACGATCACATTTCTCAGGGAGCCTGTCAGCAGGGTTAAATCATTCTGTCAGTATGTATCGGAAGGTAAAAGTAATACCTACCTGCGTGAGAATTATCCGCCGGAAACGTTCGACCTGGACGAGTTTCTGTCCAGCGGATATTCAGAGCTGTCAAATCTCCAGTCAAGAATGCTGGTAAACTACGAGAAAAAAGGGGATGAGTTGCTCACCGCATCCCTGACGCCGGAGCAGTTAAAGGCAAAGGCGCTCGACAACCTGTTCAGAAAGATTGCGTGTTTCGGTTTGCAGAAATACTTTGATGAAAGCCTGATGCTGTTTACCAGTCATTTTAACTGGCGTTCCCCGTATTATGAATATGTGAACAGAAAGAATGAGAAAAAACTGCTGAATTTCGAGGAACATCATATCCGGATCATAAGAGAGCTGAATGCTGTGGATATCGAAATGTATGCAGCGGCGGAAAGAGAGTTTATCAGGAGATTTGAGTCCGATGAAAAATACAGGAAAATGTGTAACCGGTTCAAACAGGTCCAGAAAGTGGCTTCACCGGTGTTAAAAATATACGGAAACACAGGTCGCTATATAAAACGGGAGTACAGGAAGGTGCTCGAAAAATAGCGTGCCGGCTGTAGCGCGGTTGGTTTGTAACAGGAGGCGGTATTTTCCCGCCACGGGTCCAGGAGTGATAGCGCAGCATTATGAAAAATGAACTCGCTGTAGTTATACCCGCGTTTCGCTGCGAGGAAACCATAGAGGCTACACTGGATTCCGTTGCCGGCCAGAGCCGTCCGGCAGATCATATAGTCGTAGTCCTTGACGAACCAAATCCGCGGCTGGAAAAAATTTGCCGGCAGCACAGCATTAACGCCGAGATATTCGTTAATGAGAAGAACCTTGGTGTAGGGGCCACGCGAAACATCGGTTTCAACAATATCCGTAAAAAAGCGGATATGGTGTGCTTCCTGGATTCGGATGATTTGCTTCATCCGGAATTTTTCAGTATGGCGTGCAAGCAGTTTGTCCGCAATCCGGACGCCGATGCCGTGTTCGGGCGGTTCTCCCTGTGGCGTGACGGTGAATTACCGGCCCGTTTACCAGATGCAATTAATGAAGATGTATCATGGCTGGATAGCCCCCTTGATGTATACCTGTCTGATACGGGTGGCTTCCTGCTGTCGTTCGCGCTTTTCTCGACCAGGAGTATCGAGTCAGTATCGCTGGAAGGGAAAATTAATGCCGAGATATTGAGAAACAATCAGGATTTCGAGTTTATCTGCAGAGTGCTTTATCAGGGAGTCGTGGCACGTATTGAATCGGAGTGCGGCTGGCACAAGAAGATGCCTGGCAGCCTCAGTTCAAATCAGCCACGAGCATGGTATTTCCGGTCAATAGCGGCAAAAATGTTATATGAATGGTTCAGTCAGCACGATGCAGATCAGGCGCTGTTGGTACGCATGCGTCGCGTAGAGCACTCGGCCATCAGGCGCTCAGCCAGGTTATACTGGAGTAGCGGGGAACGAAAGCGGGCAGCAGGGATGTTGTTCAATTCCATGTTGAAATTGCAGCCAAAATCATTGGCGCAACTGGTGGTTCTGGTGCTCGGGGTACAATCCACATCGCTGTCGCGCTCAAGATAACAGACAATGACGTTTGAAGTTAACCACCTGTGACTACAACGACTCCTATATTTATCCTGGGGTTGCCGCGGGCAGGGAGCACCCTGTGGTCTCGTGTAATCAGTCGGAATTCAGCGGTGACGTCTCTGCAGGAAATGCATTTCCTGAGTATATGGCGCAAGGACTTTCGCGATGTGGTCAGGGATATGGGGGATCTGCGCAAGGAAGAAAATGTGCGGAAACTGGTGGATGCAATGTTTCAGAAGCACCTCCATAAAGGTATGCAGCAGGGTATATGGTTCTGGCGTCAGATACAGGATCTCAGGGACCAGGGGATAAAGGAATCCCTGTATTCCAGGATACTGGCTGCCGGGGAGAGAAATCCTGGCGAAATTTTCAGGATTTTAATTGAAGAGGCGACACGACTTCGGCCGAGCAAAAGGTTGGTGGTCAAGTTTCCCGTATATCCCACCTATATCAGGCGCCTGGCTGACTGGTATCCAGAGGCGCCGATCATTCATATTTCCCGTGATCCAAGAGCGCTGGCAGCCTCAAAAACCAACGACCCCGGGGGCACAGCAAAGCTTCGGAAAAAATTTCCTTTACTAAAGGCATTATTGCCGCTTGCAGGAAAGTATTTTGCCGTGTTCCAGTACATTTTGACTTCGTACGTGCATTCCAGGTATAAAAATTTGCGCAACTACAGGCATTATTCGTATGAGGAACTATTATCACATCCGGAGTCGGTGATACGTGATTTATGTGAATTCTGCGATCTTCAGTATGAAGAGTCGATGCTTGATCCTTCATCCGGACAAGCGTCGAGTATTACGGGTGAGCGTACAAGTGGCCTGGATGCTGCAAGGATAGATGGCTGGAAGAGCGTGCTGTCGAGTAATGAAGCCGGATTTATACGAGTCATCACTAAAGGAAGTATGTACAGGTTTGGCTGCCAGGCCCGGGAAACTCGCTGACAGAGGAAGGTATTGATGAGTTCAACGACTGCGATATATTCCAGAAAAAGCTGGTCGGCTCCATGTGCTTCTGGCAGTGTGCAGGCAACAGGAAAAAGGTGTGAGCGGACAGGGTAAGAAACTATTGCTGGTGTGCTCGTCAGGTGGGCACTTTTTGCAAATGTACAGTTTGCTTGACCCGCTATGGAAGAATTACAGTCGGGTCTGGGTCAGTTTTAAGAAAGCCGACACAACTTCAATGCTGAAAGATGAGCATGCCTACTGGGGGTATTATCCAACCAACAGGAATCTTCCCAACTTGCTGAGAAATGCCGCTCTTGCATGGAAGATACTTCGCCGGGAACGGCCCGATGTTGTCATCAGCACCGGTGCGGGAATAGGTGTCCCGTTTTTGTTGCTGGCCGGCCTTTTCAAGGCCAGATCGATATATATCGAAAGTTTTGCCAGGAAGAACGATCTCTCTCTAACCGGAAAGCTGGTTTATAATTTTGTTGACAATTTTTTTGTTCAGTCGGAAATCCTTGACAAGAGGTACAGCAAGGCCGTTTTTAAAGGAACAATATATTGATTTTTACCATGGTGGGTACTCACGAACAGCCCTTTGACCGGCTGGTGCGTGAGGTGGACAGGCTAAGAACCGATGAACAGCGAGTCATTCAGTATGGATACTCCACCTACACACCCGCATATTCCGATGGCAGTGACTTTCTTTCATTTGATGAGGTTAAAGGCTATATTCAGGATGCTGACGTTGTTATCACGCATTCCGGTACCGGAAGCGTTATGTTGGCATTATCACTTGGGAAAATGCCGATTGTGGCGCCGCGCTACAGGAAGTACGGAGAACATATTGATGACCACCAACTTCAGCTCGTTAAGGAGTTGGTAGAGGAGGGTATGGTTGTTCCGTATTATGATGGTGACGATCTGGGCGAACGAATTGCTGAAGTGCTCGTTAAAATGCAGGCGGTGCGGGGAATAGAGCCGGCCCCCGAGTTGGTGGCGGAACTGGATCGAATCATTCGCCTGGATTAACAGGAGGCTGGTAAGAACCGGATAGTGTCAATAGCTGTGCAGGCTTCCAGAGCCGGTATGTACGGGTGAGTCGGGGCCGGCGGGCCGCCAGTGGTGTTACGTATAAGATGTTCAAAAGGCTACCCTGTGCAGCCGATCCGCTGGTCAGACACGGCCCAGTCATCGAAATAGATGCTCATATTGCGGTCAGCAACCCAGTTGCCACCCACGTAGGCGATCAGCACTGAATTATCGATATTGAAGGTTGCAG
>JALSRZ010000056.1 GCA_026984515.1 Thiohalobacter sp. | reverse complement strand
TTCTCGATTTTGAGGCGCATAGTGGGTCTACGCAACGAAAAATCGAGGAAAAATGGACCGCTTTCCCACCAGCGCAGTAGATTAATCCTAAATCCGACAGACTCCTAGCCCGGATTATTCATGAATCGCCGCGATGATTTCGCAGAGAGTTGTCCGCACAGGGGATTTTCCGACCGAGTGGAATACGGGCTGTATTGCCGAGGAAGGAAAATTCCCTGTGTGGACAAGGATCAAGCAAGGGCGCGAGCGACTTCATGAATAATCCGGGCTAGCAAGGGAATGCCCCTTGCCTGCGCACTGCGCCTTGTTCCGGCGCCTGCCTGAAGCCCTGAATGCGATATATAGTGTTGCCGGGTTAATAACAGTTGCAATCAGTGGCTCGGCGGCTCCCCCAACCGCTGCCCAATCGTCACATTGGCCATGTCGGCCAGTTCCGGTTTCAGGTTGACGATGCGCACTTTATCCACAAAGACACCCTGGCCCAGCGCAGCCACCAAGCGGCCCAGCAATTCATCGAAGAAGCTGCTGGTTGCAGACTCCACGCCATCGAAATCCAGCAACAGCGGCGCATCCATCTCGCCGATGACGGCCTCCAGCTTGCGCCGCAAGGTTCTGGCAGGTTCCCTGCCGCCGGTATGGAGACACTCATCCACCACCCGAATACCTGCACCTTCGGCGAGGCGCTCCGCTTCATAGTCGATATACGACCATCCCGGATCACTGATAAAGGTATCGCTGAGCCTTACCGGACGGCGCGTGTCCAGGCGCAGAAAAACCCCGGTTCCCGGCGCCATCGGCAGTTGCGAAAACCCTTTGTCGCGCCCCCGATAGATTCTGAAATTCGCATCCCCTGTCCACACATGCAACTCGCCACCATTGAGCCGCACAATATCGTTGGTGCCCGCCATCCCATTACCCTGCCCCACAGAAGCATCACGCGTCACACCGCGCTGGATGGCTTTGGTAATCGCATCGCCATGGCTCCACAGTTTCTGGCTCTGCGCCAAGGACGCCTTAATACCCCGCCCTGCATCGACGATGGCAATATCCAGCCGATGCTTTTGTGGATAATACTGGGCGGTAATCACACCCGGCACCGGCGTCTCCGAATGTAGCCGGATATTGTCGATGATCTCGTACACCGCCCACTCCATGGCAGGCAGGAAGTCCCTTGCATGATCAAATTGCCGTAACACCAAATCACAAATAGCATTGCTGGCGTCGAACACATCCTCCTCGCCGTCAATCAACCGGGCCGGAATAAAGCGCCCGACTTCTGCATGGCGCGCAAAACGTTCCTGATAAGAAAAACCCGTATGACGAAACAGATCCAGACGCGACAGATAGTTCAAACTGGCCTCATCACCATAAAAGCCCACCTTCCGACCGGCGCGCAGATGCAGCAAAGCCCAGGCGCACAAAAAGGCGATGGCCCCCTGATCGACAAAACAGCGAGGAGGAAAATTGACATCCGTACGCTCCCAATCCCCCCCCAGTGCACCGTTGGCGGCCAAGGCCTCGATCAGGCGAAGATGCGTCACATGTTCTGGCAGGTGGATAACGGGTATGATTCAAGCGCCTCGAACAGGATCGCGGTCATAGCCTGACAGATGCTGATCGAGCGACCAGATCATCACCCGCCGGGCAGTGAATATGGCACACTGGCGCTCGTACTCTTTAAGGATGGTCAGATCGCCAATACCCATGCCGCGCATTGCACTGTCTGGAAATTCGTCTAGCCAAGCCAGCCAATCCCCAGCATGAGGCATCGGTGTAACCACCCAGGGACTCTGGCCATTGATTGCCTGAACAACCTGCTCGGCAAACCGTTCTGCCGCTGACCGGCGGCGGCGTCCATCGGGCACCTGCGCAATATGATTCCCGGTTTCGATAACGGCAGCCAGCGGGAGCAGCAGATTCCATTCATCGCTGAGTTTCTGCTCCAGCGCCTGCAAGACCTGCTCTCTATGCTGACAGCGCCCCGGCACTTCAACGATATTGCAGAAGATCGAGGTATCCACCAGGCAAATGGTCATCCTTTCCCCTCCGCCCGCAGTGCCTCCAGCCAATCCAGGTTTTTCTGCTTCTTTTTCTCACCTCTTGGCCGGTACTTGACGAACCGTTCCAACACCCCTTTCGTCATCAAGTGTCCCAGCGTACCCTGGGCAATGAGCTCAGGGAAATCCGGCAACTGCGCCAACTGCACCAGTCGGCTGTCGCCCTCATCGGGATCACGGTAGCAAAACAGCACTTTTGGCACCGCCTCGGTGGGCAAGGCATCGAGCAACGCCGGGTTATGACTGGTCAGCAACACCGAAAGACCGCGCTGCGAAGCCACCGACTGGATATTGCGCAACAACCCCTCCGCCCGGCTGGGGTGAACCCCATTGTCGATCTCCTCGATGACCACCAACGCCCCGGCGGGCGCCGACAGCAATGCTGCGGCAATCGACAACACCCGCAACGTGCCATCCGACAATAATGGTGCCTCCACCGACCGATCCCGGCCACCAAAGCTCTCCGTCAATTTCAGCATCACCTCGTTGCGCGGCGTCTCGATGAACTCGATCTCCTTGATATCCTGCTCCGGCAGGCTGGCAACGAAATCAATCAAGCGCTGCTGTATCTCCGGCTGCTGACAAAGCTGATACACCACCGCCGACAGATTGGCGCCATCATCCTGCAAGCGGGTCTCGGTTCTAAAGCTATAATCCCGCATCGCCGATGGGCGGGGATCAAGAAACAGCGTATTGGCCAACAATTCGCGATACTGCCGGGCAATACGGGGGATGGTCTCCTGCGCCTTCTTGTGGCCGCGCTCGAAACGGGCCGAGCTTTCCAACTGTGTGAAGACCGCCAATTGGTCGGAACACGCTACCCGAGGCTTTTTCCCGCCGCGGGCAAAATTGTTGTACTCCACGCTCAGATCATGACTGAGCCCGGATGCCGCGCTGGCCACACGGTAGAGGGGAAACTTGCCATCGGAACGTTCTATCGTCTCATTGACGATGCGCAGGGTCTCGTCGGCAACACCAATCTCCAGCCGCAAGCGATCCCAACCCTCCATATTGCTCAATCCACAGCCTACTTCGAAGCCATCGCCCCCCTCGAACACCAGATCTTGCACCCGTCCGCGCACGCCGGTATCCGAGGCCTGCACCGAGGTAGTAATGGCCTCCAGGCGCTGGCCGCGCGCCAGCCAGGCAAGAATACGAATCGCCTCGATCGCATTGCTCTTGCCCGAGGCATTGGCACCCACCAGCAGCGTCAAGGGCGCCAGATCCAGCCGAGCCTCCCGGTAGCTCTTGAAACCCTGGATGGTGAAGTATTTAAACAGCGGATTTGTTTGTGCAGTCATGTCAGTCACCGTTCACCGGCACTACCCGGGAGGACATTGAGGTTGAACCATTGTTCACTGTAATGCTCCTTTTTCCAACCGATCCCAGGCATCCAGCACCAGCAGCCGGGTGCGGTAGTCGCCGAAGGTGTTGATGTCGTTTTTCTTGAGCACGCGGAAGGTTTCGGAGGGGTAGTCGTCGCCTTCGACGTCGGCGGGGTCGAGGATGTAGCGCAGATCAATGCGGGTGAGGCCGTAGAGGCGGGCGTAGTACGCATCCAGCTCGGCGCGGAGCTGGCGGCGGCGGTCGGGGTTCCAGGGGAAGGGGTCGCCGCGGTAGCCCAGGTCTTCGGCCCAGGGGCGCAGGTCGGAGGCCACGTAGGTGAGTTCGAGGACGCGGGGGACGATGAAGTCGAGGTCGGCGGGGCGGTAGGTGTCGGGGGGCAGCACGGGCAGCTGCTTGATAATGAAGAAATTGAGGTGTGTACCGCCAACCTTGTGCCGTGCGACAAAATCAAAGGCGATGCTTGACAGGTTTGCGACTAGAGCCGCCGACAAGAGCGGTTCATATTGATTTCCGGGGAACATTAACGGCAGATTATTCCCCACCCCCACCCTCGGCACCACGCCGGCGATGACGGTGCGTTCGTCGGTGGAGCGGCAGATGTCCCGCCAGCCCAGCAGCCAGCCGCGCTGCCAGTCGCGGGCCTGGAGGCGCTTTTCCACGTCGGGCTTGGACACCCAGTAGCGCGGGCGGGCGCTGCGGGTGGCGTCGGCGTGGTCTTCGTCGCTGAGGTCGCGGGTGGTCTTGCCGTCTTCCTCGTATTCGGCCCAGCGGTGGTCGAACTGGTGGACCATCTTGGCCTCGTACAGGGGCACATACAGCTCGCCGTCCGGCAGCACCCAGTTGGGGCCTTTCGGGCTGGCGCCGGCCTCGGCGAGCTGGGCATGGGTGCGGAACAAGTGACTCGCCGTGTTCATCATGAACATCAGCATGAAATTGATTCCCCAGGGATTGCCCGTTTCGCCTTCGGCCTCGTCGATGAGCACCGGCACCCGGCGATAGATCTGTTTGGTCAGCTCGGCATCGCGGCGGCTGCGGAATACGGGGCAGGTGCGGGTGTTGGGGTTGATCAGGGCGATGTCGGCTGCGGAGAGCGTGAAGTGGCGGCGCGGGTCCTTCAGGTGTTCCATGCGGGTGGCGAAGAACAGGAAGTCGGCCTCGGGTGCATGGCTGCCGAGGGTGAGCAGGCTGAACTTGTAGCTGCGGTGCACACCGGGAAACAGGGCCTCCCGGTTCTCGAAGTCGTATAACGAAATCAGCCTATTTCCCTCGAACAGAGACCGGAAAAACTTTTGAGTAAATGAATCCGTGGCGATTCCACTCGGCACCACGATTCCAGAGCGTCCGTTCTCATTAAGTAGATTGACGGAAAGTTCTGCAAACAGTGGTGCGAAATTGATCCTGCCAAAGGCGGTTAACGGGAAGCGACCTCCTTCATGTACGAATGCCTGCTGTCTAAGGATTTTGTCATTCTCTACCTGATAGCGACGATAGAGACTTGGATTCTCATCTTCTAGTTGATCTATCAGCATGCTTCTTGCTGAAGCATGCTGGGCATTCGCAATTGCTGGTACACGGGTTGAGAAGAATTCTCGAGGATCGAACTGTAGCTGATCCCACGGCGGGTTCCCCAACACGCAGTCGAAACCACCCCGAGCAAAGACCTCAGGAAACTCGATGTGCCAGTGGAAAAAACGGTGTGCGGCGGCGAGCTCTTCGGCCTGCTGCGCCACGGCGGCGCGGACGGCGCGGCCTTCGCGCCAGTCGGCGAGGTCGGCGCTGGTGGGCACGGCGTCCAGCGTTGCCAGCGTCTTGGGGGCAAAGAAGGCGGCGGTGAACAGGTCGGCAAGCTGGCGCTGGTGGCGGCAGGCGCGACTGGCCTGCGCCGCTTCCCAGGCGGCACGCTTGTCGGCGATCTGAGCGGGGGTGTCCTCCGGCATGTGGTCGAGGTCCACGGCACACAGCTCAGGCTCGGCCACGGCGGCGCTGAAGTCGAGCGCCTGCACGCCGCCCTCGCGGGCGGCCTTGTTGGCCTTCCTCAATTGGGCGGCGGCTTTCTTGTCATCGCCGGTCAGCGGCTTGTAGGCGGCGTCGGGGATGCCGTCCTTGAGGATGGCCGGGTCGAGCACACCGACCAGGGCGTTGCCGCAGCGGATGTGGGCGTCGAGAAAGCCCAGCGGCTTGCCCGGCTCGACGGTCTCCAGCCACAGCGCGGTCTTGCACAGCTCCACGGCCAGGGGGTTCAAATCCACGCCATAGATGCAGTGCGCCACCACCTCGCGCAGGGCATGGCGGTAATCCGCCTCCGTGGGCTGATCGGCACCGGCCTGCAGGCGCGCCACCTCGGCGGCCAGACGGCGGGCGGCGGCGAGCAGAAAATGCCCCGAACCCACCGCGGGATCGACAATCTTCAGCGCCAGCAGCGCCTCGACGGGCTTGTCCGGGTTCTCCTTCAGGGCGCGTTCGATAACCGGCGCCAAGGCGGACTGGATCAGCTCCTGCACCAGGCCGTCCGGGGTGTAGTAGCTGCCGGTGGTCTTGCGCGCGCCACCGCGTTTTTTCTGTTGCGGCTGGGCCTGTCCGGGTACCGGATCACCCAGAAAACCGAAAGACCAGGGGCGGCTCTCCACCTGGATCACCGGCACCAGCTCCAGCAGGCTTTCATACACGCTGCCCAGCTCTTCAGTGTCCATATCGCGGTAGTTGATGCGGCTCAGCGCGTTGTTGGAGCGGAACCAGGTCAGGGCGTGAACCGCCGCCAGCAAGCGGGTGTTGGGCAGGCGGGCCTTGTCGAGGTCGGCGCACTGGCGCGCATCGAACAAGCCGCCAAGCGGCGGCAAACCAAGGGCATCCTCACCGCTTTGCAGCGCCTGCACGGTGATCTTCAGCCCTTGCCACAGGTCATGATGGCGATCGCCCCGGCTGCGGCTGGCACGCTCGCGCAGTTGACTGACGCTGTAGCCATCGCGATACAACGCCCGCGCCTCGGCGGATGCCGCCGGGCGGTGGAGAATGTCGCGGTCTTCGGCGGTGAACAGGAAGATAAGACGATAGATCAGCCGCAACAGTTGCTGGAAATAGGCCTCACCGGAAAGCACGCCCGTCTCGATGGCCTGGCGCAGGGCGTGGTTGTCCGGGTGCTCCAGAAAGCCGCTGCCCAGCTCGCGCAAGGCCCGCTCCACCCCTTCGCGCAGGTGCTCCAGGGCGCGTTCGCCGGTCTCCTGGGCCTGGTTGCGCCAGCCCTCGATGATGCAGCTTTCCGGCCTGGCCGGTTCACCCGGCCGCAGCCGGCTGGCGTGACAGATGAGCCAGAAAGCGGCGAAATCGGGGTAGAGTTCCTCACGGAACATGCGCTCCAGATCCACCTCGATATAGGCCGGGCGGGTCATGCTGGGGTTGTCGCGCAGCAGGCGCAGATGGGTGCCATTGCTGACCAGCGCCCACAGGCAGGCCTCCTCGGCGTTGAGGTATTCCTGGGCCAGCCCATGCGGCGAGCGTTTGCGCCCTTCCTCGCCAAACCGTGGGTCGCCCTTGTCGAGCGGACGGTCGCGGGTGGTGAGCACCAGCGGCACGGCGCCACCACAGGCCCGATGGGTAATGGGAAAACGCCGCTCGTCGATGGTCAGTGGCGCTGTCGCCGCGAGGTCGTCGTAGCCCAGCACGCGCTGGAACAGGTACACCAGCCAACGCTTGATGCCGACATCGCGGGCGTTCAGGTCGGCACGCGGGCTCTGGTCGTCATAGCGCTGCCAAAGGGTGTGGGCAATACGCCAGTAACGGCCGATCTCATCCCGCAGTTTGAGGCCGGGGTCGATGGCATAGTCGGCCTCGGACTGGGCCGGCGCTTGCAGGCTGGCGATGGTGTTGAGGAATTCGGCGGGCAACAGGCCACCCTCGATGCGCAACGCGTCAAAGCCGGTGCCTCGGTCGGTACGTCGGGCCATGATCAGAAGCTCCGTGCGGGAATGAGGACGTAGCAGCCGATCACGTCCATCGGCAGCATCGCATCGACCTGGTAACTGCCCCGCGCCTGGGCGGCATCGCGCACGCGGCGGTGGTCGGCCAGAATGGCGTCGGCCCGCTGCCGCGCCAGGGCATCCAGCTGGGGCTGAAGATCGGACAAACCCTCCAGGGCGCGGCCCACGTGACGGCTGCGCAGATCCGGCGCCATATTGCGCTCGGCCTGCGCCCCCAGCAGTTGGCGCAGTTGTTCAGGCGGCAGCAGCTGCAAGGCGTCACTGCCCGCTTGCTGAACGCTGAGCGCCTCCTCGGCGAGCAGGGTATGGGCCTGATCCGCGCGGGTGAAGGTGATCTGAATCCGCAGGCGCAGCAGCCAGATGGTGGTGCGCGTCTCCACCTGAGTGGTGAACAGCGCGGTCGCCCGGGCTGCCACTTCCGGATCGCCGTCCAGGGCCACTTCGGTGAGGTAGTCCGCCAGCTCACTGACCAGTGGGTGGCTGCGATGCAGGTAGAGGGCGCCTTCCGGCGGCGGGTAGTGAAACGAGAGATCCAGCGCATCGCGGATGTCATGGGCGGCAAGCCGCTCCTTGAGCCCAATGGGCAGGTGGCGCACCGGCAGGCGCTGGCTGTCGCCGCGCACCTCCAGCGGCGCACCCAGCCGTTCGGCCGCCTGACGGATGAATCGCGCCACGTCGTCCTGACTGCCGAGCGCCGCCATGGCCCGTTGCCATTCCGGCAGCACGTCATCCGGGCGCAGTCGGCGCTGGGCAAAGATGGTGCGATTGCGGGCCGCCTTTTCGCGCAGGCTTTCCCATTCGCTTTCCAGGTGGTCGTCGATCTCCTCCAGCGAGAGGCTGAGTTGTTCCTGTGGGGCACCTAGGCTGCCCTTGCCCATCATTACCGCTTGCAGCACCGCCTGGGTGATGCGGTTTTCATCCTCGGGCATCGGCACCATCACGCCCAGCTCCTGCCGGATGCGCTCGGCCTTGCGCAGAATCACGCGCAATACGGCGCCGTCCACCGGGTTGTCCTGGCCGTAGAGCATGACGGCACGCACTTGCGGGGCTGTCTGGCCATAGCGATCCACCCGCCCTTCCCGCTGTTCGTGGCGGGTCGGGTTCCAGGAGAGGTCGTAGTGGAGCACGGCGTCGAAGTGTTCTTGCAGGTTGATGCCTTCGGAGAGGCAGTCGGTGGCAATCAGGATTCGCTCGGGGTAATCGCCCAACGCCAATACCCGCGCTTCCCTTTCGGTGGGCGTCAGTTCGCCGGTGACAGCGGTGACATGGCTGGATTTGAGCGCCTTGCCGACATGCTCGGCCACATAGTGGGCGGTGGCGATATAGCGGCAGAAAACAACGGGGTGGAAGCCGTCACCGCTGAGCGCCTTCAGCTCGCGGATCAGCGCCTTGAGCTTGGGGTCGTTGCGTGGGCCGAGCAGATCCTTGGCCTGCTCCAGCAGCACACCCAGATAAACCGCATTGTCGCTGGTCAGCGCCCCGGGGGTGTTGTCGTCGCTGGAGAGGGTGTCGTCCTCGCCGTCGAACACGGTGGCGGCGAGGGACTGCTCCAGCTCGGCGCTGAGTTCGGCGCTGTCGGCATGTTGCTCTTCGGCCAAAATGCGTGTGCGCAAGGCCTGCACCGCCGCCGCGGGCGAGGAAGAAATGCAGCGCAGCAAGGCCAGTGCCGCCCACCAGTTCATGCGCTGGCGGCGCTGATCCAGCCCTTCCCCCTGGCGGATCATTTCGCGGGCATATTCCAGCACATCGTTGAACAGTTGCCCCCAGCTTCCGCTGAGGCGGTAGGTGGTCTCACGGGTGAGGCGGTCGGGAAACAGATGCTTGTCCTGCCACTCTTCGATATCGGCGCGGCGGCGCTGAACGAAGTGTCGGCCCAGCCGCTCACGCAGCGATTTGCGCTGTTGTGCTTCGACTTCACCCAACTGCCGGAAGTCCGGATCGAGCAGCCCCAGCAGGTTGTAAAAGGCTTCGTCGTCGCCACTGTGCGGGGTGGCGGTGAGCAGAATCATGTGCCGGTCTGCCTGTTCCGCCAGTCCGGCAAGCAGCTTGAAGCGTAGCTGGCGGCCTCGGCCACGCCCCTGGGTGCAGCTGTGGGCTTCATCGACGATGACAAATTCGGGACAGGCGCGCTGGAACTCATCCCGGCGACGGTCGGATTTGATGTAGTCGAGGCTGACCACGGTAAACGGGTGAACCTCGAACAGCGATTTCCCGGCGGGCAGGCCGCGTTCGAGCCGGCCGGCGGTGCTGGTGCGCACGATTTCGGTGTCGATATTGAAGTGCGTCTTGAGTTCGTCCTGCCATTGCTCGCAGAGGTGCGGAGGGCAAAGCACGGTGAAACTCGCTATCTCCCCCCGGTCGAGCATCTCGCGGGCGATCAGGGCGGCCTCGATGGTCTTGCCGATACCCACGTCGTCGGCGATGAGCAGGCGGATGGCTTCGAGCCTCAGGGCCATCAGCAAGGGAACCAGCTGATAGGGGCGCGGCTCCACGGCGACATGGCCGAAGCTGCGGAATGGCCCGGCTCCCGCGCGCAGCTTGAGGGTGATGGCATCCCGCAACAACAGACCCGCGCTGCGGCTGCCGACACGCTGCGGATCCGGCGGAGGAAAACTGGCCGGTTGCAGGGCGTCTTTTTCCAGCGGCACATAGACGCGGGTGATCTCGGTGGCGCCACCGAGCGGCCGCAGGGAGAGGATTTCAGGGCTGGATCCCGGCAGTACCACCCATTCCCGGCCCCGCGCCTGAACCAAGCTGCCGGGTTGATATTGCAGTGCGTCGCTCATGCTGTTTGTTCCTTGCCGAATATGTCCGGATGGCGGGCGAAAATGGCCGGCCAGGCAGACTGCTCCTTGGGAAAGCGGATCACCAGAAAACCGGCATCCTCCAACCGGGCGGTCAACTGATCGTCGATGGCCTGCTGGTGCTGCGACTCGTGGTGTGGCCCGTCGATGTAGATCAACGCCTGGGCATCCAGATAACCGAAATCGGGGCGGGTGTGGAACGCCTCCAGGGTGAACTGCGCCTTGTCTGGCAAGCGATAACCATGGCGCTTGAGATGGTCAATCCAGGCCTGCTCCAGGCTGCTGCCGGAGACACGCTCCAGCTCTTCGATATGCGCCTCGGCATCCCGCCCCAGGGTGCCTCGCTGGAACTGTGCCTGGGTGAGCTGGCACAACAGATCGAGCAGCGCCTCATTCTTGCGGTCGATTTCGCCATGATCGGGCTGGTTGTAGTAGCTGAGCAGGCAGCGGTAGCAGGCCTTTTCACAATCCGGTTCCGTGTCTTCCAGGCTGGCATGCGTGCAATTAGAGCGGTCGCCTTTGTAATGCATGACCTCCAGCGCAGCCCAGGCCACCCGCTGCATCGCCGAAGGATCGTTGGCCAGCCGGGTGAGCACACCGGCGCCACCTTCGGCCGATTCGTAGAACAAGATGGCGTTGCGCTGTTCCCGGGTCGGCAGGGGTTCGGCCATCAGTTCGCTCTCTTCCAGTTGGAAGACCGTTTCAATCCCCCGTTTCAGCGCATATTGGAGCGTGATAATCGTCTCTTCATCGAGTAGGTCTGCGGGGTGGACGATCAACACATTTCGCCGGTCTTCCACATAGGGCACGATGCGCTGCACCTGGCTGACCGATTTTTCAGCGGCCTGATCCTCGTCTTCCGGCGCTTGCGCATCCTTGGCCCAGAAGCCTGTGGTCACATCGATGTTGTAACCGTAGATGCTCTTCTCCTTACGGCGGCGCCAGCCCAGATTGATCCGCCAGACGGTGGCGGCGGGGGCGTAGTGAATTTCGAGTATGGGCGTATCATCGCTGCGGAATTCGCTCTTGATCACCTGTTGGCGGCCGTTGTCGGTGGCGTATTGCAAGGTGGTCTGCATCTCATAGCCTTGGCGCAGCCGTTCCTCCTCGTCCGAGGTGATACGGGTGGCGCGGCGCGCACTGACATTTTCGACGCGGTAGAGTGTTTGCAGTGACATGCCGCCTTCCAGCGGTGCGCCACAGGCATTGCAACGCTCATCATCCCGATGCGCTTCGAAATGACCGTAGCCACAGACCGGACACAGCCTGACGCTGCGGGTCGGCAAGCCGATACTGCTGTCGGCGCCATCCTCTTCGCGCACGCCAATAATGACGCGCCGCACCCGGTACTGACTGCCCTCGTGGTAGATGACGCTCAAGGGGCCAAATTCGGAAATGGCGAGAAAGCGCGGGCGGGCGAGGAAGCTGTCGCGGCCCACTTTTTCGCGCCGGGCCGGGATAAAGGCCATCAACGGCAATCTTGGAAAGTTGTAACCCGGCAGGAAGCCCTGGCTGGCCAGATAACGGTATGTGTAGAAATCGGAATTGAGCGTGGGCCTGGACTGCAACAACAAGTTTTGCTGGGTGCGCGCCTCGTTGTAGCGCCGCGCGGCTTCCTGCCGTTCGGCATCGCTGGCGGCGGCATTCAGCTGTATCTGATGCGCTTGGTTCATCTGCCGGGTGGTCGACAGATAGAGGTTGCGCCAGCGATCGAGCGCCTGATCGAAGGCACGAAAGGCGCTGCGAATGGTTTGATCCAGCCAGCCTTCGTGGTGCCACGGTGCGTTCTCCGGTGTGAGTTCATCCGCCAGCATGCCCATGATGGCAATGGCCCGGCGCGAGCTGCGCAACCGCGCCTGCTCCGCGTCGAGCATTGCCTTCAGTTCGGTGCGCAAGGGCAGTTTGTCGCCTTGCTCCATGTCGAGCACATCGGCGACCGAATTGGCCAACTGTTGTCCCGTTTCGCTCAACCAGACGGCATGCAGGTGACTGCGAATCAATTCTTCGTTGGTCAAATCCAGTGTCGGCGCTCGCACCTGTCCTTGCACCATGCGCACGGGGTCTGAGAAAAAATATTGGTCGTGCGGACTGCGGGCCGCGCAGTAGGTCAGTACCAGTGCGGGCTGCCCGGAACGCCCTGCCCGGCCGCTGCGCTGGGCGTAGTTGGCGGGCGTGGGAGGAACATTGCGCATATAGACAGTATTGAGTTCGGCAATATCGACCCCCAACTCCATGGTGGGTGAGCAGAACAGCACCGGCAGTTCGGCATCACGGAATCGCTCCTCACGCACCTTCCGGTCTTCCTGATCCACCTGCGCGGTATGCTCCCTGGCCTCCAGCCGGAAAAGCTGGGCCTCGCCCCGCCCCAGATACGTGGCGATGTTCTCGTAGAGGTTGCGGAAATAGTTGGCCACCTTGTCCGCTGATGGCTGACCGGTCTGCTCATCATCCGTCGCCACATGCCATTCCAGGGTGTCAGCAATGATTTGATACCCTTTGCGGCCACGCTCCAGCGCAGCGGCTTCTATCAGACCAAAGCGCTCCAGAGCGCGCAGCAAGTCAGCCAATATCTGCTCAAATACCGCTTCGTTGAATTTTTCCGGGAAGTCGGCAGGTGCTCCGCCCCAGGTGCTCTGTTTGCGCAATTCCTTGCCAAACCGGGAGCGGCTGGAAAGGGGGATAATCTGCCAATCGTTTTGCTTGCCTTTGGGCCCTGGCACAAGAAAACAGGCCTGCTCGGGACGCTCGTCTTCGGTGAAGCCCCAGGGTTCACGCAGGTAGTTGTGGCTGGCCTGCTGGATTTGTTCCAGTGCAACGCGATCGAGGTAACGGGTCTTGATACAAAGCGATTGACGCATGAGGTCCAGCAACTGCTTGAGGATCCCAGCCCGAACCTCCGGCTTGGCATTGCGCAACAAGGGGTGGCTCTCATGCCATAGCGAAGCTTCCCTGGCCGTATCAGATAACCCTTCATATTCAATACGCAGCAGCTCGAGCTGCTCCAGATTGGGGTTGGTGAAACGCCATCCACGGCGCAGGTCGAAATAGAGCCGGTAGCCGAGCACATCGCGCATTGCATCCTCGGCGCGACGGCGGGCCGGGCCCATGGCGTCGGGGTTGGACATGTATTCACGGCGGATGTCTGGATCATTGCGGTCGAATCCAAGCGCCTGGAAGACCTGCTGCGTCAGGTTACGGTCACTGAGGCGTTCCTCGCGCTGTGCCATCTGACGCGCGGCCGTCAGCACCGCACTGCGGAGCAACAGGATTTGAATCGAGTCGTTGAAATGCCCGGCTTGCAGTGAAGCATCCTGGCGGTTATCGGTGAAGCAGAGCAGCTTGCGCGCAGCCGGCGGCAACTCGGATTCCTCCAGCAGCATGTGTCGCAGCGCGGAAAGTGTCAGCGTCGTGGTGGCCGAGCTACGACCTTCACTGCTGAGGCTGCTGAGGCGTGACGATTCCTTACTGTGTGCGTGATAGCTGACGCCGCATTGCAGGCAAAAGCGCATATTACCCGGCAGAAACCAACCCCACAGCCCATTGTCGCCAACCGCCCCGTCCGTATCGACCTGCACCGCCTGTGGGCGATACTTGCGAAAATGCGGCTTCAGGCGTGGCTCATCGCGTGCATAGTCGATCCACAACTCGGGGTAGTTGTCGATGTCTTCATCGTCCCATTTGCCACGCGGATCGGGCATGAACAGACCGAATTCATCGTCCTCATCGCGGGTACGCTCGTTCAACTCCCGCGGCTCGAATTGCCGCAGTGCCTTGTGCTCATGTTGCGCCCACACCGGATAATATTCCTGGCCACATTCGCGGCAGAAGGCAACATTGAACAGACGCTTGCTGCGTTGGCCGGGTTGCACTTGCTGGCCGGAGAGGTCGATGTAGCGCTCGCCGGGTGCTTCCAGCGTAGTGTAGAGGTTGCCAGCACCGGAGACGAATTGATGCAGGCGAAAGGCAAAAAGATCTTTTCTTTGGCACAACAACAGAAATTCGCGCAGGTAACGCTGACAGGCATCGACATCACCCCCCGAGGCTTCGCTCAACATCTCAGCGGCCTGATCCAGCGAACGCGGCTGCGCTCGCTCCCAGCGCTCACCCACCCGGTTTAGTCCCAGGTGGGTCTCAACCCAAATGGCTACCGGATGTCTGCGCAACGCATCCCGCTCGGCAGCGGTGGGGACAGCTTGAGCAATGGCTGCCTGGAGTACCGATTGCGGTTGCTCCGGCGCCCCTTCAGTAATGCGTTGCAAGGTCTCGGTAATGACATGCCCAGGCCGAACCGAACGCCCAAACAACTTGCTGGCGACCTGCGCCACCGTGCGATTGCGATCTTCCAGCGTGCCTTCGCTTGCCATGGTGGCCGAAGTGCCAATGCACAGCAGGTCAGGATTGAGCGCCTCTCTGACCCGCCTCACCAGCAAGGCAACATCGGCACCCTGCCTGCCACGATAGGTGTGCAATTCGTCCAACACAAGAAACTGCAACCCCTTGGCATGGCGAACGATAGCCTTGTCAGTGTCATTCTGCCGGGTCATGATGAGTTCCAGCATCATGAAATTGGTGAGCAGAATATCAGGCGGATTGGCCGCCATGGCCTCTCGCTCGTCCTGGCTTTCCTGCCCTGTATAACGCCCGAAGCTGACTGGCTCCTCGCCGTCCGGGTAACCCTCCTTGAGGAACTTGTTCAGCTCGTCGAGCTGACTGTTTGCCAGTGCATTCATCGGATAGATGACGATGGCCCTGATCCCGGGTGCCGGACTCGATTCCTTCTGCTCAAGAACATGGTCAACGATGGGCACGAAGTAACTCAGTGACTTGCCAGAACCCGTTCCGGTAGTCAGAACATAGCTCGCGTTGCGGTTTGCAATCTCAATGGCCTCATCCTGATGCTTGTGCAGCACGAGCGTCTTGCCTGGATTCCCATCGCGCTTACCTACCCGAAACACGTTCGCGCACTCCGGATGGAGTAATTCGTTAGCCACCATCTCATTGATGGTCCGACCGCGAACGAACCTGGGATTCATCTGGATCAGTGGAGCTGGCCAGAAGTGTTGGCGCTCATAGGCATGGTCGAGAAATGCCTGGAGATCGTCCGCCCGAATCCGGGTAAAACTTCGGGTAAAGCTTCGATAGTCGTCGATTATTTTGTCGCGGAACTTAAAAATATCCATCCTATCTGCTTATCCTGTTTTGAATAGTGGCGCATTGCCACTCTGCCACTCCGCTCGCAATCGATGGGCCTGATTTGTTTCGCAAATCAATATTAACCCGGCAACAATATATATCGCATTCAGGGCTTCAGGCAGGCGCCAGAACAAGGCGCAGTGCGCAGGCAAGGGTCATTCCCTTGCCAAGTGCTGGAACGCAGGTCCGGCACCTGCCTGAAGCCCCTAACCCTATGATATTCAAAGACAGGCCGCGGCTGAATACGATATATATTGTTGCCGGGTTAATACCATGCCCAACGTTATCCAGTGGTTCCGTGGGTGGCAGGCCATGTTGTATATTCAAACCCGCGGCCGCCCATGAAAAGGCCATGTTATCTCAGCTCATTTCCGATCGATATATTGACGGAACAAGCCAACGATCCATACAGTGGCCAACAAGGACAAGCCAAGATACGTTGCGTAATCCCGATTTATTGAATGCAAATGCCACGCTTCTACGTTGATTCGATTCTCGCCGACGAATCTGCCTCGTACAGAGATAGATGCTGGATGGTTGAGTTCAACGCCAACGAGATCCAGTTTTTCCCCACTGAATATTTCCAGCTTCCCCCCTGACTCAGTAATCTTGTAGTTGGCCCGATCGATTTCTATATACCGACCGATACGTAACTGTTTCTCGCGCAAGATCTTGACATAGTGGCTGTCAGAATGCTCAGCAAATTGAGTCATAAGCAAGGGCCCGGCAAAATATGCGACCAGCAACCCTGCCATCAATAGCAGCTTTCTTCCACGTGGAACCAGAAAATCAACCGGCTCGGTCATGGTTCGTTTCAAATGGTTCAGAAAATAGAGCAATCCAAACCCAGTTAGGGCGAGTGTTGGAAAGTCCTCCGGCCAAAAAAGGCCGGCATTCCAAAGAGTCCAGTCAAACGGTGCAAATAAATGCACGCCATTGCCCCATTTGGTTTGTAGTGCATCCATAATAAGATGGAGCGTTGCACCCATCGAGAGGATGGAAAGCGTGCGCCACGTGTTCACCGAAAACATCGACAAGGCTGCCCCGAGAATCAGGCTGAAAAAAAGCGAGGCCTGCACGGTCACGTAGAGCCGCAAATCAAATGGATCTATACGAGGGATAGCAACATGCGCCACTCGTTGAAAAATCCAGGGTAAATCAGGGATGATACAACTGACGTAAATCCACTTTAGGTCCGATCCGCGAAGCAGCCTACGAATGACCAATCCCTCAACACCAAAATGAGCGAGTGTGTTAGGCATACAGGATATCTCAAGTTTTGGCGCATCACTGGGATCACTGCTGTCCCACAAACGCGGTATGAAAAAGGTCTTAAAACCGACTTGTTTTGATACGCGGATTCAACCCGCCAGTGCAACAGGGGCTTTAATCCCGAAAAATACCTGACTGGGGGTTCGATAGTCCAGGCACTTCCGGGGGCGATTATTAACCCGGCAACAGTATATATCGCATTCAGCCGTGGCGTGCCGGTTCGCAGCAAGGCGGCCCATCGCCGCTGTAGCCACCCTACAGCAAGATGGGGCAACGCAGTTTGCGGACGGGCACGCCGCGGCCTGTCTTTGAATATCATAGGGTTAGGGGCTTCAGGCAGGTGCCGGACCTGCGTTCCAGCGCTTGGCAAGGGAATGACCCTTGCCTGCGCACTGCGCCTTGTTCCGGCGCCTGCCTGAAGCCCTGAATGCGATATATTTTGTTGCCGGGTTAATATTACACGTGCTGGAGAGACGGGTCGGTTATCAGATGGCGCATAATACCCGGCAACGGGGCTGCCTGTATCAGGTGGCAACGTGCGGACTTTCTGGGCAGACTTTACTTACTCTCAGATCAATATTATCCATGTTTATGATGCGATTGTTCTGACTTAAATCCACACCAGAAAATCCGCCATCCCACTGCACGCTTTCTTCTCCATTTACCTTGCCGGCCGAAGCCGGCGCCTTCGCACCTCAGGCCTGGATCAGGTGCAGGCAGCCAACGGGCTGCGGGTCATCCTTCCACGCCATGCCCTGATCCTTTGCAGCAGGGCTTCCTGACCGAATGGCTCGGTTCACACCGCAGTCGCCCATGGGCCTATGAACCGGAAGGCGCCACGTGGCACAGGAGCCAGGTCCTCGTTGTCGAGGATGCATTGCTCCAGCACGTCCACGTGGGGCAGGTTGCGGCCGGCAAAGAAGTCGATCGACCAGGATCACGGACCACGCCTGCTCCGCATCCCGGCAAGATCACACTCCCACTTCACATTGCCCTTGAACGCAAGCAGTTTCTTCTGCTGCCGGTGGATGCCCAGGTTCACCTGGCTGCGGGTGAGGCGCTTGATCCCCCGGCGGTCAGTGCGGCGCCGGCATGCGGATGATCGCCTTCCAGGTGTTCGAGGGGGGTTGGTAATCGCTGCCACGCCGCTTCCAGCATCAGCACAGGCGTACCGAGAGCGCGCAGACGGACACGGGGATTAAAAACAGAAGACCTTTTGTCTCGTTGATGAATATGGTGGCCAGGGACAGAATCGAACTGCCGACACGGGGATTTTCAGTCCCCTGC
>JALSRZ010000055.1 GCA_026984515.1 Thiohalobacter sp. | reverse complement strand
ATAGTGGACCTACGCAACGAAAAATTGCGGGAATCCGGGCCGCTCTCCCGCCAGCGCAGTAGATTGTTCCTAAACCCGACAGGCTCCTGGGAGCCTGTTATTCCGACATCAGTTTTGCCTGGGCGGCCTTCAGCTCACGGAAGCGATGGATGTCGGCTTCAAACCGGTCCCGGATACGCTGCTGTTCCACCAGGCGGTTGGCAACGTAGCGGTTGTTGGACTGGATCTGCTTGCGCATGTCATTGATGCTTTTCAGGAGTTTCTTTGGCACGGGCTTGCCGGAACGTTCCAGGTTGGCCGCCCTGAGTTTCAGGTCGGCAAGGCGCTGTTTGTTCTTTTCGGTGCGCTTGTTGGTTACGCGGATGACTGCCTCGATGGCTTCTATTTTACCGTCACGCGTCATCACCATTTCGTCTTCGTTGGTAAAGGTGTCCAGCAGGATGCTGTCCCGGCGGGCCTTCTCGATGCGGATGCGTTCTTTCTCCTTGATCAGAGCCTGTTGACGCTTTTCTTCCGCCAGCTGTTCAGGCGTTTTGGCGGCTTCTTTGGTTTCGACCACGATGCCCTGGTCGCTCAGGGTCTCGAGTTTTTTCTTTGCATATTGAGGCGGGATCTGGTCACCATAGCGAACCTGGCCGTTGTCATCGACCCATTTGAGGAGTTTGCCGGCGTATGAATAGGTGGACGGCAGGCAGAGGACGCTGCCGAGTAGCAGTGCCATGCAACATCTGGTACGGAAATCTATGCTCATGTATGTTCTGTTCCATGCTCCGGTGAGTGGATAGTGGACTGGTTCGATCAGCTCGCCCTGTTCATTATTTCCCTGCTGGCCAACCTGTTTTCCGCCTTTTCCGGTGGCGGTGCCGGTCTGATTCAGTTGCCGGCGCTGATCTTCCTGGGCCTGCCCTTTGTGGTCGCGCTCGCCACCCACAAAGTGGCCAGTGTTGCCTTGGGTATCGGCGCGACAGTGCGCCACTTGAGGGAGGGCGGCCTGGAAAAAAACCTTGCATTATTCATACTTGCGACCGGTCTGCCGGGTGTGGTGCTGGGTGCAAACCTGATTATCGATATCCCGGGGCGGGTGGCGGAAATGGCCCTGGGTGTGCTGACGGCGGGGCTGGGGCTGTACTCCTGGCTGAATCCCGGCCTGGGGCAGGAAAATACTATTCGGCACCGTGACT
The DNA here is from genome assembly GCA_026984515.1 of Thiohalobacter sp. Classification (GTDB taxonomy): domain Bacteria; phylum Pseudomonadota; class Gammaproteobacteria; order DSM-19610; family DSM-19610; genus Thiogranum. Next base: position 16,769 of record JALSRZ010000055.1, on the reverse strand, counting down.
TCGGTGGTTTCCTGACGGGAGGACTGGGCCTGTTCGGGATCGGCGTACTGAATGGTTCGCTAACCTCGGGGACCGGGTTGTTCGTGACCATGTGGCTGGTGCGCTGGTTTGGCCTGGACTACCGGCGGGCGGTCGCTTTCACCCTGATCCTGGTCGGCGTTTTCTGGAACGGCAGCGGTGCCGTCACGCTGGGTTTACTGGCCGATATTCGCTGGGACTGGATACCGGTGTTACTGGCCGGATCATTACTGGGGGGGTATTTCGGGGCGCACCTGGCGATCAAAAAAGGTAACCGCTGGATCAAGCGGGCGTTTGAGGTGATTACGCTGGTGATCGGGGTGAAACTGGTGATTGGCTGACCGCAGAGCCCCGCAGGCCGGCGGCCAATGCCTGCTGTTCAGGCAAATATTCCGTATTGCTCCCGGTAACGGGTAATGGCTTGCAGGGACTCTGCGTACTCCGGCCTGTCCGCCAGGAAATCCTGCAGTTCCTGCAGCGTGATAATGCTGGTCACTGTCAGGCCCAGGTCCTGTTCCACCTCCTGGATGGCTGAACGCTCACTCCGACCGCGTTCCTGGCGGTCGAGCGCAATCACCACACCGGCCGCGCGGGCGCCGGCGGCATCGATGATGGCCAGTGATTCGCGGATGGCAGTGCCGGCGGTGATGACGTCGTCGATAATCAGGACGTCCCCCTGCAGCGGGGCCCCGACCAGGTTGCCGCCTTCGCCGTGATCCTTGGCTTCCTTGCGGTTGAAACACCAGGGGACATCCAGGCCATGATGGTCGGCCAGCGCGATACCCGTGGCGGCCGCAAGCGGGATGCCCTTGTAGGCCGGGCCGAACAGCACGTCAAAGCGGGTGCCGGCAGCGACGATGGCCTGCGCATAGCAACGGCCGAGGCGGGCGAGGTGTCCGCCGGTGTTAAACAGGCCGGCGTTGAAAAAGTACGGGCTGGTGCGGCCGGATTTAAGGGTGAATTCGCCGAAGCGCAGCACGCCGGCCTGGATGGCAAATTCCAGAAATTCTTTTTTGTATGACTGCATGGGTTACCACCGCGGACAGAAAGCTCGGGTATCATACACAGCCTTGCTGTACAGGAGAACGCATGCGCATCATTACCGTGAACGTGAACGGCATCCGGGCCGCGGCTCGCAAGGGGTTTTTCAGCTGGATGAGCCGGCAGCGCGCTGACGTGGTCTGTATCCAGGAAACCAAGGCGCAGGTCCACCAGCTGCAGGACCGGGTGTTCCGGCCGCGTGGCTGGCATGCGTATTTCCACGATGCGGAAAAGAAAGGCTACAGTGGCGTGGCGATCTACTGCCGGCGCAAGCCGGACCGGGTGATCGAAGGGCTGGGCTGGCCGGATGTGGACGCGGAGGGCCGTTACCTGGAGGTGCAGTTCGGCGCCCTGAGCGTGATCTCGCTGTATATGCATTCAGGTTCGTCCAGCGAGGAACGCCAGCAAAAGAAGTTCGCCATGATGGAGCGCTTCATGCCCTACCTGCGCAAACTGCGGCGCAGACGCCGCGAGTACATCATCTGTGGTGACTGGAATATCGCCCACCGGCAGATCGACCTGAAAAACTGGCGCGGCAACCAGAAGAATTCCGGTTTTCTGCCCGAGGAGCGCAGCTGGATGGACGAGCTGTTCGGGCCGGCGGGTTACATCGACGCTTTCCGGGTCGTCGACCAGCGCCCCGACCAGTACACCTGGTGGTCCAACCGTGGCCGTGCCTGGGAGAAAAACGTGGGCTGGCGTATCGACTACCAGGTGGTGACGCCCGGCATGGGCAGGCGGGTGCAGGCCGCGCGGATCTACCGGGCGAAACGTTTCTCCGATCATGCTCCCCTGATCATGGACTATGACTATTCGCTATGAGTAGCCTGGCCCGGACGGTCTTTTCAGGGCGCATGCTGGTAGCCCTGTTGATGGGCTTTTCCTCGGGCTTGCCATTACTGCTGACCGGTTCCGTGCTGCAGGCATGGATGACCCGGGAGGGGGTCGACCTGGGGACCATCGGTCTGTTTGCCCTGGTGGGTTTGCCCTATACGCTGAAGTTCCTGTGGGCGCCGCTGCTGGATCGTTTCAGCCTGCCTTTGCTGGGGCGGCGACGTGGCTGGTTATTGCTCATCCAGGCCTCTCTCATGGTGTCGATCGCCGCGCTGGGCTGGACACACCCGGCACAGAGTCCGCTCATCGTCGCGGTGGTCGCCTGGCTGGTGACCTTTTTTTCATCCAGCCAGGATATCGTGATCGATGCCTACCGGCGAGAGGCCCTGTCGGATCGTGAGCTGGGCCTGGGCGCTTCACTGTACGTGAACGGGTATCGCGTCGGTATGCTGCTGGCCTCCGGTGGCGGCCTGATCATGGCGGATTTCATGCCCTTCAGTGCCGTCTACCAGATCATGGCGGTGGGCATGCTGGCAGGTATCCTGACCACCCTGTTCGCCCCCGAGCCGGAAGTTGCGGAAGGGGTGCCGGCCAGCCTGCATGAAGCGGTAATCCAGCCCTTCACCGATTACTTCCGCCGCCATCATGCGCTGCTGGTGCTGTTGTTCATCCTGCTCTACAAGGTGGGCGACACCATGGCCAGCAATATGACAACGCCGTTCTACCTCGACATCGGTTTCAGCATGACGGAAATCGGCGCGGTGGTGAAGCTGTTCGGCTTCTGGGCGACCATTATCGGTGGTTTCCTGGGTGGTATTCTGATTCTTCGCATGGGTATCTACCGGGCGCTGTGGGGGTTCGGGATCCTGCAGGCCCTGTCCACGGCCGGTTTCGCCGTGCTGGCGGACGTGGGTTACAGCCTGCCCCTGCTGGCGGCGGTGATCGCGTTCGAGAATCTAAGCGGCGGTATGGGCACCGCGGCCTTTGTGGCATTCATGGCCAGTATCACCAACCGGAAGTTCACCGCTACCCAGTACGCTTTGCTGAGCAGCCTGATGGGCATTCCGCGCGTTATCGTGGCCGCGCCCACCGGGTACATGGCGGAGAGCTTCGGCTGGTTCAGTTTCTTTGTCTTCTGTGCGCTGATCGCCATCCCGGGACTGCTGCTGCTGCGGCGTTTCCGCGGCTGGCTGGTGGAACCTCCCGCGCATGCTGACTGACGTATCCCTGTTGTCCGCGTTCCTGGTGGGCCTGCTGGGCGGAGTTCATTGTGTCGGCATGTGCGGCGGTATTGTCGCCGTACTTTCCATGGGGCTGCCGGAGCAGCAGCGCCGCGGCGCCGCGCGCTGGAAGTACCTGCTGGCCTACAACCTGGCCAGGATCACCAGCTATACGCTGGCCGGTGCGTTGCTGGGCGGGGTCGGCTGGCTGGCCGCGCACTGGAGCGGCGTGCACCAGCTGCAGCTGGGGTTACAGGTGATCGCAGCCCTGTTCATGGTGGCGCTGGGCCTGTACCTGGGCGGCTGGTGGCAGGGACTGGCGCAGGTGGAGCGTTTCGGCGCTCGGGTGTGGGCCGGGCTGGAACCGCTGGGACGGCGTTTTTTGCCGGTGAGATCGCCCGGACAGGCATTTCTGCTGGGCCTGGTATGGGGCTGGTTGCCCTGCGGACTGGTCTACAGTGTGCTGGTCTGGTCCGTGGCCACCGGCAGTCCGTTACAGGGGGCTGCGTTGCTGTTCAGTTTCGGTCTCGGGACCCTGCCCAACCTGCTGGCGATGGGGGTGGCTGCGGGCTGGTTGTCGGCCCGGGTGCGCGAAGTGCGCACCCGGCAACTGGCCGGATTGCTGGTAATCCTGTTCGGTCTGTATTCGCTGTTCCGTCTTATTCCGTGAAGAACTGGTGCGTGAATTTCACTTCGTGGGCTTCAACACCGCCTTCCGGTTTTACCTGTACGGTAAAACGCAGTGTTTCCTCGTTTGTAATCGGGAAAGTCCCTATGTAGTAAATGGCCGTGGCCTCGCGTACTTCACGCAGCTTGATGTCGCGTTTCTGACCGGTCAGGTTGGTAGCGGATGCGCTGACACCGGCCTGCACCGGTTTGCCGGTGGTGCCCAGTACCTTGCGCAGGATTGCGATGTTGATCATGCCGCGGTTCTTGCTGCGCTTGATGCCGTATTCACGGGTGACGGTAGGCGGCAGGTGGTTGGTGTTGAGGGCGTTAAAGTGGACTACATAGTCACCAAAATCCTGTGAGTTTTCCGCCCAGGCTGCGCCCGTCACGGCAACCAGGATACTGAACAGGAATGGCAACAGGTTTTTCTTGTACATAGCCGGTATCTCCTTGCTGAAAAATGCAGGTCTCCACCTGAACTATAGACCAAAGCGGAGCGTGCTGCGGGCAAAATAAAAAAGCAGGGAGGGCAGACCCGTCCCCGCCTGTGCATTTCTGCATCCTGCCCTGAATTTATACCATGACTTCGGCTTTTTCCACCTCTGGATCCGCAACACTGGCTGCATCGGGCAAGGGCGTATGTATAGCGTGACGCATCTGTTGCAGGACGTCGATCTGCTTCTTGGTTGTGCGCAGGCTGGCATCCAGTTCCCGGATGCGGGTTTCCAGGGTGTCGCGTGACTCGCTGATGCGGCGCAGGGTTTCCAGTCTTTTCTCCATGGTCGCCTTGTGCTCCTTGATTTGCCGGACCAGCGGATTCATGACCTCCTTGAGCCAGATGTTGGCGTCCTGGTTAGCCTTGAAAAACAGGCTGCGTGTGTGGCTGACCAGGGAAATAAAGAATTTCTTGATGACGTGGGATTGCTCGGTCATGGCGGTTACCGGGCTGCGCCGGAACGTTTCCGCCTCGTGGTAGAGGCGTTCCAGTTCGGTGGAAAACCGGGACACCGAGTACTGTTTCGGTGTGATCTGCGGCAGACCGTGTTCTTCGTGGAATTTCTTGTAAGTGGCGCGTATCAGCATCCGGGTCTGCTCCGCGTGACTGCTGACCTGCTCCATGGCGTCGCGCGCGCCGTCAAAGAAGGTCTCCATACCGCGCTTCATGCCGGCCGTGGTCCAGCTGTTGGTCATGCTGTCGCGGGTCTTGTTGATGAGCCGGTCCAGGGTGTCCATGCTGAGTGACTCCAGCATGCTGCGCGCCTGGCTCTGCAACAGACGGCGGCTGTTCTGGAAGCTCTCCACGTTGCGCAGGTAGGCGGCCTGTTCCTCGCGGGATTTGGCCATCAGGTGCATGATGACATCGGCATTCTTGCCACGCAGGGAGCGTAACTCGGTAAGCTGCCCGGTCATGCTGTTGCGCTGTTCCTCGAGCCGTTGCAGGTTGTCGTCGACCAGGCCACCGATTTGCGCAACCAGGTTACCGCGCACGATTTCCTGTTTGGCCGGCAGCACGGTTTCCGCCAGGAATTTTTCCAGTTCCGGTAAACGGCTTTTGTTCAGCAGTTGTGTATCGTTGCGAATTTTGCCCAGCAGGCCTTTTTGCGCGGAAATCGGGAACACCCGGTCCGGGTCAACCTGCAGCTGTTCGGCGCTGGCCAGACGCTGTGCTTCGATGCTGGCATTGATGCTGGAGGAGTCCTTGAGTTCATCCCACAGGGTGTCGATCTTGTTCATTACCACGAGCAGGTTGCGCCCGGACTGGTCACGCACGCTGCGTACGTGATGCTCCCACATCTCCATGTCGCTGTGGGTGACACCGGTATCGGCTCCCAGCAGGAACATGACCGCCTGGGCGGAAGGCAGCATGTTCAGGGTCAGTTCAGGTTCATTGCCCATGGCGTTGAGTCCGGGCGTATCCAGTACGACCAGTCCTTTTTTGAGCAACTCGTGCGGGAAGCTGATCATGGCGTGACGCCAGTGCGGGATTTCCACCTGTTCCGGCGGTTTCCCGTGGGCGCGGAAATACGGGTCGCTGCTTTCGTCGTACAGCCCCAGTTCCCGCGCCCTGGCCAGCCCGATCTGGCGGGTCCGGATGACCTCGTGCAGTGCTTCGGACACCTGTTCCGGGTCGTCGACATTGAGCCGGATCTGGGTCCACTGGATGGGGTCCTGTTTCAGGTCGGCGATGCTTTCGTCCCGCAGCCGGGTTTCGATGGGCAGCAGGCGGATATAGGCCTCGGGGTAGTCCGGGTCGTGAAACAGCTCGGTCGGACACATGGTGGTGCGCCCGGCTTCGGAGGGCAACAGGCGCTGGCCGTAGCGGGCAAAGAACAGCGCGTTGATGAGTTCGGTCTTGCCGCGTGAAAATTCCGCTACAAAGGCAACGGTGAGGCGATCCTTGCGCAGAGCCTCTATGGTTTCGAATATCCTGAATTCCTGCTCGCCGGAAGCCAGCTCATTGTCCTCGAGCCAGCCCTGGAAGTTCTGGATGGTCTGAATCAGTTTTTCACGCCATGCGGTGTAGGCGTTCAGGCGCTGGTCGAGTTGATCCTGCTGCATGCAACATGTTCCCGAGGTTATTGTTCATTGCCGTCAGCCACAGACGGTTTTACGCTTTAGGTGCGTCCGACCACCCTAGCGGCCGCGGGAAGATGATCTTTAGTCCGTTTTTTAGACAGTTAGCAGGTATCTGGTGCGGGCCGGGACAGGCAGGTAATCAGGGTTGCGGTAAGGTCACGCCCGCGGGGAGTCTTACCGGGCGGTGGATGCCAACCCGCTTGTTGCGCGAACCGCCACCTGACAGCAGTTCGACACGGGTTTTTGCCACGCCGCACTGTTTTGCCAGGAAGGCCAGCAGCTGTTTATTGGCCTTGCCGTCGACCGGCGGGCTGGTGAGGCGTATTTTCAGCAGGTCGCCGACCGGCCCGCAGATTTCGTTGCGGCTGGCGCCGGGCTGGACGCGCAGGTTCAGGATCAGTTGCTCGCCCTTCCAGCAATACCAGGGTGGCGGCATGCGCAGCCGCTCACCGGGCCAGCTGGAGAAGTGGCGGTAGCACCAGCATTTTGGCCAGCTGGATGGCGATCAGCGCCACCAGCGGGGACAGGTCCATGCCCGATATGGGGGGAATCAGGCGCCGGCAGGGCCGCAAAACCGGTTCGGTAATGCTGTACAGGAGCGAAACCACCGGGTTGTAGGTGCCCGGGTTTACCCAGCTGATAATGACCTGGATAAAAATAGCGAACAGGAACACATTCAGTGCCAGTCCCAGCAGCTCGGCGATCGAAAGTATAAACAGCGACAGTACGGAGATGTGCCCGCCGCGCAGCAGTGCGATCAGGCCGAAGGAGGCCATCTGCAGGGCCAGCATCAGCACCAGCGAGCTGGTATCGACCTTGCCGATCGCGGGGATGAGCCGGCGCAGCGGCAGCAGGGGCGGATTGGTGACTTTTACCAGGAACTGGCTGACCGGATTGTAGAAATCCGCGCGTACCGTGGCCAGGATAAAGCGCAGCATGACGGTCAGGATATAGAGACCGATCAGGGTATTAATCAGGAACTCGACGGGATTGGTGACGTAGTTGCTGCCCATCATTTCTCTCCGAGTTGCTGTGCCAGTTCCCGTGAGCGGTCCCGCGCGGCGGTCAGGGCATCATGAAACAACGTTTTGATGCCGCCCGCTTCCAGTACGGCGAGTGCTTTTTCAGTGGTGCCGCCCGGCGAGGTGACGCGCCGGCGCAGCACGGCCGCATCCTCGCTGCTTTCCAGTGCCATTTTGGCAGCACCGAAGGCGGTTTGCAGTGCCAGCAGCCGCGCAGTTTTTTCGTCCAGGCCCAGCGCGGCCCCGCTTTCCTGCAGCGCTTCGATGAGCAGGAAAAAATAGGCGGGTCCGCTGCCTGAAAGCGCGGTGACGGCATCCATCAGGTCTTCGTCCTCGACCCACAGGGCCAGCCCCACGGCGCGCAGGATGGTTTCCGCCAGGTCTTTCTGGTCGTCAGATACCTGTGCACTGGGGTACAGGGCGGTAGCGCCGCTCTGGACCAGTGCCGGGGTGTTGGGCATACAGCGCACCAGGGCGCAACGGCCACCCAGCCAGCGCTGCAGGTCCGTGCTGCGGATGCCGGCTGCAATGGAGATCACCAGGGGAGTGTGTTGCTGCACCGTATCGCCCAGGCCTATGGCAACTTCCTGAATAACCTGCGGCTTTACCGCGAGCACCAGCACGTCGGCAGTTTCCGTTACGCGCTGGTTGTCGCTGTCCGTGTGTACCTGGAAGCTGTGTTTGATAGCCGCCAGCTGTTCGTTGTCCGGGTCAGCCACGGAAATGCCGGCCGGATCCCAGCCGTCGGCGATCAGGCCGCCGATCAGGCTGCGCGCCATGTTGCCGGCGCCAATGAAGGCGAGTCGTGCGGTTTTCATGGCGCAGACAATACAGGATCATAAATGCCTGATACAAGCGTAAAATTCCTGCCTTTTCCCGGAGCCGGGGCGGGCCACTATACTGGCAGGTGTCTGCAGCAGGAAAGGTCAAGTTCTGTGACCGGCTGACGATAAGGATTCCGGAACCAGCAAAGGAAAAGCACATGGATATTGCCGAGTTACTCGCCTTCAGTGTCAAAAACAATGCATCCGATTTGCATGTTTCTGCAGGTCTGCCTCCCATGATTCGTGTCGACGGCGACATTCGCCGCATCAACGTACCGGCCCTGGACCATAAAACCGTCCACAGCCTGATCTACGACATCATGAATGACAAGCAGCGCAAGGATTTCGAGGAGTTCCTGGAGACGGACTTCTCGTTCGAGATTCCCAACCTGGCGCGTTTCCGCGTCAATGCCTTCAATCATAACCGTGGCGCGGGCGGTGTTTTTCGTACCATCCCATCGACCATCCTGACGCTGGAAGAACTGGGCTGCCCGGCGATCTTCAAGGACATTGCCGACCAGCCGCGCGGCATTGTGCTGGTGACCGGCCCGACCGGTTCCGGCAAGTCCACCACGCTGGCGGCGATGGTCGATCACGTCAACAACGAACGCTTCGAGCACATCCTGACCATCGAGGATCCGATCGAATTCGTGCACGAAAGTAAAAAGTGCCTGGTCAACCAGCGCGAGGTGCACCGCGATACGCATGGTTTTAACGAAGCCCTGCGCTCAGCCCTGCGTGAAGACCCGGATATTATTCTCGTCGGCGAGCTGCGCGACCTGGAGACCATACGGCTGGCCCTGACGGCCGCCGAAACCGGTCACCTGGTTTTCGGCACCCTGCATACCAGTTCCGCCGCCAAGACCATCGACCGTATTATCGACGTGTTCCCCGCGGCAGAAAAAGACATGGTGCGTTCCATGTTGTCGGAATCACTGCGGGCGGTCATTGCGCAGACCCTGCTGAAGAAAACCGGCGGCGGCCGGATTGCGGCCCACGAAATCATGGTCGGCACACCGGCCATCCGTAACCTGATTCGTGAAGACAAGGTGGCGCAGATGTACTCCGCCATCCAGACCGGTCAGGCAGTCGGCATGCAGACCCTGGACCAGAACCTGCAGGATCTGGTGCAGCGTGGTCTCATCAATCGCCTCGACGCCAGGTCCAAGGCCATGAACAAAGAGCAGTTCCGATAAACCTTGTATAACCGGGATACACGATGGATTTTAATTCTTTACTGAAACTTCTGGTCCATAAACAGGGTTCGGACCTGTTCATCACTGCGGGCATGCCGCCCAGTATGAAGGTGAACGGTCGCATCAAGCCGGTTTCACAGTCGACGCTGACACCGGAGCAGGCGCGCGAAGTAGTGCTGGGCGTAATGAACGCCGAGCAGCGCAAGGAGTTCGACAAGAACCACGAGTGCAATTTCGCCATCAGTTCGTCCGGTGTCGGGCGTTTCCGTGTCAGCGCGTTTTACCAGCGCAATCACTGCGGCATGGTGCTGCGTCGTATCGAGACCAGGATCCCGACCATTGAAGACCTGACCCTGCCGCCGATCATCAAGAACCTGGCCATGACCAAGCGCGGCCTGATTATTTTCGTCGGTGCTACCGGTACCGGCAAGTCCACCTCGCTGGCTTCCATGATCGGTTACCGCAACCACAACAGCACCGGGCATATCATCACCATCGAGGACCCGATCGAGTACGTCCACCAGCACGCCGGCTGCATCGTCACCCAGCGCGAAGTCGGTATCGATACCGATTCTTTCGGCACCGCGCTCAAGAACACCCTGCGCCAGGCTCCGGACGTGATTCTGATCGGTGAGATTCGTACCCGCGAAACCATGGACCACGCGATCGTGTTCGCGGAAACCGGCCACCTGTGCCTGGCGACCCTGCACGCCAACAACGCCAACCAGGCCATGGACCGGATCATCAACTTCTTCCCGGAAGATCGCCGTGACCAGTTGCTGATGGATTTATCACTGAACCTGAAAGCCATCCTCGCCCAGCAGCTGATTCCCACGCCGGACGGCAAGGGGCGCCGGGTAGCGGTCGAAGTGCTGATCAACACGCCACTGGCCGCTGATATGATTCGCAAGGGTGAAGTGCACAAGCTCAAGGAACTGATGAAGCGCTCCAACCAGCAGGGCATGAAGACCTTCGACCAGGCCCTGTATGAGTTGTATCGTGAAGGGGAGATTACCCAGGATGACGCAATTCACTATGCGGATTCGGCCAACGAAGTGCGCCTGATGATCAAGCTCAAGGACAGCGAGCTGGACGCCACCAATGCGCTGGAAGGGGTGACGCTGGTGGAATGAGCCGGCTCAGACGCTGAACACCGCGTGAGCGTCGAACACCGGACCATCCACGCAGACCCGTCGCATGGCGGGTCCCTGCGGGGTTTGCACTTCCACCACACAGCCTGCGCAACCGCCGACCGCGCAGGCCATGAACTCCTCCAGGGATACCTGGCAGGGCAGGTCATACTGCCTTGCCAGTGCAGCGACCGCTTCCAGCATGGGGTGCGGGCCGCAGGCAAAGATTTCCACTTCCCGACGCTGCCCGCTATCGAGCGTCTCCAGCCAGTGACCGGCCAGTTCGGTAATGTAGCCTTCAAAACAGCCGGGATAGCCACGCAGGCTGGCCAGCCGCGCCGCTACGCCCAGGTCTTCGAGCAGCGGCATGGTGGCGATCACCCCTTCCGGGATGCCTGGAACCATGATCCGTGACGGTTGTTGCCGGAACGGAAACGGGACTTCCGATGCCAGCAGCACCAGCGTCTGATCGTGGCGCTTCTGCCTGAGTTGGGCGGCAAGAAAAATCATCGGTGGCATGCCAACTCCACCACCCAGCAGCAGGCGGCGCGGCCGCGCCGGGTCCGCTGTGAACGGCTGGCCGATCGGGCCCAGCAGGCTGAGACTTTCCCCCGTCCTGCGTTGTGCCAGCAATGCCGTACCGCGTCCAACCACCTTGTAGAGAAAATCCACCCAGCCCTGTACCGGATCGACATTCAGGATGGAAATCGGCCTGCGCATGGCCAGTAGCGGGTCACAGCCCAGGTGGGCAAACTGGCCGGGACGGGCTATGGCGGCGCACTCGGGCGCCTGTACGCGCAACAGGTACTGGTCACCGGCAAAGGACTGGTGCGAGAGTATTGGCGCGTTCTCCAGGGCGATGCTGCCGCGCCGGGTCGGTTCACTCATGAATCGTCACGGTTGAAAATAATGCGTCCATCGCGCAGGGTGTAGCATACCCGGCCGGGCATTTCCCAGCCGCGGAACGGGGTGTTCTTGCCCTGGCTGAGCATGCTGTCTGCATCCAGGCGCCAGGTCGCTGCGGGGTCGAGGATGCAGATGTCAGCGGCGCGACCGACCCCCAGTTCCCCGTAGGGAATATTGAGAATGGCGGCCGGGCCGCTGGTGACCCGCGCGATGGCATCGGGCAGTAACAGGTGGTTTTCCTCGACCAGCTTGAGGGTCAGCGACAGCAGGGAATCGAGGCCCGAGGCGCCGGGCTCGGTGGCCGGGAAGGGGGCCAGCTTGGCGTCGGCCTCATGGGGCTGGTGGTCCGAACACAGGGCGGATAATGCGCCACTGTGCAGGCCTTCCAGCAGGCCGTCACGGTCTTCCTGGGTGCGCAGCGGGGGGATGAAGTGGTAGTCGGCGCCAAAGTCGATGGTATCCAGTTCGCTCAGGTACAGGTTGGGTATGGCGACATCCGCGCTGACGGGCACATCGTCAAAACGTGCGCGGGCCACCATGCGCACGGCGCGCTGGGTGGTCAGGCGGCAGAAGTGGGCGCGCACGCCGGTCTGCTGGATCAATGCCAGGTCGCGGGCGACGGCGACGGTTTCTGCGGCCTCCGGTATGCCGGGCAGACCGAGACGGGTGGACAGGTGCCCTTCGTGCATGCAGCCATTGGCGGACAGATCCGTGTCAGCGGCGTGCAGGAAAACCGTCAGGCCGAAGGTGGCGGCATACTCGAATGCGCGTCGCTCGATATAGGTGGACGCCAGGGGTTTCAGTGCGTTGCTGACGCCCACACAGCCCGCGCGTTGCAGGGCGGCCATCTCACTCAGGCGTTCGCCATCCAGGCCGCGCGTCAGTGCGCCGAGGGCGACGACGCGCGCCGCACTGGTTTGCTGAGCGCGGTGGCGGATCAGTTCGATCACGGCCGGTGTGTCGATGACCGGGTCGGTATCCGGCGGACAGCACAGGGTGGTGATACCGCCGGCCGCGGCGGCCCGGCATTCGCTGTCGATGGTGGCCTTGAATTCCTCGCCTGGTTCGCGCAGGCGCGCGTTCAGGTCGATCAGGCCGGGGATAACGTACCGGCCGCCGGCGTCCAGCTCGATGTCTGCGCGGAAACCGTCCGGCGGAGCCCCCACCGAAACAATGCGACCTTCCGCGATACAGACATCCAGCAGGTCGTCAATACGATTGGCCGGGTCGATCAGGCGCCCGCCGCTTATGCGTATGCTGGGGTCAGGCATGGATATCCTGCGCCGTGTGGTTTTCCTGCATGGCCATCGACATGACCGCCATGCGTACCGCGATGCCGTAGGTCACCTGCTGCAGGATGACCGAGCGCGGGCCGTCTGCGACCCTGGAGTCCATCTCGACGCCGCGGTTGATCGGTCCCGGGTGCATGACGGTGACGTCGGGTCTGGCGATGGACAGTTTTTCTTCAGTCAGGCCGTACAGCTGGTAATACTCGTGTTCACCGGGCAGCAGGGCGCCCAGCATGCGTTCGCGTTGCAGGCGCAGCATGATGACCACGTCCGCGTCGCGCAGACCTTCGCGCAGATCGTGGAAGACCCGCACGCCCAGGGATTCGATGTGCGACGGGATCAGCGTGCGGGGTGCAACGATGCGCACGTCGCCGGTGTTCAGCAGGTTGAGGGCATGTATCTGCGAGCGTGCCACCCGCGAATGGGCGATGTCACCCACGATGGCGACAGTGAGGCGGCCGAAATCCGCACCTTTTTCGCGGCGTATGGTGAACATGTCCAGCATCGCCTGGGTGGGATGGGCGTGCCGCCCGTCGCCGGCGTTGATGACACTGACGTGGGGTTGCACGTGGCGGGCGATAAAATGTGCCGTGCCGCTGTCCGTGTGCCGCACGATAAACATGTCGACATGCATGGCCTGCAGGTTGCGCAGGGTGTCCAGCAGGGTTTCGCCCTTGACCGCGGAAGACGCGGTGACGTTGATGTTCAGCACGTCGGCGGACAGCCGCTTGGCTGCCAGCTCGAAGGTGGTGCGGGTGCGGGTGCTGGCTTCAAAGAACAGGTTGACGATGGTTTTGCCGCGCAGCAGCGGTACTTTTTTTACCGTTTGTTCGGTGACCCCGGCAAAGGACTCGGCGGTATCCAGAACTTCGGTGAGCAGTTCACGTGTTAGCCCCTCGGTAGAGAGGAAATGGCGCAGGCGCCCATCCGCGCGTACCTGGATACCGGCTGTATTCATGCGCCGCTCCTGATCTCCAGCGACAGGGGTTCCGGGCCGGTCAGTTTGACCTGTTCCCCGGGGGCGAGCTCCATGGTTACGCCGACCACGTTGGCTTCGATGGGCAGTTCGCGGCCGCTGCGTTCCACCAGCGTGGCCAGCAGGATGGAGGCCGGGCGACCGTAGTCGAACAGTTCATTCATGGCGGCGCGTATGGTGCGGCCGGTGTGCAATACGTCGTCCACGAGAATGATATGGCGGTCATCCAGTGTAAAGGGCAGTTGCGAGGGCCTGACCTGGGGGTTCATGCCGATGCGGGTGAAGTCGTCGCGGTAAAAGGAGATGTCCAGCACGCCGAGCGGAGCCTCGATACCAAGCAGGCCGTGTAAAGCCTGTGCTACCCAGACACCACCGGTGTGGATGCCGACCATCGCTGTCCGCGCATCGATATCCAGCGCCTGCCGCAGGTCGACGGCCATCTGTTCGATGAGTGCGGTGATATCGTATGCTTTGTTCAAGTTCAGCTTTCTTTCTGTTGTAACCAGTCCTGCAGGATCACCTGCGCAGACAGCGGGTCGATCGCTCGCGCGGTTTTCCCGGACTCCGCCAGGCCGGCTTCCACGACCCAGGAACTCAGTCGTTCGTCCGCCGGGTGTACCGGCAAATGGTAGCGGCCTTCCAGTTGCCGGCAGAAGCGCTGTGCCGCACGGGTCATGTCCTGTTCGCCGCCGTCCATATGATACGGGATTCCGACCACCAGCGCGTCCGGTTTCCACTCTTCGATCAGGCGGGTGATGGCGGGCCAGTCCGGTTTGCCGTCGCGGGCGCTGACGGTGGTCAGTGCGCTGGCGGATCCTGTGACCCGTTGTCCGACCGCTACCCCGATTCGTTTGCGGCCGTAGTCGAATCCGAGCAGAGTCTGCATGCCGGCTGCCGGGACGGCCATCAGGCGTGGCCGGCTTCTCCTGACAGCAGGTCCATGTCGACGCCGAGCGACGCGGCAGCGGCTTTCCAGCGTTCCTCGTCGGGGGTGTCGAACAGGATGTCGGGGTGTGCCGGACCGCTCAGCCAGGCATTGTCCGCCATTTCCTGCTCCAGCTGACCGGCTCCCCAGCCGGCGTAACCGAGCGTGACCAGCAGCCGTTCCGGTCCCTGCTGCACCGCAATGGCTTCCAGGATATCCATCGAAGAAGTGATCCCGATGCGGTCGGTAACCTTGAGGGTGGCGTCCCACTCCCCCAGGGGTTCGTGCAGGACGAAGCCGCGGTCCTGTTGCACCGGCCCGCCCAGGTAGACCTGGATCTGCCGGGCTTCCGGGGTGGCCTGTTCCACCTTTATATGCTGCAGGATTTCGCCCAGCTGCATGTCCAGCGGGCGGTTGATGACCAGCCCGAGCGCACCCTCGTCGTTGTGTTCGCAGATATAGGTGACCGAGTGGAAAAAATTGGGGTCTTCCAGGCCCGGCATGGCGATCAGGAACTGGTTGGTCAGGGACTGGGCTTCGCTCATAGAGGTAGTATCCTGTAGCCGACGGCTGTGCACAAGGCCGTTACGGAACCCGGTGAGAAATGCGGGCTAGCGACTCTGCAGCCGATTGCCGCTGGTGAACACCCAGGTTCTGGTGATATACAGGACGTCGGTTTCCTTTTTGATGTCTTCCGGGAACGGCGCGAACGGCGCCGCCAGCTTGACGATGCGCACCGCCGCGTCGTCCAGGATCTTGTGACCGGACGGTTTGCGGATGGTGATCTCCCGCACTGTGCCGTCCGGGTGCAGGGCCACCTGGACGATCAGTTTTCCGGACAGGTTCTGGCGGCGTGCGCTGTCCGGGTAGTTGAGTTCGCCGACGCGTTCAACCTTCTGCACCCAGTCGCGCATGTAGCTGGCGTACTTGAATTCCCGGGTACGGGAGGAGATGAACTTGCTCTTTGGCGCCTTGGAGTACGCCTGCAGGGACTGGTTGATCTGCTCGTTGAGGGTCAGCATTTCCATGCTGCGGTTGATGAGCTCTTCGGCTTTGGTCTGTTCGGAATCCTGTTCGGGTTCAGGTTCCGTCTGCAGCTCGGTCTTTTGCTGGCTGTCGTCGCTGCTGAGAATCTGCGTGGCTGCCGGTTTGCTATCCGCGCGCTGGACCGGGGGTGCCTGTTCGATCAGCTGTTCCCGGGGGCGTACCTTTTCCTCGGTGTTGCCCGCCCCGTCCTGGCTGGATTCCGCGAGGTAATCGTAGTCTTCCGGCGGTGGTGATTTGGCGGGGTTCACCACGGTGATATCCAGCGTGGGCGTGTCCTGTTCAGGGGGCAGGTCAAAGGCATCGAAACCGATGCCGAGGATGATCAGGGCATGGAATGCGGTGGCGAGAAACAGCATCAGCACCAGCCGGTCGGTGGTGGGTGCTTCCCGTGGTGGTTCCAGTGTCGAGCTCAAGGTATCCATCCAGACATGATCCGTGATTGCAATGCAGGAATTATACCGTTTTACGGTTTTGGCTGAACGATTTCAACGGCAGCCGGTGGCTGTTCGAAGTGTACGCGTGTTGCGAACGAAGCGCTCAGCTGTGCGACATTGTGGTCATCGAGCAGCAGTACATCCTGTATCCCCATGCGACTGGCGACCGCCTGCCACTCGCCGGGACCGGCCACGAACAGCGCGGTGGCGGCTGCGTCCGCCCGGGCCGGGTCTTCAGTCATGACGGTTACCGATACGGTCTTTGTTGCAGGATAACCGCTGCGCGGATCGAGGATGTGGTGGTAACGTCTGCCCTTATAGTCGTAGTAGCGTTCATAGCTTCCCGAGGTGAAGATACAGCCACTGTTCTCCATTTCGACGCTGGCCAGCAGGCCGTCGGTGCCAGGCTGGCGGATGCCAACGCGCCAGGGTCGGTCGCCGTGCCGGCCCCGTACGCACAGATCTCCACCCGCGTTCACAATCAGGTTGTCGATGCCCCTCGAGCGCAACAGTTCCACCGCCTTGCCGACGGAATATCCCTTGGCGAACCCGCCAAAATCAAGGCGCACGGCCGGGTTTTCGCTGGAGACCTCCTGTCCGTGGATCTGTACCTGGAGGCTGCTGGGTGCGGCGTCCAGCCAGTGCCGGATGTCGCTGGCCG
>JALSRZ010000054.1 GCA_026984515.1 Thiohalobacter sp. | reverse complement strand
AGGCCGCTAATGACTGACTCAGACCCAGACGATCATCAGCCGCCTTGAGTACAATTGCCCCGGCATCGCTGCTGCTATCGGGTTGATCAAACCTGACGCAAAGCGGCTTATCAAATAGCCCCTTGAACAGAACACCCTGTTGTGTGGTATCGTTGGTCATAGAGAAGGCTCCTGTGTGCTCAAATAGCTGTGTGGTAACACTATTTTTACATACTTGCGGCCTTCTTTCTTTTTTATCGTGAATAACCCAGGCTAAGTGGGTGGTGAGTGAATATTTCAGTATGAAATGGTATGCCGAGAATAACCCGAGAAAACCACTGCCTCAGGCACTCAATCTTGGCAGACTCTGTGAGAGGTTGCAGGATGTGATGATCCCGGCGTATCCCGTAGCCGATGATACCATTGGCTGACATGTTGAGCGTATGGAGGCGATTCGGGCAAAGCAACGCGAAGCAGAGCGCATCAAGGCGCGCCTGACCAAAGAAAAACAATTCAACAAAAGTGTTGCGATCAAAGCTGAGTTGTGGGCATGTTTTGAACCAAGGATGGACACTGATAATCACCAATTTGCTATTACTTGAGAGATTTAAATGAAAAAACTGACTGATCAGGAGCTTGAAACATTATTGAATGACGCGGAATCGGATTGTGCTGAGCGTAAAGAATCATTCAAAGGTGATACTCCAAAAAAAGCACGGCAGGCTGTCTGTGCGTTTTCCAATGATCTACCCAATCACAACCAGCCGGGAGTCCTTTTCATAGGAGCTAAAGATAATGGAGAACCATCATATTCAGATATAACGGAACAGCTACTCTTGTCGCTTGCTGACATAAAAACCGATGGCAATATTTTGCCGCTTCCGGTGTTGTCGGTAGAAAAGCGAACATTGAAGGGAGCAGAAATGGCTATTGTCACTGTGATGCCTTCCGACATGCCACCAGTAAAGTTCGAAGGCAGAATTTGGATTCGTACCGGCCCCAGACGCTCTATCGCCAACGAACAGGAAGAGCGCATTCTTAACGAGAAAAGAAGATATAAAAACCTACCCTTCGATATTTATCCTGTCCCGTCCGCAAAAACAAGCGATCTGTCCCGGACGATATTTGAAAATGAATACCTGCCAGCCGCTTTTGCTACTGATGTACTGGATGCCAACAACCGCAGCTACGAAGAACGCCTTGCTTCCTGCAAGATGATTGTTTCGCCGGATGATGCAACGCCAACGGTTCTTGGACTGTTAGCAATAGGTAAAACACCTCAGGACTTTTTGCCTGGCGCCTATGTGCAGTTTCTGCGTATTGACGGAGTTGAACTGGCAGACGAGGTTATTGATGAAGAAGATATATCAGGAACACTGGTTGAAATGTTACGAAGAACAGAGGAAAAACTAAACGCACACAATCGATCAGTAATCGATATCGTATCATCTCCAACACATAAAAAAGAAATGATTTATCCACCTGCAGCTATTCAACAGATCCTTTACAACGCAGTTCTGCACAGAACCTATGAAAGTACCAACGCACCTGTGAGGGTTTACTGGTTTAAAGACCGTATAGAAATCAATAGCCCAGGCGGACCCTATGGTAATGTAACCGCTGAAAATTTCGGGGAGCCAGGTATTACGGATTATCGCAACCCCAATATTACCGATGTATTAAAAACTTTTGGATTTATTCAAGCGTTTGGCCGAGGTATCGCCACCGCCAGAAAACTGATGCAAGAAAACGGTAACCCTGATCTGGAGTTTCAAACAACCACCAGTGCTGTTGTTTGCATATTAAGAGGTAAGCCATGACAACACCTGTACTGACCTTCTTCAATAACAAGGGCGGCGTAGGAAAAACCTCGCTGATTTATCATCTTTCCTGGACATTTTCCAGACTTCGCAAGCGCGTTGTTGTTGTTGATATTGACCCGCAAGCGAACCTGACAGCTGCCTTCCTCAATGAGGATAAAATAGGACAGTTATGGGAGCAGCAAGAATCTGGATCAACGATCTATCAGTGTGTCAAGCCGCTAACCGGTGTAGGGGATATCGTTGAACCCATACTGCAAAATGTAGCCACAGACCTCTATCTACTACCCGGTGATGTTGCGCTTTCCAGTTATGAAGACGCACTCTCCAGCGAGTGGCCCGACAGTATGGGGGATAACAATCTCTACCGTCCGATGCGGGTTTTGAGTTCCTTTTGGCAAGTCATGCAAATGGCAACAAAGAAAGTGGAAGCTGACATAATCCTGGTAGACATAGGGCCGAATCTGGGTGCGATAAATCGCTCTGTTCTGATTGCGACAGATTATGTCGCAATTCCGCTCGGGGCAGATCTATTTTCATTGCAGGGATTGAAGAACCTGGGGCCAACCTTAAGAAGCTGGAAAAACCTGTGGAAGAAACGACTTGATAACTGGAAAAACTGTAGTGAAGCACAAAATTATCCGGATTTTCAGTTGCCTGAAGGTAAAATGCTGCCAATTGGCTACCTCTGTCAACAACATAGTGTTCGGCTTGATCGACCAGTAAAAGCCTATGATAAATGGATTAAACGTATTCCCACTCTATACAGACAGGCGGTGCTTGAAGAAAGCATTGATACTACGGTTTTACCTGAGAGTGATGAATACTGCCTTGCAACGATCAAACACTATCGAAGTTTAATTCCCATGGCACAGGAACACCGTAAACCCATCTTCAACCTGACATCGGCTGATGGCGCTATTGGTAGCCACGCCAATGCGGTACAGGATGCCAAGCGTGATTTTCAGGAATTGGCACAGAAAATAGCCAAACAAATGGGTATGATTTTGTGAGTCAAATTCGCCGAAGGCACAGCCGTCGGCTTCAACCTTTTCAGCGTGCCGGCCGTCTGACTGAACCGGCTGCAGGGACAACTGACGCTCACCATGAGCGCTAACTCCACCGTGAAATCTGAATTGTTGCATTATATCCAGATACCCTGAAGACCGACGCTTGATCACTCTGCGACCCGAATTTATATAATGGCTGGGTTAATGTAGGTTCTAGGATACCTATTATTTAACATAATATACATTATGCGCATATTAGATCGGTGCCTGCCCAGCCCCTACGCAGCACCCATCACCCTTCAGGCATAATGAATGCCTGCGCTTTTGCGCTCTGATTGCCGGGTCTATTCAGCACCCATTACTACCGGAGGCCATCCTCATGTTTTCCAGAGCAACGATTCTTTTTGTAACCCTGATTCTGTTCGGACCGGGTGCACTGGCGGACAACCATTCGCCGTGGGGACATGCACGGCTCACGCCGACCGAATATAAACCACTGAAAGTGGTTTACGACGTGACGACCGGCGACCCGGAGGTGCTGGCCCATGTGCTCGATCGTGTCAGCTACCTGAGCAAAATCACCGGTGCAGATCCTTTTGACCAGTCCATTGTGCTGGTACTGCACGGCGCATCGCCCGCACTGTTCGCGATCGAGCACTACGATCGGTACCAGGCACTGCAACGCCGCGCACAGAGCCTGACCGTGGGGAACCTGGTAACCATCCGGATGTGCAAACTGGCGGCGGAAGGCCTGGGCTACCGCCCCGAAGATATCCAGGGCTTTGTAGAGATGGTACCGATGGGCGACGCGGAGATTGTCCGCCTGCAATACGAGGAACACCATGCGTATATGCAGTAGCTGCACTACTTGATCGGTTTGTGGTACCGGCGAAGCATGTGCCGGACCTGCTCCGGTTTCAGAAGTAGTCCGCGTTGATCCACATATGCACCGCGATACTGGCAGCGTAGCCGATGGCGATAACGGGTGTCCACTTCAGGTGGCCAAAGAAGGTGTACTTGCCACGCGCCTGACCCATCAGGGCCACACCGGCAGCGGAGCCTATGGAGAGTAACGAACCCCCTACTCCGGCGGTCATGGTTACCAGCAGCCACTGCCCGGTAGACATGTCCGGACCCATGGTCAACACGGCGAACATGACCGGGATATTGTCGACAATGGCAGAAAGCATGCCTACCGTGATATTGGCGCTGGTCGCACCCCACTGGTCATACATCACCTGGGATGCCAGCGCGAGGTAGCCGAGAAAACCCAGTCCGCCCACACACAGCACGACGCCGTAGAAAAACAGCAGCGTGTCCCACTCGGCGCGCGCCACCTTTTTGAAGATATCGAATGGCACGATGTCGCCCATCTGCTCGTCGTGTTCGGGATTGCCGGCCCGTCGCGCCAGGTATTTGTGATGCGTCGTCTTCAGGTAGAATCCGAAAAACTGCAGGTAAGCGAGACCGGTCAGCATTCCGACCACCGGTGGCAGTCCCAGGAAGTTATGGAAACTGACCGCCGTTACAATGGTCAGCAGGAACAGCGCCATGATGCGCCGCGCGCCGCGTAACGTGCACACCAGTTCATCCGATGCGGCCGGCTGCTGGTTCGGAACGACGAAATGCATGATGGCCGCGGGCAGCACAAAATTGACCATCGCCGGAATGAACAGCGTAAAAAAGGTCCAGAAATTTACCATGCCTTTCTGCCAGACCATCAGCGTAGTGATGTCGCCGAACGGGCTGAAGGCGCCACCTGCATTCGCGCCAACGACAATATTGATACAGGCCAGGGTAACGAAGCGCGCGTTGTCTCCACCCACGGCCAGAACGACCGCACACATCAGCAATGCCGTGGTCAGGTTATCCGCAACCGGGGATATGAAGAACGCCAGGATACCGGTCATCCAGAACAACTGCCTGAAACCGAAGCCCTTGCGGATAAGCCAGGCACGCAGGGCATCGAACACGCGGCGCTCTTCCATGGTATTGATATAGGTCATCGCGACCAGCAGGAAGAGCATCAGCTCGGCATATTCCAGCAGGTTGTGACGCACGGCCTGTTCGGCCAGTTGCGGCATGCCGTGCTGTGTATAGACCCAGCCGATAATGCCCCAGATCAGTCCCGCACCGAGGATCACCGGCTTGGACTTGCGCAGGTGAATGAACTCTTCGCCGATCACCAGCAGGTAGGCAAATACGAATATCGCAATCGCGGCATAGCCCACACTGCTCTGCGTCAGGTCCAGCCGGGTGTGTTCCGCGGCTTCTCCCGATGCCAGCGCCAGACAGGGTAACAGCGTGGTAACAAGCAGCGTGAACAGAACGCCCGGAGCGGTTAGTCGTGACATGAAGATTCCTTTTAAATCGCCGTTTCGGCGATTGCCGGAGTGGCAAAAGATGGATTAATCAGCGGCATCTCTAGAAAACAATATTCATCATAACCATGGTAACCACCAGGAACAGTATCGTCATGATTCCACCGGCCCGCATGAAGTCAGCCACGCGGTAACCGCCCGGGCCCATGATCAAGGCATTCACCTGGTGCGTGGGTATGAGGAAAGAGTTGGAGGTCGCAATGGCAACGGTCAATGCAAACAGCGCCGGGTCTGCGCCCACACCAATCGCAATATTGACCGCGAGCGGCACCAACAGTACGGTGGCGCCGACATTCGACATCACCAGGGTAAAGAATGTCGCCAGTACGGCTACTGCTGACTGGATCACCCAGACCGGCATGTCGCCCACCACGTGCAGGGTCTGTTCGGCGATCCACTTCGCGGTACCGGACGTTTCCACCGCGAGTCCAAGTGGTATCAGGCTGGCAAGCAGGAACACCGTCTTCCAGGAAACCGCTTCATAGGCCTCTTCGATCTTGAGTACGCCGGACAGCACCATACCGATGGCACCGGTCAGCAACGCCACCGACAGACGCAGGTCGGTAAAAAGTACCAGCGACAGCGCAATAATAAAGAACACTCCGGCCCACCCGACCTTGTGCGGACGCACTTCTTCGTGTGGATACTCGGTAGTCACGACCACAAAGTTACGGTCTTTCTCCAGGCGAGCCAGCGCATCCCATGCGGTATGCACTACCAGGGTGTCACCGGCTGCCAGCGGTATCTCGCGGATGTGATCCCCCTCGCGGATGGTTTCACCGTTACGGTGCAAGGCGATCAGGGCGAGGCCGTAGGTCTTTCGCATCCAGACATCGCGGGCACTCTTGCCTATGAGTTGAGAACCGGGCGGTATAACCACTTCACCGATACCCGCCTTGCTGGTAGACAGGGATTCCGAGAACGAACGCAATTCACTGCGCTGTTTCAGACCATACTTGTCGACAAAGGCTTCCAGGTTTTTGGGGGCCGCTACGATGCCCAGCACCATTCCCGCCTCGATGCCGGTATCACGTGCCAGTGTGTTGGGACCGATGCGTGTCTCCTGCCCGGAACGCTTGTTGGCGATAACACGAATGCGGTTGGAAGACTCTATGTCCTCCAGGTGCTTCCCGACCAGTTCGCTGCCCTGGGGCACCACCACTTCGAACAGGTTGTAGTCGATACCATAGATGTTCTTGAAATAATCCATGGTGTTACCCGCCGACGTGCCGTTGCCTTTACCACCCGGGGGTAAAACAAACTGACCGGCAAGGACGAAGTAGAGAATACCGGTAATCACCAGCGCAACGCCGACCGGCGTGACCGAGAACAGCGACCAGGCGTGCATCTGCTGGTCACCCGGCATGGCATGGTTCGAGGTTTCTATCAGGTCATTGAGCAGAATCAACGGCGAGGAACCCACCATGGTGACGGTACCGCCAAGAATGGCGCAGAAACCCATGGGCATGAGCAGACGCGACATCGGCAGGCCGGAACGTGCCGAGATACGACTGACCACCGGCAGGAACAGGGCAGTGGCTCCAACGTTCTGCATGAACGAGGAAATAAAACCCACGGTACTGGAAATGATGGGAATGATACGGGTCTCGGTGGTACCGCCAACCTTGAGAATAAAGGCCGCCACCTTGCTCATGACCCCGGTCTTGTCCAGCCCGGCGCCGATGATCATAACCGCGATGATGGACATCACCGCGTTACTGGCAAAACCATCGAAGATTCGCTGGGTGTCCACCAGCCCCTGCTCCAGCCCCATGAAAGGTGCCAGCAGCGTGGTCAGCCCCAGCAGCACCATGATGGTCAACGCCGCCACGTCCACGCCCACGACCTCGAAGGCAAACAGGTAGATGGTCAGCATCAGCAAGCCGGTCACCCAGGCGATCTCGAGACTGGGGGTGACCTGCGCCAAGCCCAGCGAAACGGCCAGAAAGACAGCGGCTGCGATCCCCTGCCGCACACTGAAACCAGCCTTTTCTTCCGCCATAACAGTTCCTTACCGCTAACGCGTATTGCGCGAAGTGTTAATATTTCGTGAAATTACGGATTTTGGAGCGCGCCATGCTACTGAACCCCGGTTATACTGAGAAGCAAAATAAACAGGCCACTTTGAACAGTTTTTTTGCACAGTAAATCATGGATATCGACCAACTCAAAACCTTTCTCGAAGTCGGGCGCATGCGCAACTTCCGCAAGGCAGCCCAGAATCTGTTTATCTCGCCGTCCGCCGTCAGCGCACGCATCCGGCAGCTGGAACAGACCCTGGGCCTGTCCCTGTTTCGCCGCGATCGCCAGAAAGTCAGCCTGACACCCGCCGGCGAACGTTTTGAGCGCCACGCCCGGTTTATACTCAGCGCATGGGAACGTGCCCACGAAGAAGTCGCACTCAGCGAGCAGGTAGACAAACGCCTGGTCATCGCCGGCATCGCCAGCCTGTGGGAAATTTTCCTGCAGGAGTGGCTGAACGGTATCCACTGCAGCGCACCGCTGATCGGCCTGCGCGCGGAAGCCAGCACCGCCAAGCGCATCGTACAGAAACTGGAGCAGGGCGTCATTGACCTTGGATTTTTATACGAGCCACCCCAACTAAGGGACATGGTCGTGCAGGAGGTCAGGGATATTTCACTGATCATGGTATCGGACCGGCAGGACCAGGCGATCGGTGATGCGCTGGCGGAGAACTACGTGCGGGTGGACTGGAGCACTTCATTCAGCAGCCTGCACCAGAGCCATTTCCCGCAGCGGCCGATTGCCGCGGTACGTTCCAACGTCGGCACCATTGCGCTCAGCCTGGTCGAGAACTGCGGTGGCGCCGCATACCTGCCCGTGTCCCTGGTCGCAGACAAACTGGAACGACGTACGCTGTACCCTGTGCAGGGCGCTCCGGAGCTTTCGCTCAAGGCCTACGCGGTATTCCCGGTGCACGGTGAGCACCGGGTGCTGATAGAACAACTGCTGGAAAAGTTGCCCGAAGGGACGGGTTGAACCGGCCAGTGCAGGCGGGGCACTTATTGCGCATTCCGTGGTCCATCAGTCGGATTGGTTTCATCCTGTAACGACAGGACACAACAGACAGAGAACTTGCGATGACAACACAAACCGGATTACAGCAACCAACAGACCAGGGTAACGCGAACCAGGTCGCCTTTGACCGCCTGCGCCACGAACTGGAAGCCTGCATCATCGGCCAGCCGGCGCTGGTCGAGCACCTGCTGGTCGCCCTGCTGGCCGACGGCCACCTGCTGGTCGAAGGCGCGCCGGGCCTGGCCAAAACCACCGCCATCAAGGAGCTGGCCCGCCGCATCGAAGGCGATTTTCACCGCCTCCAGTTCACCCCCGACCTGCTGCCCGGTGACCTCACCGGCACCGATATCTACCGGCCACAGACCGGCAACTTCGAATTCCAGCGCGGTCCCGTGTTTCACAACCTGGTGCTGGCCGACGAAATCAACCGCGCTCCGGCCAAGGTCCAGTCGGCATTACTGGAGGCCATGGGGGAACGACAGATCACGGTCGGCCAGGTTACCTATGCCCTGCCCCGGCTGTTCCTGGTGATGGCCACCCAGAACCCCATTGAACACGAAGGCACCTACCCCTTGCCGGAAGCCCAGCTCGATCGTTTCCTGATGCATGTGCGCATCGACTACCCGGACGTGAGCGCGGAAAAGCAAATCCTGGCGCTGGCGAGGCAGCAGGCGCTGGCTATCGACGAGGCAGCCGACCGCACGCAGTTGCTGACCCAGCAACAGGTATTCGACGCTCAGAAAGAAGTGCTCGCGCTGCACATGTCGGAGGCTGTGGAGGAATACATTATCCAGTTACTGCTGGCCTCGCGTAACCCGAAACCCTACGGCGAAGACCTGGCGCGCTGGGTAAGCTATGGCGCCAGCCCGCGTGGCACCATTGCACTGGACCGCTGCGCACGCGCCAACGCCTGGCTGCAGGGTCGCGACTACGTATCCCCCGCGGATGTGCAGGCGGTCGCCTTCGATACGCTGCGACACCGTATCCTGCTGTCGTTCGAGGCGGAAGCCGAGGGCATCAGCAGTGACGACGTGATCCGGGAACTGATCCAGCGGGTACCGGTCTCCTGACCCATGACCTGGCGGGATCTTTTCAGCCGACGCAGTACGGCAAACGGCCATACGCAGAACCTCGATCAGGACTCAGCCGTGCACGTCAGCAGCGAGGAACTGATCCGGCTGCGCCTGCAGGCGCGTGACCTGAACCTGGAACGGCGGCAAGCGGCGCGCAGCGTACTGGCCGGTGCACACGGTTCGCGTTTCCGCGGTCGCGGCATGGACTACCTGGAATCGCGCGGCTACCAGGCCGGTGATGATATCCGCAGCATGGACTGGCGCGTCACCGCGCGTTCCGGCCACCCCCACGTCAAGGTCTACCAGGAAGAACGTGAGCGCCCGGTGGTGGTCATGATCGACCTCGGACCCGGCATGTTTTTCGCCACGCAGGGCGCCTTCAAGTCCGTCGTTGCCGCGCGCGCTGCCGCCCTGATCGGCTGGGCGACGATAAAAAACGGCGATCGTATCGGTGCCCTGCTGTTTAACGGCGGGCATCATGAACTGCGACCACTGGGTGGGCAACGCGGTGTGCTGCGCCTGATCCGCGCACTGGTGACGGCCACGGATCCCGCCAGCGGCCAGCGCCCGCACGCCGACGGCAGTCACCTCAACGATGCGCTGCTGCGTCTGCGCCGCGTGGCTCGACCTGGCAGCCTGGTCTATATACTCAGTGATTTCTACGCCATCGATGAAGACACCCGGCGTCATCTGCAACAACTGCGGCGCCACAACGACGTGGTGGCCTGCCAGGTCATCGATGCCCTGGAACTGGCACCACCACCCCCGGGACACTATGCCGTCAGCGACGGTACCCACACCGGCTACCTGGATACCGCCAGCGCGGCCCGGCGCCAGGCCTGGCAACAGTATTTCAGCCAGCATCACCAGGCCGTCCGTGAGCTGATGATGCAATGCGCCGTCCCGTTGTTACGCATGACCACCAGCGATGACGTGGCCGAGCGCCTGCGCAATGGCCTTGCCAGCCCGTCTGCAAAAACCGGCCGTCAACACGAAGACGCGGCATGAACAGCACTGCCCCGGCACTCGACCTGCACGATATCCACGCCGCCCCGCCACCGGGGTTCTGGCCCCCGGCACCGGGCTGGTGGCTGCTGGGAATCCTGCTGTTTGCCGCGCTGGTGCTGGCCGGCGTATGGATATATCGGCGTTACCGGCTGTACCGGCAACGGCGCCGGGTACTGGCCGAACTGGAACAACTGCAGGCACTGGATACGCAACAACAGGCCGCCGAGATTGCCACCGGTGTGTCCACCCTGCTGCGCCGCGTGGCACTGATGCGCTTCCGGCGCCGACAGGTTGCGCCCCTCAGTGGTACTGCCTGGTTGCAGTTTCTCGATGACACCGGCGGCGGTGGCGAATTCAGCACAGGCGCCGGACGGGTGCTGGCCGACGGACCCTATGTCGCACGTCCGCAGGACATCGCCGTAGACCGCCTGCTGGCGCTGGCGCGCAGCTGGATCAAAAAAAACCTGGGGAATGCACATGAACATTGAGTTTGCCTGGCCGTGGGCGTTTGCTGCCCTGCCCCTGCCCCTGCTGAGCGCCTGGCTGCTGCCGCGCGCACCTGAACAGACCGGCGCCGCGCTGCGCATGCCCTTCTATGCCGCCTTGCGGGGAGCGCTCGGCAGCACGCGCAGTGCCCGCTCACGGCTGCGCCTGTGGCTGGCCACGCTGGCCTGGCTATGCCTGGTAGTGGCGGCAGCACGACCACAATACCTCGGCGAACCGGTACAGTTACCCATCACCGGCCGCGATCTGCTGCTGGCAGTGGACATCTCGGGCAGCATGGAAATAGAAGACATGGTACTGGGAAGAAAAGTCGCCACCCGCCTGCGTGCTGTCAAGGCGGTGGCGGGCGACTTTATCGAACGCCGCAAGGGTGATCGTCTCGGCCTCATCCTGTTCGGCGACCAGGCCTATCTGCAGACACCGCTGACCTTCGACCGCGACACCGTGCACACCCAGCTCGACGAAGCGGCCATCGGGCTGGCCGGCAAACGCACCGCCATCGGTGATGCCATCGGCCTGGCAGTGAAACGCCTGCGCAACCAGCCGCAGGAAAACCGTGTGCTGATCCTGCTGACCGACGGCACCAGTAACGCGGGCAGTGTCGAACCCCTCAGAGCGGCCGATATCGCCGCAGCCGAAGGAGTGCGTATCTACACCATCGGTGTCGGCGCCGATGAACGCATCGTACAGGGACTGTTCGGTTCCCAGCGCGTAACCAATACCGATCTCGATGAGAAAACCCTGCAGGCCATCGCGGAAAAAACCGGTGGTCGTTATTTTCGCGCCCGCGACATCCGCGGACTGCAGGAAATCTATCAACTGCTCGATGAACTGGAGCCGGTCAGCACTGACCAGGAAGTCTTCCGGCCGGTGCACGAACTGTACAGCTGGCCACTGTCCGTGGCCCTGCTGCTCAGTGTGCTGATGGCACTGGACACGCGTGGCTGGTCAGGGCGCCTGCCGTTGAGTGGAGTGCGTCATGCCTGAGTCCTTCCATTTTCTGCAACCGGCCTGGTTATGGGCGCTGTTGCCACTGGCGTTACTGCTGTGGCAACTGCTTCGCCCGGCCGGCGCTGACAGCGCCTGGCGCCGGGTAGTCGATGCGCGCCTGTTGCCACACCTGCTGGTGCAATCCGGTCAGCACAGCCGTCACCTGCCGGTATGGCTGCTGGCGACCGGCTGGCTGCTGACCGTCCTTGCGCTGGCCGACCCGGTGTGGGAAAAACAGCCGCAACCGGTGTACCGCAGCCAGGCAGCCCGCGTAGTAGTACTGGACCTGTCGCGCTCCATGCTGACACCGGACCTCAAGCCCTCGCGCCTGGTGCGGGCACGCTACAAGGTGGCCGATATCCTGCGACGCAGTGATGAAGGCCAGACCGGGCTGGTGGTATTCGCCGGTGATGCCTTCGCCGTATCCCCCCTGACCAGCGACAGCAACACGATCCAGGCACTGCTCGAACCGCTCGAACCCGCGTTGATGCCGGTACAGGGCAGCCGCGCCGATCTCGGCCTGCTGAAGGCCGGTGAGCTGATGCGTCAGGCCGGCGTACAGCGCGGCGATATCCTGCTGATCGCAGACGGCTACAGCGACCGGCGCAGTATCGATGCCGCACGCAAGCTGAAACAGCAGGGTTACCGCGTGTCCGTGCTTGCAGTCGGCACCCGCGAAGGCGCGCCCCTGCCGGACGGCCGGCGCGGTTTTGTACGCGATGCCAACGGCAAGGTCGTGACACCGAAACTCGACCGCAGCGCCATGCAGGAACTGGCTTCGGCCGGCGGTGGCCGGTTTGCCGTGATACGCGGTGACCAGTCCGATATCGACACCCTGTTATCCGGCAGCGATGTGCAGCCCGGCAGTGACGTCACCCGCAGTGACCAGCAGACCGACGTATGGAAATCACGCGGTCCCTGGCTGGTGCTGCTGATGTTACCGCTGGCAGCACTGGTGTTCCGGCGCGGCTGGCTGTTGGTACTGACGGTTATGGTTGTCGCCGCTGCCGTCACCACACCACAACCGGCCATGGCATCCGTCTGGGATGACCTGTGGCAGCGGCGTGACCAACAGGCCTACCAGGCACTGCAGGCCGGCCAGCCGGAACAGGCCGCAAAGCTGGCTGAAAAACCCCTGCAGCGCGGCACCGCCGAATACCGTGCCGGCAAATTCGACCAGGCCGCACAGGACTTCTCCGCCGGCAACGGCGCAGACGCCGCCTACAACCGCGGCAATGCACTCGCCCGGCTGGGTCGCTATAAAGAAGCGATCAAGGCCTACGAACAGGCGCTGCAGGACGCTCCCGGCATGGAAGACGCCGCCCACAACAAGACGGAAGTTGAAAAACTCCTGCAACAGCAGCAACAGAACCAGCAGCAAAAGCAGGGTCAGAAACAGGGTCAGAAACAGAACAACGGTGCCGGCGACCAGTCGGACCAGGATGCGTCCGGTTCACCGCAGCAGGGCGACCAGGACAGAGGCAGCCAGGATCAGGGCGGGCAGCAGACACCACAGGACGGTGCGTCACAACAGGTGGATGCAGGACAGGCGGGTGACCAGCAGGATCGCCAGGACGGAACCCGGGACGGAGAACAGCGGTCAGAAGATGCGCAACCGGAACAGGCACAACAATCCGCCGCACAGGGTGACGATAGCCAGCCGTCATCCGCAGCAACGCAGCAGGCCGGCGCACAGCCTCCGGCCGAAGCCAACCCGCTGAACAGCGAGGAACAGCAGGCTGCGGAGCAATGGTTGCGGCGCATTCCGGATGACCCCGGCGGACTGTTGCGGCGCAAGTTCCTCTACCAGTACCGGCAGCGCGCTGACCGGACGGACCAGGAAAACACAGAGGCATGGTAACCAGGAGAGTAATCGCATGATGACACGAACGGTCACCCTTTTTCTGATCATACTGTTGACCAGCCCGGCACTGTGGGCCGATGTACGGGCCAGCCTGGACCGTACCACTGTCTACGACGGCGATACGGTCACCCTGACCATCGAAGCCAGCGGCAGTGATATGGACACTGATCCGGACCTGTCCGTCCTGCGCAAAGACTTTGCCGTACTGGGCACCAGCAGCAGCCGGCGTCTGCAGTTCATCAACGGCCGGCGCTCTGACCGGCACGAGTGGCAAATCGAACTGGACCCGCTGCACAAGGGCACCCTGACCATACCGGCTATTCGCGTGGGCCGCTCGACAACGGCACCACTGACCCTGAAGGTAACCGATCAACCCGTCATCAGCGGCACCGATGAAGGGCAACCGATCTTCATAAAAACGCAAATCGACGATGCCAGCGCCGCACCTTTTGTGCAGCAACAGATTCACCTGGTGGTGCGCATGTACTACCGCGTACCGCTGGTGGAAGGCAGTTTTTCCGACCTGGAACCGGACAATGCCCTGGTCGAACGGCTGGGTGAAGACCGGCAGTACGAGACCACGCTGAACGGCAAGCGCTACCAGGTACTGGAACGCCACTACGCCGTGTTTGCCGAAAAAAGCGGGCAGCTGACCATACCGGCAACCGTCTTCACCGGCCGTGTCATGTCGAACAGCGGCAGCCGTACCGGGCACCGGCAGACGGACTCCCTGATCGAGCGTTTTTTCGGCAGCAACAGTCCGTTCAACGACCCCTTCTTTTCCGGCACACCGTTTGGCAACACGGGGAAACGGATCCGGGTGCGCGGCAGACCACTGAAACTGGATATAAAACCACGCCCCGCGGACTACCAGGCCCCGTACTGGTTACCCAGCACCGAACTGGTGTTGCAGGACAGCTGGGAAGAAGGTCCGCCACAGTTCCGTGCAGGAGAACCCGTTACCCGAACCATTACGCTGCAGGCAAAGGGCCTGGAGTCCTCGCACCTGCCGGATATCCCGCTTGCACAAACCGACCATATGCGGCTCTACCCGGAAAAGGCGGAAACCGCCAACCGAACCGACGGTGAATGGGTATTCGGAACCCGCAAGCAGTCCATCGCCTATGTGCCCTCCCGCCCGGGAAAAGTAACACTGCCGGAAGTCCGCATCGACTGGTGGGACCTGAAGCAACAGCGGCAACGCAGCACCATACTGCCGGCCTGGGAAATCAACGTGCTGCCCGCTCCGGGAACCAGCGGACAAACGGCCGCACCGGCGCAGGCTCAGACGCAGCAAAACGGTCCGGGCACGGATGCTGAGCCGCCACCGGTTTCCTTTCTGCACAGGGCGGCTGGTTCACGCATGTTCTGGCTGACCAGTGGCGCTTTCGCCCTGCTGGCCATGTGGTTCCTGTATCGCAAACGACGCTCACCGAAGCCGGTCAATGCGGTCAAAGCCGGCGCTGAAGCCGCCGGGAAAACGGTAGCGACAGCCACCGCCCGGAAGGCACTGCAGGCCGCCTGCGCACAGAACGATCCGCATGCGGCTGCCCGCGCATTGCTGGACTGGGCCGGCGCTGAATGGCCCGACCGGCCGCCACGCAACCTGGGTGCGCTGGCCGCTTATGTGGATGCAGGCAAGGATGAAATCCGGGCACTGGACCAGGCACTGTATGGTACGCAGGACAGCCCGTGGGATGGCCGGGTCCTGTGGGAGCAGTTCAAACAGGGGATGCACAGCAAGGACGCCGGGAAATCATCGCTCCCGGCAGACAGCCTGTCCCCGCTCTACCCGCGTTGGGGTTGAGGTCACGCCGGTCCGGTTGCCAGCACCGTTTTGTCCGGGGCCTGCCGTCTTTTTTCCAGTGCGTCTTTCAGTCGTTCTTCCGTCTCCGGGCCACGCACCAGCGCCCTGAAAAAGACCGCCAGGTAACTCCTGTCGACGATGGCACCTTTCGCCTCTATGGCGGGTTCCATCAGCCTGTGTAACTTCACGAGGTTGTACCAGGGAACGGAGGGGTACACGTGGTGCCCGATATGCCAGTTGATGTTGTTCCAGAAAAAGCTGTGCACGGGGTTTGACAGGATGGTGCGGGAACCGACCAGCTGCCCCTCGTTCCACGGCGTTTCGTAGTGTTCCGCGATAAAACGCATGGAATTGAACAGGGAGAAGAAGAATACCGGGATCAACCAGACTTCGAGCGTTTTGGCCAGCACGTCATTGTGCACGGCCCAGGCAAGCAGCATCCAGTAGCAGGCACTCTTCAGCG
Source organism: Thiohalobacter sp. (assembly GCA_026984515.1). Taxonomy (GTDB): domain Bacteria; phylum Pseudomonadota; class Gammaproteobacteria; order DSM-19610; family DSM-19610; genus Thiogranum. The sequence continues at coordinate 2,023 of JALSRZ010000054.1, read as the reverse complement.
CCGTCTCGAACAGGTGAATGGCCCACTGTTTCCGCTGGAAATGCTGTACGGGATAGAGCAGATTGAAGTGCAGAAAACTCAGCACGGCGCCGGCGACAATATAGGCGTAGAAGGCAATGAAATCGGCAATGCTCCGCTTACCCATGGTGAATGCATCCGGGTCCCGGTAGCTGCGGTTATAGCGGTGGTGGTCAAGGTGGTCTTCCTTGAAGGCAATGAATGACGCCATCAGCGGAATCATGCAGAGGATGCCAAACGCCATGTTGGCCCACCTGGGCCTGAACAGGGTATTGTGAGTACCATCGTGCATGAAGGTAACCATGCTCATCCACAGGTAACCGATGCCGATATAAGCGCCCCACCGGCCGATTTCCGAGTCGGTGGTCCATGCAACCCAGGTCAGGAATGCCATGAACCCCGCGAACAGAGGGATTTTGATTAAATTGGGCAGCGTTCTCAGTTCTTTCAGGCGTCTGATGTCTTCCCTGGACAGGGGCTTGTCACTGGTACTGGCCGGCATAATACTTCTTCTTCCAATCGTTGCAGGGAGCGGATGCCGAATCCAGGGCAGGCAGGATCTTCCTTATAATGGCAGACAGTGTAACGGAGTTATCGGTTACGGTCTCGTACTAAATTGTATAGTGTGTTCGACGCGGCATACGGACTGTAGCCGGTTACGCTGGCCACATTGGAGTCAGTCATATAACTTGTAGCAGGGATCGACGTACACATGGTCAGTAAAAAAACCACCGCCGATGAAAAACTCGGACTCAAGGAACTGGTCGCCATGGGTATCGGCGGCATGGTCGGTGGCGGGATATTTTCTGTGCTGGGTCTCTCCGTCGCTGAAGCCGGTCACGCCGCACCACTGGCCTTTGCCCTTGGTGGCGTAATAGCACTGCTGACCGGACTGTCGTACGCGCGCCTTGGCATCTGCTACCGTTCCGACGGCGGCAGCTTCACTTACCTGGAAAAAGCCTTCCGGCACCGCAACATTGCCGGCCTGGGCGGCTGGCTGCTGATGGCGGGATATATCGGCACGCTGTCCCTGTATGCCTACACCTTCGGGGTGTACGGCTCCGCCATGCTGGGCGGCGATGAACAGAATGTCGCCATGCATCACCTGCTGACATCCGGCGTACTGCTGACCTTCCTTGGCATCAACCTGTACGGCGTAAAAGCGGCAGGCAGCACCGAGGACGTGATCGTGCTGGTCAAGATGCTGATCCTGGCCCTGTTTGCCATCAGCGGTATGTTCTATATCCGGCCGGACCACCTGTTGCCGGTCCTCAATACCGGTGCCAGCGGGCTGTTCATGGGCGCTGCTCTGATTTTCGTTGCCTACGAGGGCTTTGAACTGATCCCCAATGCGGTCAATGAAATGGAAGCGCCGCAACACAACCTCAGCCGCGCCATTGTCATCTCGGTCGTCATCACCACGATCATCTATATTCTCGTTTCACTGGTTGCGGTCGGTAACCTGCTGCCGGAAGAAATCAGCCGCTACAAGGAGTATGCACTGGCGGTCGCCGCCAAACCCTTTCTTGGCCAGGCAGGGTTCCTGCTGATCGGCCTGGGTGCCCTGCTGTCCACGGCCTCCGCGATCAACGCCACCCTGTTTGGCACCGCCCGGCTGGGCAAGGTCATGGCCGAAGATCGCGCCCTGCCCTGCGTATTCGCACTGCAGGAACGCACCCGCACCATTCCCTGGGTCAGCCTGACCGTGATCAGCCTGGTGTCACTGGTGTTCGTAAACCTCGCTGACCTGACCGTGATCTCGTCTTTTGCCAGTTCCACCTTCCTGCTGATCTTCGCCAGCGTCAACCTGGCCGCCCTGCGCCTGCGCAAACAAACGGGTTCAGGTGCCGCCATCCCGCTTGCCGGCATGCTGCTGGCACTGCTGTCCTGGCTGGTGCTGGTTGCTTATCTCTGGCAAAACGACCGCCGGGGCCTGGTGTGGATGGGGCTGTTCTATTTCGCCATTACGGTGGCCGAGCTGCTGTTCAGCCGAAGACGTATTTTC
>JALSRZ010000053.1 GCA_026984515.1 Thiohalobacter sp. | reverse complement strand
CTAGGAGCCTGTCGGGTTTAGGCAATCGTAGCGAGCATGGTGGGAGAGCGAGTCCGGATGTTCGCAATTTTGAGGCGCATAGTGGACCTACGCAACGAAAAATTGCGGGAATCCGGGCCGCTCTCCCGCCAGCACAGTAGATTGTTCCTAAACCCGACAGGCTCCTAGGGCACGGCAAACGGATCGGGCAGGCATGGGAATGGATTCAAGCAAACGGCTGGACGAACAGGATACCGATAGCGATTGCGTTGCGGCGGGGCTGGCGCTGCTCGACGAACTGCCGCAGCTGCCCGCCGCCATTCACCAGTTGTTCGAAGCCCTGTCGGACGATGACATCGACCGCCACCAGCTGGCCGCCATCCTGGACCAGTGTCCGTCCCTGGCAGCCAAACTGGTGGGGCTCGCCAACAGCGCCTATTTCAGCCGCGCATCGACTATCAACGGGGTCTCCGACGCCATTTTTGTCATCGGTTTTCGTACCGTGCGCAGCCTGGCGACCGCAACCGCGCTGCAGGAACCTTTTTCCAATAACCACTGCCCCGCCTTTCAGCCGGGCCGGTTCTGGCTGCACGCCGCCCTGACCGCGCACGTAGCGAAAGAACTGGCCAAAAAAGCCTCACCGGTGCTTGCACTGAGTCCCGACGAAGCCTATCTCGCCGGCCTGCTGCACGGCATCGGACTGCTGGCCATGGCACACCTGTTCCCGCAGGAGCTGGACCGGGTGCTTACCGGTAGTGGCGGGCAGACGGGTGCGCTTAGTGTGCACATGCAACAGCAATTCGGCGCATCCCATCACAGCGTTGGCGCGGCCCTGCTGCGACGCTGGCACTTACCGGAGCTCTTCAGTTGCACGACCGAACACTACGGGAACCCGGACTACCAGGGCGATTGCTGGATGGCGTGCCGGCTGATTACGGTCGCGCACGACTGGGCCGATCATGTCATCCACCGGGACCCGCAACACGCCTTTGACCAGCACGGCCTGAACCTGCTTGGCATTCGGCCGGAGGACAGTGAAACGGTGGCCGAATCCTGTCTCGAACAACTGGAAAGCTTTACCGGCCTGGCCGAACTGATCAGCGGGGAAGCACCCGAATTCTGCGACCCGGAAACCGTGGCCGATGCCGCCGTGGAACTGAAAGACCGGCTGGTCGACACCATCGAATCCCTGTCGTCCCTGAGTGCGCTCACCGAAATCAACATCCAGGACCGCAGCGAGGAAGCTGTACTGCGCGGCGCGCTCAGGGTGCTCATGGCCAACCAGGACATGCAGCGTTGCTCGATCTTCCTGGTGGACGGCGATGAACTGCTGAATGCCGCCGGGCTGAGCTGGTCGGAGCAAAACGAAGGGGACCGGGAAAAAGCGCCGGCAGCCGTGTCCACACACCGTTTCCGGGTTGGCGAAGGCCTGATCGGCCTGGCTGCAAAAACCGGCGAGATCCAGCATTGCCGGGACTGCAGCGTGGACCCGCGTTTCAAACAGAAACAGACGGAAACCGATGCCGGGCTGGGCTCCATTATCAGTGTCCCCATCTGTTTCCAGGACACGACCCTGGGCGTACTCAATATCTCCCACCGCCAGGCCAATATTTTCACGGAGTGGGACGAGCGTTTCCTGTACGTGTTCTGCAACATGCTTGGACAGCTGATCAAGTCCAACCGCCTGTTGAGAAAAATGGAACACGAAATCGAGCAACGCACCCTGGAACTGCAGGTGGCCCTGGAACGCGCGGAGTCACTGAGCATTCTCGATGGCCTGACGGGCGTACACAACCGGCGTTATTTCATCAGCAACTTCAGCACGCTGATCGAACAGTGCGCGCGCTACCGCCACAAGCTGGCATTGCTCATGATCGATATCGATGATTTCAAGCAGATCAACGATACCTATGGCCATCTCGAAGGGGACCGCATTCTGAAAGCGATCGCCAGCGTTCTGAAACACTGCGCCAGGGGCGCGGACATTATCGCCCGCTTTGGTGGCGAGGAATTTATCGTTGCGCTGCAGGATACGGACTGCGAAGGCGCCAGCCACGTGGCCGGCCGCATCCAGGACGAAATTCGCCTGCTATCCTGCGGACAGGGCGACAACCGGCGTGGCGTAACCGCCAGTATCGGTATGTCCTGTTACGCCCGGCCCGGGAACATGCCGATCAAGACACCGGAACAGTGGATTCAGGAAGCGGATGAAGCCCTGTACCGCGCCAAGCACTCCGGCAAGAACCGGATCGCGGTCAGCGTCGCGGATGCGCTGTAGCCGGTCTGACAGACTGCTGAAAGAATCCGCCAGGTCTATGCCCGCTCGCTCGCGGGTGTCGTCCGGGATGCGCGCGCTTCCGCCTCGATAAACACCCGCTTCACTGCCGGAAACGCCTGCTTGATCTGCGCATCCATCGCCGCGATCAGCCGTTCCAGCTGTCCCGCATCGATCTCGTCGCGAAAATCCACGCTCAGGTTGACCAGGATAAAATCCGGTCCCATGTGCATGGTCAGCACTTCATTGACCTGTTCAACCCCCTCGCTGGCCTGCACCAGGCTGCGAATCCCGTCCACCGTCGGGGACTCTGCCGCTTCACCGATCAGCAGGCTCTTGGTTTCCCAGGCCAGCCAGATGGCCGTCCCGCCAAGAATGCAGCCGATCACTACCGAGGCGATGCCGTCGAAATACAGAATGCCGGTAAGCTGCGACAGGCCGATGCCCAGGAACGCTACCACCAGGCCCAGCATGGCGGCGGAATCTTCAAACAGGACCACGAAGACTGTCGGGTCCTTGCTGCGTTGCACGGCTTCGATATACCCCCACTTGCCCTTGACCCGGGTAAACTCGGTAAGCGCAAACAGCCAGGCCGCACCCTCGAACAGCATGGCCAGGCCAAGCACAATATAGTTAACCAGTGGATTGCGGATCGCTTCCGGTTGCAGGATGTGGTGGACACCCTCGTAGACCGAAATGCCGGCACCGACCGCAAAGATGAGGATCGCGACGACAAAACTCCAGAAATAGATCTCCTTGCCATGACCAAACGGGTAGCGCCGGTCTGCCGGTTTGCGCGCCTGTTTCAGACCGTAGAGCAGCAACATCTGGTTGCCGGTGTCCACCAGCGAGTGTATGCCTTCGGACAGCATGGCCGAACTGCCGCTAAGCGCCGCTGCAACAAACTTGGTCAGCGCGATCAGCGCGTTGCCGGCCAGCGCGGCAAAAATGACTTTCCTGGATGATCCCGCCATGCTTTTTCCCTTACCACTGCCCCGGAAGCCGGATTCGCTCATGGTCTGCAGGCGTGTCGCGGCATTTTACTCTGTGCCGCTGAAAGGTACTATACTGCACTCTTTTGGGGAAGCCGGGTGCATATCCATCCGCAACGGCTTTTCCCGGCGATCGAACAAGCGGTTTCCCCATGTCCAGGCTGTTCACCAAACTGCAGGAAAATATCCGTTACCTGATCGACCAGGCTTTCGCGCACAAGTTCATCGGCCAGTCGCTGCTGTTCCTCACCCTGGTCGTCACCGTTACGCTGATTGGCATGACCGCCGTGTTCTTTGGGCTGTTCTCGGAACAAAACGCCCATATCAGCACCATCCCGCACGATATCGATGCCGGCTTCTGGGATTCCCTGTGGTGGTCCCTGAACCAGGTCATGCGCCTGCCGGGGTTCGCCAAGGCCTATGGCGCCACCCTGCCGATCATCATGTATTCGCTGTTCCTGTCCCTCATGGGGCTGGTGGTTTTCAGTGTCCTGATCTCGCTGATCAACAACACCATGCGCAGCCGTATCGAGGCCCTGCGCAAGGGCGATACACAGGTGCTGGAGCGCAACCACATGCTGGTGCTGGGCTGGAACAACAAGATATTCTCGGTCCTGCAGCAGCTCGCCCGGCTGCAACCGGGTATCAAGGTCGTCATACTGGCGCCGCGCGAGATCGATATGATGCAGGAGCAACTGCGCATCGCCGGCATCCGGCGCGAGAAAATCAGAATCATCCTGCGCAGCGGTACACCCAGCAATCACGGTGAACTCGACCGGGTTGCGGTCGACAAGGCCTCCGGCGTCATCGTGCTGGCGACGGATGCCGACGACAGCGAGACCATCAAGACCGTGGTGCTGCTCACCTCACGCCGGGACTGGGAGGGCGAACCTCCGGTACTGACCACCGAAATCGCCCTGGAACACAACTACGAACTGGCCAGCATTGCCGCTCGCAAACGGCTGCATATCGTTTCCTCCAGCCGCATCATCAGCAAGGTAATCGTACAGACCGTGCGTAATCCAGGCCTGGCGGATGTCTACAGCGAAATCTACGCACCGGCCGGCAACAGCATTTTCGTACAATCCATACCGGACTGTATCGATCGACCGATGGCCGAGATCGCCTACGGGCTGAGCAACGCCATTCCTGTCGGCATCGCCTGGGACGAGAAGCGCGGCGATCGCGTCCGCCATGCCGCCGGCCTCAACCTGGAGCCCGAATACGAGATTGCCGAAGATGAACAACTGGTACTGCTGGCACGTGGCCTGCCGATCCACTGCAAGCGTCCCGAACAGTTACCCGTGTCGAAGATCTACCGCGAAGGCGGGTCGGTGCCGCACGTTCCCGGCCGGGTACTGCTGATCGGCTGGACCGACCTGCTGCACGATATCCTGCAGGAACTGGATGCACATTCCCTGAGCGGGACCGAGGTCACCATCCTGTCAGAGAGCCCCGTGGAACAGGCGGAACAGGCAATCACGGCCCACCAGCAAACCCCTTTCAGGAACCTGACCCTGAGTTTCCGGCAAGGGGACGCCGTGCTGCAGGCAGCCTATACCGACATCGACCTGGCCTCGTTCCAGACGATTGTCGTGCTCGCCGATCAGACCGGCGACCGCGTCACTCACCAGGCGGACCGGCAGGCCGATGCGGACACCCGCACCCTGCGGGTACTGCTGCGCCTGTCGGATCTGACCGCGGCCCTGGCTGCGCAACCCCATACTGTGGTCGAACTGCTGGACGATAACAATCGCCCGCTGCTCGAGGGTCTGGGCGTGGATGATATCGTGGTCAGCTCGGAGGTAGTCAGTGCGCAGCTGGCGCAAATTGCACGCCAGGAGGTACTCGCACCGATCTATCGTGAGCTGCTCAGCGCCGGTGGTGTGGAAATCAGCCTGCGCCCGGCCGGTGATTACGTTCAGCTGCACACGGATTGCGGTTTCCATGACCTGCTCTACGCGGGTCAGCAGAAAATGGAAATTGCCCTGGGACTGCGCCTGGCGCAGCACAACGGCAAGGTCCTGCTCAATCCCCCGCGCGATGCCCGCTGGCAACTGGGAGAACAGGACAAGGTCGTGGTGCTGGCACAGCAGGTCTACCAGTAGCCATACCGTGACCGCCGACTACGCGGCGCTGCTGCCCAGAAACTTCCCGATCTTTTCCAGCAACCGGTTGAGATTGACCGGCTTGGTGTCGTAGTCGTCACAGCCGGCTTCGCGGGCTTTCTCTTCGTCACCGGCCATGGCGTGCGCCGTCAGGGCAATGACCGGTATGTTCCGGGTTGCGTCATCCGCCTTGATGCGGCGGGTGGCCTCCCAGCCGTCGATGACCGGCAAACTGAGGTCCATCAGGATGATATCGGGGCCCGCCGATGCAGCCATATCGACACCCGCCTGACCATCAACGGCGATCACCACCTCGAAGCCCTTGCGCTCCAGTCGACGCGACAGCATGTCACGGTTCATTTCGTTGTCTTCAACCAGCAGTATCTTGCTCATTTTCAGTTCCAGTCCTGTCTGTCCCGGCGTGCTCGATATGGCACGCTGCAATGGCTTCACGCACGTGTTCCAGTAATTGCTCGCGCGTCCAGGCACGTTTTTCGACGACATGATCAACCAGCCCCGCCAAGCGCCTGCGCTCGTCTTCGCCCAGGTCCCTGGCCGTTACCACGATGACCGGAATATGCCGCCATTCCGGCATTGCCCGCATCGCCAGCAGGAAGTCGAAGCCATCCATCACCGGCATCATCAGGTCCAGCAGGATCAGCCGGGGTGTCTGCGACGCCATGCGCGCCAGCGCTTCCTCACCGTTGCCGGCCTCGCAGACCTGCCAGCCAGCCTTCTCCAGGTCCCGCGCCATGACCGCACGGGTATCCGTATCGTCCTCGACCAGCAGCGCCGTGCCGGCTTCACCGGCCGTGGCATAGCGACCCAGCGCCCTGTGTAACAGGTCCCTGTCAACAGGCTTGGTCAGGTAATCGACCGCGCCGAGCGAGTAACCCCGTGTGCGGTCGTCGATCATGGTCAGCATGATCACCGGTATTGTACGCAATACCGGGTCTGCTTTCAGGGCGCGCAACACCGACCAGCCATCCATGCCGGGCATCATCACGTCCAGGGTGATGGCGACCGGCCGTAACTCGTGCGCCAAACGCAGGCCCTGCTCGCCATTCCCGGCGGTGACCACGGCATAGCCGTCCCTGGTCAGGTAGCGCCGGATGATTTCGCAGGCTTCCGGGTCATCGTCGATGACCAGCACCCGGTCACCCGACCCGGCTTCACCGGCCGTGGCGGTGGTCTCCGCCGGGGTCTTGCGGGTGTCTTTTCCGGGCAACGAGACCGGCACACGAACGGTAAAGGTGGAGCCGTGACCGAGTTCACTGTACACACTCAGCTCACCCCCCATCAGCTTGCAGAAACGCTGCGAAATCGCCAACCCGAGCCCGGTGCCGCCATAGTCACGCGTGGTGGACCCGTCCGCCTGGGTGAATTCCTCGAACACCTGTTCCAGCTTGTCTTCCGCGATACCGATACCGGTATCACTGACAGCAAAGGTCAGCCAGTCCCCGTCTTCCTGCCGGGTGCGGTTGATGTGCAGGGTCACCGTGCCGTTATGGGTAAACTTCGCCGCATTGGACAGCAGGTTGAACAGTGTCTGGCGCAAGCGGGTCAGGTCCTGCCGGGCTGTGCCCAGCTGCGGTCCGCGCTCGACCGACAGGGTGTTGCCGTTCTTTTCCATCAACGGGTGCGCGGTGCCGCTGACTTCATCGATAAACGAGTCGATATCGATGTCTTCGGCATACGTTTCCATCTTGCCGGATTCGATCTTGGAGAGATCGAGCACATCGTTGATCAGCGCCAGCAAATGGGTGCCTGCCTGGTTGATTTTTTTCAGGTCCGGGACGAAATCCTCCTGGCCGGCCTCCCCGGCCTCCTCCATGAGCATCTCGCTGTAACCGAGGATCGCATTCATGGGGGTGCGCAGCTCGTGGCTCATGTTGGCGAGGAACGCACTCTTGGCCTGGTTGGCGGCATCGGCCAGGTCCCGGGCGGCTTCCAGGTCGGCCTGCAGGGACTTGAGCTCGGTGACATCGAGTATGGTGCCGTCCAGCATTTCCACTGAACCGTCCTCGCCATACTCGGCCTGTCCCCGTTCATACACGTAACGCACGCCGCCGTCGGCATGAATAATCCGGTACTCCACCATGTACGGCGCACGCGCCTCGACCGCGGCAGCCACGTGCGCGGCACGCGGCGCGCTATCCTCCGGGTGTATCAGTCCGGCAAACGAACGTCCGGCATTGCCGAGAAAATCAGCCGGGGGATACCCGGTCAGCACCTCGACCTCGCTGCTGACAAACAGCATGCTCCAGTTGCTGTCCGGCCGACAGCGATACACCGTACCGGGAATGGTATCGACCAGGATCCGGTACTGGCGCTCGCGCTGCTTGATCTCCGTAATGTCACTGGATACCCCGCCCACGGCAAACAATTCACCTTGTTCATCCTCGACCGGGAATTTGTAGGACATGTAGGTATGCAGGGTTCCATCTTCCTGCGGCAGGTGTTCCTCGCTGCGGATCGCGCGACCGGCTTCCGCGACGCGCCGGTCATGGCTGCTGAACGATTCAGCAACCGGCACCGGGAACAGATCGAAATCCGTGGCACCAATGGCGCGCGCCGCATCCACACCGCTGACTTCGCACCACACCCGGTTCACCATCAGGTAACGTCCGGCCAGGTCTTTCAGGTAGATGACCGCGGGTGAATTGTCCAGCACAGCGTGCATCAGCATGCGGTTATAGTTCACCGCTGCATCTGCGCGCCGGAGACGGTGCAGGAAGTAGGCCAGGCCCAGGGCCAGCAGCAGGATGCCCAGCGGCAACCAGATGCTGCCCGCGTTCCACCCCGGGTACAACTCCCTGCTGGCCGCATACGCACTGAGCTCCCAGTTATGGTCTGCAAATGGCAGCAGGGTGGTATAACTTAAAGCGTCGCCAGGGGTATCGATCCCTGTATCTTGCGATTTCTTGTCCAGGTTGCGGGAGACATGGCGATACATCAAAGCCCGGTCTTGCGGGTTGCTGAGATCCCGGAAGACCAGTGTGAGTCCGGCGGGCCGCGTGCTCCTGTCGAGTATGGCCTCCGTCATCGGCCCGATTTCCGTGACCATTACCACAAACCCGGCCACCGCGGCCTCACGTTGCGCCACCGTTTCCAGCGGCGTCCCCCGCCGGTACACCGGCAACGCCACGAACACGGAATATATTCCCGCTTCGGACTGGTCCAGTTGCAGGCGCGGCGAAACCGCCGGGTGGTTGTTGCGCGCCGCCTTTTCCAGGGTTTCCAGATACTCCGGACGGGCTGCCAGGTCGTAGCCGAGCACGGACCGGAACACCGCCTGTGGTTCGACGAAATAGATCGGGTAGTACACATCGCGCAGCGGCGCCGGTGTCGTCCCGCCATTCGCCGCGGCGCGGTCGCGCAGCACAAAGTCGGCAGAGACCTGCCGGCGTGCGGTGGTTTCCACCGCTTCGCGTTGTGCGGCAGGCACCTTCGGCACCCACTCCAGCGCGCGGATACCCGTATTGAGCGACAGGCTGCGTTTCACCAGGGCGTGAAACTCTTCCCGGGTGACGAAGGGCGAGGCCTCGTAGGCGGAACGCAGGTGATAAAGTGTTTCCAGGTAGGCATCGATACCGTGGGCAAGCGCCTCGGCATGATTACGGGCGGCTGCTTCAAAACGCTGTTGCACCGACGCCTGGAAACTGGTGTGTAACAGGCTGAACAGCGATACGGACAACAGTACCCCCAGCGCAATGACCACCGCCGGCGCAAAATCACGCCGCGAACGGGAACGCCTGCTGCCGCTTCCGGCCACAGACCGGGCTTTGAGCGCGAGAACCAGCGTCAACAGGATGCCGAAGATCAGCAGGCCCTCGTCGGAGAAATTCCTGGCCCCGGCGCCCATGCCTGCGACCATCCGGCTTTCCTGCGCAGACAGGGCCTGCCACAGCGCGAAGGTAATGGTGGAACCGGTGATGACGATCACCCCCGCAAGCCAGCGCGGCAGGTACTCGTGTCCTGCCCGGTCGTGGTCCCGGTACCAGGCCAGTGCAACAAACCCCGTGCCCAGCATGATGAATCCTGCCGCGGTATGAATCGCCATGCGGGTCATGTGGCCCCAGCCATAGGCCCCTTCCACACCGATCAGGTAACCGGCCAGTGCCACGACACCGAGGCTGATGATCAGGGCGCCCAGCATCGCCATCCACGCGCCGATGCGTGCGTAGCGGGCAAACAGCGCTCCCGGCAGCACGGTCAACCCGGTCAGACTGAAGCACAGCGCAGTGTTGGGTGCCATGCGGCCAGGATTGGAGGTTTGCAGATCGATATAATGTTCCATGAACAACTGGTCGATGTGCAGATCGACACCGGACAGGTATTCAAACAGGGTAAGCACGCCGACCAGCAGCACCGCGAAACCGCTCAGCGCAGCCGTGCGCCGCCAGGCGCCGCTGAGCGCCAGCAGGGCCAGTCCACTCAGGGCAAACCCGAGTGCCGTGTTGTATTGCATGGGTACAAAGGCGGGGCTGACCTGTATCAGCGCCGGCTGGTGCAGATACCACCCCAGCAAAACGGTGACACCCAGCAACAGCGCAACCATCCCCAACAGCCGTGCCAGATACAGTGCATGATTCAAATGGAGAAAGCGTCCGTTCACGGGCGGCATGGTATCAGCGTGTCCGCGCTGCGAACCAGACAATTCTCCTGCCTGTCAGCCAGAACGGGGCTGCAGTCCACAGCGCCCCAATCACTTTGAATGGATTAACCTCCACCTGGCGGTTGCTATCACTACCGTCATGCTGGCGGATATGCGTGCCCTGTATACCGCGCGGCGCGGCGGAAAACGCCGCTGGTCTGTTTCTGGTATAATAGGCGGTTGATCTATCGTCATGGATACATGGGTCTCCAGTCGGAGCCGGTATGCAAACTGTAAGGAATTCCAGACGGAAGACGGAATTTTTTACAATTATGACCTTATATGCAGGATGAAGATAACTTTACTACTTATTGTATTTAAAGGACTCTTTATTCTTTGCATGGAACTTGCTTGATTATTTTTACAGATATCCTGCGTTATCGGGATCTTGTTCATCACCTGTAACGCTGAGGACCCGATATCTGTATCACGCCAGACGGGAAGGCTCACGCTCTGATCCGGGGTTGACCGCTGTGCAGGACAAGAAACCATCACCCAATACGCTGACCGGCAGCAAGCAGCAGGCCCTGCGCTTTGCGCTGGAACGCGAACAGTGGTCGAGTGAACTGCAACTACGCTGCAAAGATCACTACCAAACCGAGATCGCACAACTGCAACAGCAGCTGGCTGAAACCCGGAACCGTCATGCGGCCACACGGCAGGCACTGAAAGCCGTCACCGATGAACGCGATCATGCGCAGCGCGAACTCAGGCGACTGGAATCCGCGCTGGAAGAGACAAGCTCCCAACGACAACCGGCCGGGCAAGCCGCCGTCGCAGTCCCCCTGCCCGCACAACACAGCAGCGGCACGCTCAGGCGGGCGACCGCGGCCGCAGCCGGTGTGCTGGCGTTCGGGGCCCTGTTCACCACCGTCGTATTCCAGGACGCACAGAGTCATGTCAATAACCGGCCACCTGCTGAAACTGCGTCCGCGCAGGCCCCGGGTGCGACGCAACCCGTCGAGCACGAAGCCACCTCCAGCGACAGGAAAACGAATCCGAAACCGAAACCGCAAACGAACAAGGACAGGAAAAAATATGCCCGCCTGAAACGCGTAAGCCAGCAACAGTGGGGGCCGCCGTTGCTCATGGCTGACGAGCCGGGCGCAAAACCCCGCGTCGTGTTCGATGCAAAAATCAGGGAGACGCAGGAAAACCTGCTGACGCTGGGTTTCGATATCGGCAAGGCGGATGGCTTCAACGGCCTGCGCACACGCCAGGCCCTTGCCGAGTTCCGCGCCCTGTATATCCAGGACTCCGCCGGCACGCTGTCGGACAGCGACCTGGCCGTTATCCTGCGCAACTATGCCAGCCTGGCCCGGGCCGACGCCGACCGCTTCGGCCTGGATCGGGGCGTAGTGGCTGCCATCCGGCTGAGCAGCGTACGCACCGGTGTGGATTTTTCCTACCTGATGAAACTCGCCGCCGCTGAAAGCAACTTTGAACCCGCGAGCGAATCGGCAAATTCTTCTGCTACCGGCATGTACCAGTTCACCCGCGATACCTGGCTGAACACCCTCGCCCGGCACGGCGACAAATACGGTCTGGCTGAATACACGGCAAAGATCGAACACTATACGACCAGGAGCGGCAACCGCCGCCCCAGGGTGCGCGACCAGGCCGTGTACCGGCACCTGCTCGAACTGCGCAAGAACCCCAGGATCGCGAGCATGATGGCCGCGGAATCCGCCCTCGACAACCAGCAGAAGCTGGCCTATTCCTTCGACCGCAAGCCGGCCCAGGCCGACCTGTACCTGACCCATTTCCTGGGCGCCAAGGGCGCCATTGCCTTTCTGAAAGCACTGGATGAAAACCCCGATACCTTTGCCGTGGACATGTTCCCCGAAGCGGCCCGCAGCAACTACGGTATTTTTCATCCCAAGACCTGCGCGCCGCGCACGGTCGACGAAGTCTACGAGCTGTTTGGCAAAAAGTTCGACACGCAGCATTACAGCGACCTCGCCGCAAACTGAGTCCCCACTCACCCGCCGGGCCGGAGCCCTGCCCCGCGCGTTGCCCCATGTCCCGGATGACTGCTGCTCCCGGCCCGCGAACCGGGCCACCACGCGGTTGACGCACACCCTTGTTTTGAATAGGATGCCGCACGGTTGTTGCAGTTTATTTCAACTCAGGGAAGCGATCGTAGCGTCCGGCCTGCCCGCGCCAGAGGCGATTAACGACACACGTACAAACGTCCCTCCTCCGGGCCGCAAAATGACCTGCCGCGAAAGAACATAATGTCGCTACGATTGAATACCGCTGTCCTGCCCCCATGGCTCACGCCCTTCATGCGCTGGCTGCCCAATGTCACCCGCGATGACCTGAAAGCCGACTTCATCGCCGGCCTGGCCGGCGGTATCATTGTGCTCCCGCAAGGCGTCGCCTTTGCCACCATCGCCGGCATGCCGCCCGAATACGGCCTCTATGCAGGAATGATCCCGGCCATTGTCGCCGCCCTGTTCGGTTCATCACGCCACCTGGTTTCCGGTCCGACCACTGCAGCCTCCATCGTGCTGCTTTCTTCATTATCCGTGTATGCAACCCCGGGCACAGCGGACTATGTTTCGCTGGCCCTGACCCTGACTTTCATGGTCGGCACCATCGAGTTACTGCTGGGCCTGGCGCGCATGGGTGTGCTGGTCAATTTCATTTCGCACTCCGTGGTAGTGGGCTTTACCGCGGGCGCCGCGTTACTGATTGCCGCCAAACAGCTCAAGCATTTTTTCGGTATCGAGATGCCTTCCGGCGGGCATTTTCACGACATCGTGCTGGCCTTCGGCGAACAAGCGAGCAATATCAATCTCTACGTCACCAGCGTCGCGATGGTCACGCTGCTGAGCGGCATTGCCATCAAACGCTGGATGCCCAAACTGCCCTACCTGATCATATCGATGGTGCTCGGCAGCCTGGTAGCCGTTGCGCTGCAACACCTGCTGGGAAACGACGTTACCCGCATTGCCACGGTCGGCGCCTTGCCGCCGAACCTGCCGCCGCTGTCCGCACCCGACCTGTCGCTGGACAATATCAAGAAACTGGCACCGACCGCCCTGGCGGTCACCCTGTTCGTACTGACCGAGGCCGTTTCCATCGGTCGCTCACTGGCCGCACGCGGAGGGTACCGAATCAACGGTAACCAGGAGTTCATCGGTCAGGGCCTGTCGAATATCGCCGGCAGTTTTTTCTCCGGGTATGTTGCAACCGGGTCGTTCAATCGTTCGGGGCTGAATTACGAATCCGGGGCACGCACCCCGCTCGCCGCTGTTTTCGCCGGGGTCCTGCTAATGCTGATTGTACTGCTGGTCGCACCCCTGGCCGCTTACCTGCCCAAGGCCACCATGGCAGGCGTACTGTTCATCGTGGCCTGGGGACTGATCGATTTCTCCCGCATCAAACACATCCTGCTCACCTCACGTCGTGAGACCTCCGTGCTGGCCGTGACCTTCTTCAGTGCACTGTTCCTGGAGCTCGAATTTGCCATCTTCGCCGGGGTCCTGCTGTCACTGGTACTGTACCTGGAGCGCGTTTCCAAACCCGCTATCCGCCGCCGCGTACCGGATCCCCGGCTGCCCAAGCGGCCGCTGGTTACTGACCCCGGTCTGCCCGAGTGCCCGCAGCTGCGCATCGCCCGTATCGACGGTTCGATCTTCTTTGGCTCCGTGACCCGCATACAGGAAACTTTCGACCTGTTCCGGGAAAACCGGCCGGAGCAGAAACACCTCGCCATTGCCGCCCAGGGCATCAACTTTGTCGACCTGCAGGGCGGCGAAGCCCTGGCCGAAGAAGCCAGGCGCCGCGCACAGATGGGTGGCGCCCTGTACATTATCAATATCAAAAAGGGACTCTGGGATGCGCTGGAAAAATGCGGCTGCCTGGACGAAATCGGCGCAAATCACGTATTCCAGGGCAAATCCGCCGCCATTCATGCCATCTACCAGAAGCTCGACAAATCCATCTGCGCCAGCTGTGACAAGCGTATCTTCAAGGAGTGCCAGGCGGAATTCGGTCGTCCCGAGTCCCAACCATCCTGGCAGTCATGATTTTCTGTATCGAAAACGACAGGCCACCCAAACCAGACCCTATGGAGCGTTGATATGCGTTATCTCTCATTGACCAGCCTGATCTTCTGCCTGTTTTTCACCCTCCTGCCGGCAGTACATGCCGCGGACAGCCATTGGCCGGTAGAAATTTACGACGTTATGGACAACCAGAAACTGGTTATTTTTCTCGCCAACGAAGACATTGCCGAGAGCCCGCAATGGCAACCGGCCGAGGGCGGCCCGCCGGTATCGATTGCAGATGCACTGGAATATGCCCACAGCTGGATCGAACAGGAACCGCAGCTGAAGGGGGCCAAAGTGCAGGAAATCGAACTCAAGCCTGTACACGAACACAAGCGTGAAAACCGGTGGTATTACCTGTTGCAGCTGCGCAGCGAAACGGACGGTAAAACCACGGCCAATTACATCGCCATCCTGTTCAACGGCAAGGTTGTCCCCGCTATCGTCGAACCGGCATCGATCAAGTAGATCCCGTTTACGAGCCCGTTCTACAGGAACCATCGTGGACCACGGCATCGTCACCAAACTGGTCCCGCAACTGTTCCAGCAACGGGCAGGGAATTCCCTTCACGTCTTTCAGACTGACCCGTTTCAGCTCACCGAAGTCCCGCAGCAACGCAATACTGTCCAGTGGATTACCATCGAGGATAATACGGGCCAGCCCCGTCAAACCGCGCAATGGAGTGAGTGACCGAACCCGGTTGCGGGCAAGATCGAGCTCGATCAGGTCCGACAGTGCCGCCAGTGGCGCAATGTCGACAACCCGGTTACCCGGCAGGTACAGGTTCTCGAGCTGCGTCAGTGCCTCCAGGCCTTCCAGCTTGACGACCTGGTTGTACCCCAGGTCAAGCTCTCTTAGCCCGGACAGGGTTCCAATTGCCTGCACACTGGCAATCCCGTTATGACTGAGGTCCAGCACCTGCAGCGAGTGCATGCTCCCCAGAGGTGTAATATCCGTCAACTGGTTGTGTGCCAGCGACAGAACATGCAGATCCCGAAAACGCCTGATCCAGGCGAGATCGTGAATCCGGTTATGATCCAGGTTCAGGTGAGTGACGGTCAGATAGGCATCGCCTTCCGGTATGGCGTCTATCCGGTTGTACCCCAGGTCAAGCCGCGCCAGCCTCTCCAGCGTCCCGAGGGGCGTGATATCCGTAATCGCATTGTGTGCCAGGTCGAGTTCTTCCAGATTCACCAGTTGCTCGATACCGGACAGGTCAGTAATCGGTTGCCCTTCCGGGTCGACGCATTGCAGGCGGTCGGCATGCCCGGCATCCATCCAGCCGTTCTTGCGGGCAGTGGCGCGCACGCAATCCTGCAGCGCCGCATCGGCGAATGACAGCTTTTCGATTGCTGTATAAACACTGGAGGAATCGGTACAGCCGTTCAGCAAAACCGCTGTTATCATCAGGATTAATGTGGTGCAACGCATGCCGGGACTGCAACCTCGCGTATAACAGGGGAAGCCCGAATCTCTCCTTTATCGTCATGCCGGCATGGGTCGGCATGAGCAATGGGCCAGAACTTCCCGGAAACGTTCAGGCGTCTATAATACCCGCAATCCGGTGCTGAAAGCAGCAACGGCTATTATGCGAAGACGGCTTTCATTTCCGGCAAACCATCACCAGGAGCCAGGCGATCAGCATGGCTGCCCCGGCACTTCAGCCATAAAAAAAGATAACGTGGTCATAGGGCATTGCCGGTACTGTAGTGATGGCGCACCCCCGACCTGCAAGCGTATGATTACGGGTTTTGGTAATCCGCAGAAAACGGTTATCAGGGAGGGAGCGTGGTGCGCCCGTGTGTTCCCGGCCACCTGATCAACACCGGTTCTGCGACCACGCATTTATGCGCAATGCATTGTAATATCAGGTAAATTAAATATGGATCCGCAAGAAATCAGACGCTCCGGTTCCGGCTGGACACGTTTTCTCCCCTTCCTGGCCTGGCTGCCTGAAATCAACGCAGAGACGTTGAAAGCCGATTTTATCGCCGGACTGACCGTTGCCCTGGTGGCCATACCGCAATCGCTCGCCTATGCGCAGCTGGCGGGTGTACCCGCCTACTACGGCCTGTATGCCGCGCTGTTACCGGTCATCGTTGGCGCCCTGCTGGGTTCATCACCGGCATTGTCGACCGGCCCGGTCGCCATGACATCGCTGCTGACCGCTGCCAGCGTCATGACGCTGGCCACCTACGGTACGGAACAGTTTTATTCCTATGTCATCCTGATGGCGCTACTCTCCGGCCTGTTCCAGATCGGCCTGGGGCTGGGTCGCATGGGCGTGCTGATCAATTTCCTGTCCTACCCCGTGCTACGCGGGTTTATCAACGCTGCCGCCATCATTATCGCACTGTCGCAGTTGCCTGCCATGCTTGGCCTGACACTGAAAAACAGCACGCATTTTCTCAGCGATATACTGCACGTTATCGAACACGCCAACCTGATGCATACCCTGTCGCTGGCATTCGGTGCAGGCTCACTCGTGCTGTTGGCACTGATGAAAAAATTCGCGCCCAGGCTGCCCGGCGTGTTGATCGTAGTGGCACTGGGAACCTGGCTCAGTTACCTCATTGGTTTTGAAGCAGACGGCGGCAAGGTGGTCGGCGTGATCCCGCAGGGACTGCCTGGCCTGAGTATGCCGCCAATGGACTGGTCAGCCAGCATGCATATGCTGCCTTCAGCCTTTGTCATTGCCATTATCAGTTTCATGGAAGCCATGTCCAGTTCCAAAATCATTGCGATTAAAACGCGCACACCCTGGGACGAAAACCAGGAATTGATCGGCCAGGGCTTTGCCAAGGTGGTGGCCGCCTTCAGCCAGTCCATGCCGGTCAGCGGTTCATTCTCACGCTCGGCGCTGAACCTGTCTGCCGGGGCAAGAACCGGTATGGCCTCGGTATTCAGTGCCTTGCTGGTACTGTTAACGCTGCTGTTCTTTACCAAGCTGCTGTATCACCTGCCCAAACCGATACTATCCGCCGTTATCATGATGGCCGTGTTCAGCCTGGTCAACGTCGAAACCATCAAGGATGCCTGGATAGCCAACCGACTGGACGGTATCGCGGCTGTCGTCACCTTTATCGCCACACTGATTTTCGCACCCAATATCCAGAATGGTATTCTTACCGGCATCATCCTGTCACTGGTACTGTTCCTGTTCCGCACCATGAAACCGCGCATCGTAGTGCTGGGCGAAGATGAACATGGAGTACTGCGCAGCGCCCGGCGCTACAACCTGCCGAAACTTCACACCCGGTTGACGGCGATTCGCTTTGACGGCCAGCTCTATTTTGCCAACGTCAGCTTTTTCGAAGAGTCCATCCTCTACCTGGTCAGCAGCGAACCGGAGCTCAAGGTGATCCTCGTGGTCGGCAACGGAATCAACGGCCTGGACGCCTCGGGCGTCGAGATGCTGAAAAACCTGCTTGAAAGGCTCGGCCAGGCCGGGATTACCCTGACGTTCTGTAACCTCAAGAGCACGGTGACGGATGTCCTGAAGCGAACCGGACTGATCGAAACCATTGGCCACGAAAATATATTTGCCTCGGAAAAACTGGCTATTGAAGCCATCAATGCGCGCCTGGCTGAAACAGATGACGACAGCACCGACACGCCATCAGCAGAACCTGTGAAAGAGTGAACATCATGCGCAAACGCGGATACGCACTGGCACTCTGTTGCCTGCTGATGACCCTGGGCATGGATGCGGCATACTCAAGTGATGCTGTACCGGTAGAACTGAAAATGATCGCGCACGAAGCGCAGGACGGTAGTACCGGCGCTCAGTTGCTGTACGGGCTGGCGTACCTAGAAGGACGTTACGGACTCAGGCCCGACCCGGCAAAAGGCGTGCACTGGCTGCGCCGTGCCGCCCGCACCGGCAATGCCTACGCGCAGTTGACGCTCGGTAGCTGTTATGCAAATGGCACAGGTGTG
>JALSRZ010000052.1 GCA_026984515.1 Thiohalobacter sp. | reverse complement strand
TCACAGTCGAGATCAGGAAGTCTTCGTTCCCGGGCCTGTACGAAAACTGGCTGCAACCCTGGCTGGCGGGCACGGCGCTGGATGAGCTGGAAACGGAAGGCGGCCTGCGCGGCAGACTGGTAGTAGTCGATGGCCGGCCGGAAGACCTGCAGCTCACGCTCGACAGGGTATCCTTCGAGGCGCCTTCCGACCAGTTCGGGGTGAAAGGGCTGGACGGCAAGCTGCAATGGGACCGCAAGGGCCACGTGCACGCCTCCACGCTGGCGTGGCAGGGCGCCAACTACAACCGGCTGCAACTCGGCGCCGCACAACTGGCGCTGGAAACCGATGCCCGCGGCATGAAGATACAGCAACCGCTGGTGGTGCCGTTGCTCGACGGCAAGCTGCACGTGGAGGAATTCGAGCTCGACTGGATGGACGGCAAGCTGAGCTGGCTGCTGGACGGCTTCCTTACCCCGGTATCCATGCGGGCCTTCAGTACGGCACTGGGCTGGCCGGAGCTGTCCGGCACGCTGTCGGGTATGGTGCCGAAGGTACGTTATGCGGATGGCGTGCTGACCCTGGGCGGTACCCTGCTGGTACAGGCTTTCGATGGTGATATCACCCTGCGCAACCTGCGTATTGAACATCCGCTGGGCACGGTGCCGCGGTTGTGGGCGGATGCGCGCATCGTCAACCTGGACCTGAAAACGCTGACCCGGACTTTTTCCTTCGGCCGCATCGAAGGCCGTTTGCAGGGGCGCGTGAACGGCCTGTACATGGAGGCGTGGCAGCCGGTTGCGTTTGATGCCGTGTTTGCCACGCCCGATGACGACGACAGCCGGCACCGCATCAGCCAGAAGGCGGTGGATAATATCTCCAATCTGGGCGGTTCCGGCCTGGGCGGGGCGCTGTCACGCAGTTTCCTGCGTTTCCTGGAAGACTTCCCCTACAAACGGCTGGGTATTCGCTGCCGCCTGCAAAACGGGGTCTGTTACATGGGCGGGGTGGCGCCGGCCAAGCGGGGCTATTACCTGGTCCAGGGCCGCTGGTTGCCGCCGCGGCTCGATGTGATCGGCTTTGCCGACGAGGTCGACTGGGCGGTGCTGCTCGACCGGCTGAAATCCGTCACCGGCGGGGATGGCGTGGTGGTGCAATAACGTTTTCCGCCGCGGGGGCTTAGCGCCTATAATGGCCCGGTCCTGACCGGCTGACAACAGGGGAAAGCACAAGTGATATCGACCATCCGTATGAGTTCCATGCTGGGCATGCTGCTGTTTCTGGCGGCCTGCGTCACTATCAACGTCTATTTTCCCAACGCGGAAGCGGCCAAGGCCGCCGACGAAATCATCCGCGGTGTCTACGGCGAGGACCAGGCGCCCGCTGCCGCGCCCGGCCAGGCGCCGCAACCGGAAAGCCGTTGGCAGGCCCCTGCGGTCGGCAGGCCCCTGTGGGTATCCGTGCTCGAGGGACTGGTCGCCCCGGCACAGGCCGCCGGTGATATCAATATCCAGACGCCGGCCATCAGCACCCTGCGCAAGTCGATGGAAGCGCGTTTTCCCAAGCTGAAGCCCTTTTATGTCAATGGCAGTGTCGGCATGACGCAGGACGGTCTGATCAAAATGCGGGACCTCAACGCGGTGGCGCTGCGTGACCGCAAGGTCGTCAATACCCTGATCGCGGCGGAAAACCGCGATCGCAATGCCCTGTACCGGGAAATCGCCCGCGCCAACGGCCAGCCGGAGTGGGAGGCGGATATCCGCAAGACCTTCGCCGCCCGCTGGATCGGTAACGCGCCGGCCGGCTGGTGGTACCAGGACAAGGATGGCAGCTGGAAGAAAAAATAGGCCCGCCGGACGCCGGGCACACAGGGTTCACATGAACATTTTTGTATTTGATATCGAAACCATTCCCGACGTGGAGAGCGGGCGGCGTCTGTATGGCCTGGACGGTCTCAGTGATGAAGACACCGGCAAGGCCATGCTGCACATGCGCGAGCAGAAGACCGGCAGCGAGTTTCTGCCGCTGCACCTGCACCGGGTGTGCGCGATTTCCGTGGTGCTGCGCCATGCCGACCGGGTAAAGGTCTGGTCGCTGGGCGAGCCGGACTCCGGCGAGGCGGAACTGGTGCAGCGTTTTTTCGATGGCGTCGACAAGTTCACACCAACCCTGGTGTCGTGGAATGGCGGTGGCTTTGACCTGCCGGTGTTGCACTACCGCTCCCTGTTGCACGGTATTCAGGCGCCGCGCTACTGGGACAACGGCAGCGACAATCGTGACTTCAAGTGGAACAATTACCTGAGCCGCTACCACGAACGGCATACCGACCTGATGGACGTACTGGCCGGCTACCAGATGCGAGCCAACGCCAGGCTGGATGAAGTGGCCAGCATGCTGGGTTTTCCCGGCAAGATGGGGATGAGCGGCGCGCACGTCTGGGATGCCTACCAGGCCGGTGAAATCGAAGGGATCCGCAACTATTGTGAAAGCGATGTGCTGAATACCTTCCTGGTGTACCTGCGCTTCCAGCTGATACGCGGCCACCTGAGCAAAGCGGCGTACGGCAAGGAACTCGATCTGCTCAGGAGTACCCTGGAGCAGGAAGACAAACCGCATTTCCGCGAGTTCCTGGAGCACTGGCAGCCAGCGCCGCCCCCATGAGCCGGCGCAACCGAAAACCGAAACTTCCCAACTACCCGGTGCGCGTTACCATAGAGTCCCTCTCTCACGATGGCCGGGGTGTGGCGCACGTCGATGGCAAGGCGGTGTTTGTCGATGGTGCGCTGCCGGGTGAAGAGCTCAGCTTTCTGTACACCGCGCGTTCCCGCAGGCATGACGAAGGCAGATTGTGCGAACTGTTTGCGGCCTCGCCGCAGCGGGTCGAACCGAAGTGCGCGGCATTTTCGATGTGTGGCGGTTGCAGCCTGCAGCACCAGGACCCTGCTCAGCAGATCCTGTCCAAGCAGCAGACCCTGCTGGATAACCTGGAACGCATCGGCAAGGTGCAGCCCGAACGCGTACTGGAACCGTTGACCGGTCCGGTGTGGGGCTACCGGAACAAGGCCCGCCTGGGCGTGAAATACGTCAATAAAAAACACCGCGTACTGGTGGGGTTCCGGGAAAAACGCAAACCCTATATCGCCGACATCCAGCGCTGCGAGGTGCTGCACCCGGACGTGGGTGGACGCCTCGGGGAACTCGCCGGGCTGATCGGGGGTATGGAAGCGCGCGCCCGGATCGCCCAGATCGAAGTGGCCGCCGGCGAAGACTGCACGGTGCTGGTATTCCGTAACCTCGATCCGCTCAGCGAGCAGGATACGCAGGCGCTCATCGCCTATGCGCAGCAGACCGGCCTGCATGTCTACCTGCAACCGGCCGGGCCGGACAGCATCGAATTGCTCTGGCCGGAGCGGTCCAGCCTGCGTTACCGGCTGCCGGATTTTGAGCTGGAGATCCGTTTCCTGCCTATGGACTTCACCCAGGTCAACCCGGTCATCAACCCGCCCATGATCCGCCAGGCGCTGGAGCTGCTGGCGTTGCAGGAAGATGACCGGGTACTGGACCTGTTCTGTGGCCTGGGGAATTTCACCCTGCCCATGGCGCGCAGTGCGGCGCAGGTGACCGGTGTGGAGGGCGAAGCCGGGCTGGTGCAGCGAGCACGGGACAATGCGCAGCTCAACGGGATCGACAACGTGGCGTATCATGTGGTCGACCTGAGTGAAGACCCGCACGGGCAGCCCTGGATGCAGCAACGCTATGACAAAATCCTCATCGACCCACCACGTAGCGGTGCGCAGGAACTGGTACCGCACCTGGGCGGCCTGGGTGCTGAACGGATGGTCTATGTGTCCTGTCACCCCGGTTCGCTGGCGCGTGACGCGGGTGTGCTGGTGAACGGGCTCGGTTACCGACTGGTGGCGGCGGGCGTCATGGATATGTTCCCGCATACCACCCACGTGGAATCCATGGCCCTGTTTGTGCGGGGATAACGGGGTATGTTGAACATGCATTTACCGGTTCGTAGCGCCTGCCCCGCAGGAGCGCCGGTCTTCGGCGCGAAGGCTGTGGCGAGCTTTCGCGGTC
>JALSRZ010000051.1 GCA_026984515.1 Thiohalobacter sp. | reverse complement strand
AATTTGAGGCGCATAGTGGACCTACGCAACGAAAAATTGCGGGAATCCGGGCCGCTCTCCCGCCAGCGCAGTAGATTGTTCCTAAACCCGACAGGCTCCTAGCCATGCACAAAAACTCGAAGGGAATCAGCCTGATCGAGGCTCTGATCACGCTGCTGGTGCTCAGCACCGGTCTGCTGGGCCTGGGACAGCTGCAAGCCCGCCTGTGGTCTACATCGAGCCGGCTGCACGCTACTGACCAGGCATATCTTCTGGGCGCGCGCTACCTGGAAATACTGACGACAAAACAATTGCTTGGTGCTGACCTGCGCGATGAACCAGAACGGCAGACCGAACGCGCCGGAACCCGCTTCAACACCACGGCAGCCGTCCAGGAAAACATGCAACTCGTTGAAATCCGGGTTCATATCGAGTGGCGGAGCCCGGACGGACCGCATTCCATCCAGCTGCAGTCCAGCACCAGCCCCGTAGCCCGCGCCGCCGACACCCGCCTGCTGCTGCCCGGCGACCCGGGCGTGCCGCTCAGCCGGTAAAATCCGGCCGCTCATCGCCCCGTTCCGGGGAATCCGCATAGCAACTTAAAGTTTTTCCGAATCAATCCCCTATAGGAAAGTGGAGAGAGGGCGACAGTCCCGCCCCCGCCAGATAACCGCTGGTCGCGAAATCTGCTCCACTGATCGGAATTGAATTTACGACACAGCCTGACAGGGCTTAGGTTAGCCTCATGAACAAAGAACGCGGATTTACATTGATCGAGCTCCTGGTGGCACTGGCGATTGCAGCCATTCTGCTCACCACGGGCGTGCCCAGCATGCGCGACATGATTCGCAACAACCGTCTGTCAGCCGCCACCAACACGCTTGTCTCCTCGCTCCACATGGCACGCAGTGAAGCCATCAAACAGGGGCGTAACGCCACCATCTGCGTCAGTGACGACCCGGCCAACCCGGGCTGCAGCGGCCAGAACAACTGGCAGCTGGGCTGGATCGTGTGGGTGGACAGTGACGCGGACGGAGTGCTGGATGCACCGGGCGAACTGATTCGCGTGGTCGAACCGCTGCCGAGCACCATCAATGTAACGTTGAGCGCAGCACAGAGCAGCCTGCAGATCGACTCACAGGGGGCCATCAGCAGCCCGAATATCACATTAACGCTGTGCGATGACCGCACCGGGGAAACCGGGCGACAGTTGCGCATCATGGCAACCGGCGGCGTAAGCCTGAACAGCCAGGCCACCTGCTCCTGAACATGCCAGGGTACAGACCATGAAATACAGAAACGAATACATCGCAGTTACCCGCCGTCCCGGCGGCTTCACCCTCGTCGAAGTCATGGTCGCGGTGCTTATCCTGTCAATCGGCCTGTTGGGCATTGCCAGCCTGCAGGCTACCAGCCTGCGCAACAACAATGATTCATCCATGCAGACACGCGCTGCCTATATCGCCAGTGACATGGCGGAACGCATGCGCGCGAATTCCGGTTCGGCGACCGCATACCCGGCAGCGACACTGGCGAGCCCCGCACCTGGCGACTGCACGACGGTCAGCTGCTCGCCGACGCAAATGGTGAATAACGACGTCGCCGAATGGAACCAGTTACTGGCGTCTCTGCCCAAGGGGCAGGGCACGGTCACCGATGCGGGTGGCGGCCTGTTTACCATCACGGTCCGCTGGGATGAAGCGCGTAACAACGCTTCCGGTACGGGTTGTGATCCCGACAACCCTGCTGACCTGCGCTGCCTGACAATCACCACTCAACCGTAATCACCATGATGAAAATGACTCCGTCACATAATTTTGAAAACCGCACCTTCCGGAAAACGGGCGGCTTCTCCCTGGTTGAACTGATGGTAGCCATGGTTATCAGCCTGTTGCTGATGGCGGGTGTCATCCAGATCTTCAGTGGAACCAAGAGTGCGTTCCTGTCAACCGAAGGACAGTCCCGCCTGCAGGAGAATGCGCGCTTTGCCCTGACTCGCCTGTCCCAGGATATCAGTGCCGCCGGGTACCTGGGTTGCCTGGACAGTGACGCACCGACCAAACCATTCGTCAACGACCTTGCCAACAAGTCGCTGGGCTCCTCAGCCGACTTCGCCGCATCCGTTTTCGGTACCGATGCCAGCGGGCCCGGCAGCAGCGATACCATTACCATTCGCCGCGCCGGTACCGGCGGCAGTATCCGCCTGACCCAGCCTATGGCGACATCAACATCCGATATCCAGCTGGACGATACCCTGGCGGGTTATGCCGCCCTGCAACAGTATGACCTTATCGTGGTGGGCGACTGCTCGACCGCCTCGGTCTTCATGATTACCAACGACCCGACCACCAGCAACGGAACCATCCAGCACGCTGCCGGTGTTACTGCGACTTCGGGCCCCAACCAGGGCCAGTCCAACGCCACGGGAGACCTGCAGAATATTTTCGGTTCTGACCGTGCCTCGGTTGCCAGCGCCACACTGGTCGGCACCAGCACCTACGAACTCTGCACCAGCACTTCCGGATCCGGAACTTCACTGTTTGTCAACAGCAACAGCTGCGCCAATGCAACGCAGGCGAATGAGCTGGTCGAAGGCGTTCAGGACCTGCAGGTTCTCTATGGCGTAGACCTGGACGGCACGCCGGGCGTAGAACAGTACCTGCGCGCAGACCAGGTCGGGGCCGGCCAATGGAACAACATCGTCAGCGTGCGCATGACGCTGACCTTCGACACCGTACAGAACGTGCCCGGCGGCATGTACAGCAAATCCTTCACTACCACTGTGCGCCTGCGCAACCGCGGCGCCTGATACCCGTGCTGGAGTAATGATCATGACGGCAAAACAGACTTTCCTCTCTGATACAGAAGGCTTTCGGTCCCAGCGTGGCGCCGTGCTGACAGTGAGCCTGCTGATATTGCTGGTAATGACCATCATCGGTGTTGCATCCATGGGATCCACCACGCTGCAGGAAAAGATGTCCAACAATAACCGGCAGAGCCAGATCGCCCTGCAGGCTGCGGAAGTCGCGCTGCGCAACGGAGAAGCCTACCTGGTCGCCAACATCAGCAGCGTGAACGACCTGGCAACGAACTTCAACGCGACCGCCCCTGTCACGGGCCTGTACTCGGAACGTGCCCCGCTGGTCGGTGTGGCTACTCGCCCTCTGCCCGCGAACACAAATATATTTGATGACACCGGATGGCTGGCAACCGGCAATGCAATCCCGGTGACCACCACCATGAGCGGCCTGACACAGCAGCCGCGCTTCATCATCGAATACATGGGGCGGGTCGGCGAACCCCCCAAGACCGGTTACGTCAACAAAAAACCGGACACCCGCCAGTACGCATTCCGAATCACCGCGATCGGCTGGGGTGAGGGCACCAATCCCACCGCCCGTTACATTTTACAGAGCAGCTTCCGGATGCCGCTCCTCTAGGCTAGAGCAGGATGCATAGTAAGGCGAATGCTTCTCACGAGGAACATGTCATGAATACGATCAAACGACCGCACAATAAAACGCTTGCCCTGCGCAGCCTGACAGCCGCCATGTTGACGCTGGGACTGGTATCCGGCGCAGTGGCCGCCCCGGGAAAGCTGGCGACCAACCCCCTGTTCCTGCAAAGCGGTGCGGTACAGCCCAACATCTTCTTCATGATCGATGATTCGGGGAGCATGGACTGGGAGCACCTGCCGTCGAACGGAGCGCTCACCAGCACCGCACACCCCGCCCCCATCCAGAGCGGCAACCTGGACTTTACACCGGACAGCCATGCCGAGATGATGGCACTCTGTGCAGGCTTCAACGTAATGGCCTACAACCCCAATGTAACGTACACGCCCTGGTGGGGAAAAGACGACAGCAGCGGTGGCGGAGCCACCTTCACCGACCAGGTCTGGCCCAATGCACGAAATAACCCCTACCTGTCCGGTGGCGGAACCACCAACCTGACCAATCACTATTACATGGTATGGAATGATGCCAATAACAACGGTGATTTCGACGACGGGGAGTGTCCGATTGTCAATACTGCCCATAATGACGCCAACACAGTGGCGGAGTGCCGGGCGCTGGGTACCAATATCTGCGTGGCGGTCGATGACCTGAGTGCCGCTGAAAAAACCAACTATGCCAACTGGTTCAGCTACTACCGCAAGCGCGAGTACGTTGCCAAGCGTGCATTGTCGCAGATCATCAGTGAATCTACTGCACGCGCCGGCCTTGCCACCATAAACGGTAATAACAATAACAGTCTGACCGGCAACAACAACGACATTTTTTCCCTGATCACGGATATCGATGACATCACCACCCCGGTGGATGCAACAGCCGCCTCCAACAAGGAAAACCTGCTGAAAAGCCTGTTCCGCATCAATTCCACCAGTGGCACGCCACTGCGTCAGGCCCTGGAAAGGGTGGGAAAATATTTTGATGCAACGAACAATATCTGGAGCGACGAACCCATCCTGTCTGCAGCCGACGGTGGCGAGTGCCAGCAGAATTTCACCATTCTCATGTCGGACGGACAGTGGAATGGCAACAACCCGTCCGTAGGCAACACGGATACCGATGGATCCGGCCCCTTCGACGGCGGCCTGTACGCTGACACGTTCAGCAACACGCTGGCTGACGTCGCGATGAAGTACTACGAAACCGACCTGGCACCTTCCCTGGCGAACAGGGTCCCGGTCGTTTCCGGCGTGGACGACAATACGGCCCAGCATATGGTGACCTATACGGTTGCCTTTGGTCTCAGCGGCACGCTCAGTCCGACCGCAAAACCCGGGGACGCCGGATTCTCCTGGCCGCAGCCAACTTCCAACCAGCCGACCACTATCGATGATATGCGTCACGCCGCGTTCAACGGCCGTGGTCAGTACCTCAGCGCCAAAAATCCCCAGGACCTTATCAACTCGCTTGGCCAGTACATTTCGGATATACAGTCGCGCACCAGTTCCGCCGCTGCGGTGAGTTTCAACTCGACCAGCCTGCAGGCCGGCACACGCGTCTTCCAGGCGATTTTCAACTCCAGGCGGTGGTCTGGTGACCTGCTGGCAAAGAATATTATTATCAACCCGGTGACCGGGGTAGCCACCCTCAGCGGTACGGCCTGGAAGGCATCCGATGATATAGACAGCAGGACACCCGCCTCGCGCCAGCTGATCACCTATGACAGCACCAGCGGGAACGGTATCAATTTTACCTGGAACAGCCTGAATGCTGCACAGAAGGATGACCTGCGCACCAACAGCAGCGGCAGCATCGATACCGAAGCCAGCGGCCAGGCCCGCCTCGGCTACATACGTGGCGACCGCAACTGTGAAGTCAACGGTTCCGGCAGCTGCAGCTATCCCAGCGGCTCCGATACCGTCAGCGACGGTTCCAGCTACAGCAGCAAATCGCTGCGCCAGCGCGACAGCGCATTGGGCGATATTGTGCATTCCAGCCCGTTCTATGTCGGACCGCCTGCCACGCCCTACCCTGACAGCATCGAACCGACCTCCCCCTACTCCGCATTCGCGATCGCCAACAAAACGCGGGCGGGTGTCACCTATGTAGGGTCCAACGACGGCATGCTGCACGCACTGGACGAAAACGGTGTTGAGGTATTCGCCTACATCCCGGCTTCGCTTTTCTCTACCGTGGCTGACAAGGGCCTGCATTACCTCAGCGACCCCTCCTATGTGCACAATTACTATGTTGATCTGTCGCCAACCGTGCAGGATGCGTTCATTGACGTGGGAACCGGCAGCAAACAATGGCGCAGCATCCTGGTTGGCGCACTGCGCGGCGGCGGCAAGGGCCTGTTTGCCATTGACGTAACCGACCCCTCCAGCCTGACCAGTAATGCATCCGCCAATGTGCTGTGGGAATTCACCGACAATGACCTGGGCTACACATTCAGTGATATCCGTATCGCCAAGATGAGCAACGGGAAGTGGGCGGCGGTCTTTGGCAACGGTTATAACAATGACCCCAACGGCGACGGACACGCCAAGCTCTTTGTTCTCTACCTGGATGGAAGCAACGCGAGCTCGCCCATCGTCATCGATACCGGTGTCGGTACGCTCGACACAACCAGCAAGGACTGTGACAACCCATCCAGCGACTGTAACGGGCTGGGCACTCCCAGGCTGGTGGACCTGAACGGTGATGGCACCATCGACCGCATCTATGCCGGCGACCTGTTCGGCAACCTGTGGGTGTTTGATGTTTCCGACGGGTCGAGCACCGCGACCTGGTTGCCTGCCTACGGCAGCAACCCGCTGTTCCGTGCCTGCTCCGCCACGCCCTGCACCACGGCCAACCGGCAACCGATCACGGTGGAACCGGATGTCGCACCGCATCCTGCGCAGTTTGCATCTGCCACCGAACCCAACCTGCTGGTATTTTTCGGTACCGGCCAGTACCTGGTGCAGTCGGACAATGCCAGTACACAACAGCAGTCCTTCTACGGAGTATGGGACTCCGGAACCTCGAATCTGGATCGTAGCGCCTTGCAGTCGCAGAGCATTACGACCACTGCCGATGCCGTCCTCGGCAATGTACGCACCATCACCGAGAACAGCGTGCCCTATTCGGCTACTGAAAAGGGCTGGCTGATTGACCTCCCGACCAGTGGTGAACGCTCGGTCACCAACCCACTGGCCTTTGGCTCGATTGTTTTCTTCAATACCGTCATACCCACGGTTTCCAGCAGCAATATGTGCAGCGTGGGCGGTACCGGCTGGCTGATGGCCGTCGATCTTCGCACCGGTGGCGCACCGTCATTTGTGCCGATCGACGTGAATAACAACGGTACATTTGATGCCGGTGACAAACTCGGAGCCAGCATCGTGGTCGGCACCCAGACCGACGGGGGCGGGATCCCGACTGAAAGCCGCTTTATCTCCAACAAGCGGGTTACCGCGGACTCCTCGGGTGGTGTGAGCATCGACAACATCCAGTCCGGGCTGCCGCCGGCTCCGGCACGCATGTCCTGGAGCGAGCTGACTCCTCCGTAGCAGCGGGGTCGCTTTCACGGTTAGTCACGATCATATATCGGGAATTTGAGGCATATCGACATGAACATTCACAAACTGGTTTCTATCTTCATCCTGGGTTCAGGCCTGCTGGCAGTATCCGGCCCGGCCTCCGCTGACCGGAGCAGGAGTTTCGGTTTTGTCGGGGAGGTCAATTCATTCGACCGCAGCAATGCGGTACTGGTAGTGGACGACCAGGTCTTCCATGTCAGCGACCAGGTGCGCGTACATAATCCAAGGGCAAAGAAGTCGACGCTTTCTGCCATCCGGCCTGGCGTAAAAATCGGTTTCTACCCGGCCCGCAGGGACGGGGAAGGCGAAACCGGGATCAGCTCGATCTGGGTGCTGCCCGCGAACTGGAAAGGCGAACGTGGTTATTCCGATGATTTCGAAGATTGAGCAAAGGACGGGCAATATGTCTCACCATACAACACGCGGATTCACCCTGATTGAGCTGGTCATCGCCATGGCCATCGTCGGCATACTGGCGGCCATCGCTTACCCGGCGTACACCAGCCAGATGCAAAAGAACCGCCGGGCAGAATGCGAGTCCGCCTTGATGCAACTGGCAAGCGCCATGGAAAGTGACTTTTCGAGAAACGGCAACCAGTACCGGAACATTCTGACGCTGGCCCCGCCCCGTTTTCCCAACACCTGCCCGATCGATGGCAGTGGCGGGCCTGTCTACGACCTGAGCATCACCAACCTGACAGCGTCCACCTACACTCTGATGGCTGCACCACGCTCAGCGACGTCCCAGGCAAGTGACCCCTGTGGCAACCTCACGCTGACCAACCTGCTGCAGAAAGGTCAGAGCAGCGGCACCATCGATCAGTGCTGGCGCTAACGGGTTGTTATTCCGGACCGCTTCTCAGCTGGCGAGGCAGCGTGAACGCCACGTGTTCACGGCGACCGTTCTGTTCGCTTACGTTCACGGCACCCCAGCTTCGAACCCTTCCTATCACCTGTTGAACCAGCACCTCGGGCGCTGACGCGCCCGCCGTGATGCCCACGTGCGAACAACCGGCCAGCCATTTGCGGTCAATCTGTGCCGGGTCGTCCACCAGGTAGGAAGCAACCCCCTGCTGTACAGCCAGCTCCCGCAGGCGATTCGAATTCGAACTGTTGGGTGACCCTACCACCAGCAAAACATCCACCCTGGAAGCCAGTTCCCTGACCGCATCCTGACGGTTCTGGGTGGCGTAACAGATGTCGTCCTTGCGCGGGCCCTGGATGGCGGGGAAACGAGCGCGCAAAGCATCGATCACCCGCGCAGTGTCATCTACCGACAGGGTGGTCTGGGTAACATAACTCAGGCGCCCGGGATCCCTGACTGCCAGCACATCCACATCCGCCACCGTCTCCACCAGGTACATGGCCCC
The DNA here is from genome assembly GCA_026984515.1 of Thiohalobacter sp. GTDB lineage: Bacteria > Pseudomonadota > Gammaproteobacteria > DSM-19610 > DSM-19610 > Thiogranum. The sequence goes on along the minus strand of JALSRZ010000051.1, from coordinate 9,945 downwards.
GCCGTTCGCGGCATCGTACTGCCCCATGGTGCCTTCCACTTCCGGGTGGCCCTGGTGCCCGATGAGCACGCATTCCCGGCCCTCCCGGCTGAAGCGCGAAACTTCCAGGTGCACTTTGGTCACCAGCGGACAGGTTGCGTCGAACACTTTCAGCCCCCGCTGCTCCGCTTCCGCGCAGACGGCCTTCGATACGCCGTGCGCACTGAAAATCACCGTCCCGTCATCCGGCACTTCGTCCAGTTGATCGACGAACACCGCGCCCTTGTCGCGCAGGTTGCGAACCACGTAGCGGTTGTGAACCACCTCATGGCGCACATAGATCGGCGCACCGAACAGTTCCAGGGCCCTGTCCACGATTTCAATCGCGCGGTCGACGCCGGCGCAGAAGCCACGCGGGTTGGCTACAACAATATCCATACATCAACCTGTCTGCCGAAGATACCCGGAAATTACACGCATTGATCGCAGCATTCATCCCTGCTCTGCAGGCGGGTTTTCGACCGCCAGTATCTGCACTTCAAATTCGATCTCGCGGCCGGCAAGCGGGTGATTGAAATCCACCTGGACGTGCTGCGCTTCGATGGCCACGATGGCGCCGGCCATCTCGGTACCATCCTCGCCGGTAAAGCCGATGATCTGACCTTCTTCCAGCGTCAGCCCCGCGGGAAACTTCGTTCGCTCTACCGACTGCAACGCAGCGGCGTCACGCATACCAAAGGCCTGCCCGGGCATCAGCGCAATCGTCTGCCGGTCACCGGGGACGAGCCCGAGCAGCGCCAGCTCCAGGCCCCTGTCGAGGGTGCCGTCTCCCAGGGTAAAGCTTACCGGCTCATCGTCAAAACTGCTCTCCACCGGCATACCGTCCGCCAGCCTCAGGGCAAAGTGCATGGTAACCCTGGACCCCATGCCGATCTGCACGTCAGGCGCCCTTCGACCGGGCAAACAGGGCGTCCCACACCAGCAACACGGCTCCCACGCTAATGGCCGAATCGGCCACGTTGAATGCCGGCCAGTAGAAATTACCGTAGTAGAGCTGGATAAAGTCGACCACTTGCCCGAGCAAAAGCCGGTCGACCAGGTTGCCGACCGCGCCACCCAGCACCAGTGACAGGGCCAGCGCCAGCAAACGTTGTTCCGAACCCAGCTTGCGCAACCAGTAGATCAGGAATAGCGAGGCGGAGAAGGATACCGTCACGAAGAACCAGCGCTGCCAGCCGGCAGCGTCGCTGAGGAAACTGAAAGCCGCTCCCCGGTTGTACAGCAGGGTCAGGTTGAACGACGGGAATACAGCCAGGGGTTCGCCATAGACCAGTCCTGATTCCGCCAGGTACTTGGTCAGCTGATCGAGCGCAATCACCACGACGGACAAACCCAGCCATTTAGCCATCAGGAATCCGCTGCTTTTCCGAAATACACAGTATTCGCCATCGCGGTGAAAGCCGGATAAAAGCGCTGGCGCGCTGATCGCGCGCAGGGGCGGGCGACAAGGGCAATCCGGGGGACAGTGTCCGTACAGGAAGCCTCTGGATCCCCATCTTCGCCGGGATGGCGGCAGCCAGGCCCAAAGCCGGCATCACCATGGGTCTGCCTGTCAAGCATAGCTACGCTGCTCACCGGCGCCATCGACATTTTCAATACAGCGCGCACAGAGTTCCGGATGCCTTGCGTCAGACCCGACCTCCTCGCGGTGGTGCCAGCAACGCACGCACTTGGCATACGCGGAAGCGCTTACACGGATACTCACATGCCCGCCACCAACCTCTGCTTCAACCGCGTCAGCCGACCGGTCATCGACAGGATGCAGGCGCGCATATGAAGTAATCAGTACAAAGCGCAGTTCATCCTCCAGGCGGGACAGTCTTTCCAGCCAGCCGGCGTCGCAGTACAGGTCGACTTCCGCATCCAGCGACGAGCCGATGTCACCGGCCACGCGCAACTTTTCGATCTCTTTTTTGACCGCGTCCCGCACCGTCAGCACGTCCTGCCAGTAGGCCATACCGAATAGTTCACCGGCCTCTTCACCGGGTAAAAACATTTCCGGCAACTCGTACCAGGTTTCGAGGAATACGGATTCCTCCCGGTCGCCCGGCAGGTTGCGCCAGATCTCCTCCGCGGTAAAACTGAGGATGGGCGCCAGCCAGCGCACCAGGGCTTCCGCAATCAGGTACATGGCTGTCTGGGTGGAACGGCGTGCGGCACTGTCGGCCTGTGTGGTGTACTGACGGTCCTTGATGACATCCAGGTAAAAACCGCCCAGGTCAGTGGCACAGAAATTGTGCACTTTCTGGTAAATGTGGTGAAATTCGTAGGCTTCGTAGGCGGCCACCACCTCTGCCTGCAACTGCCGTGCGCGCTCCACCACCCAGCGGTCCAGCATCAGCATGTCTTCCGGCGCCATGGCGTGTTCCACGGGGTCAAAACCCGCCAGGTTGGCCAGCAGGAAACGCGCGGTGTTGCGCATGCGCCGGTAGGCATCGGCCGTGCGCCTGAGGATTTCGTCAGACACCGACATTTCGTTGCGGTAGTCCGTCGCCGCCACCCACAGCCTGAGAATATCCGCGCCGAGGCTGTTGACCACCTTCTGCGGCGCCACCACGTTGCCCCTGGACTTGGACATTTTCTGTCCCTTTGCATCGACAGTAAAACCGTGCGTCAGCACCTGCCGGTACGGCGCCCTGCCGTGCATGGCCACCGAGGTCAGCAGGGACGACTGGAACCAGCCGCGGTGCTGGTCGGAGCCTTCCAGGTACAGGTCGGCGGGAAAGCCCAGCTCCCTGCGGCGTTCCAGCACGCACTGGTGTGTCGTGCCCGAATCGAACCAGACATCCAGGGTATCGCTCACTTTTTCATACTGCTCCGCTTCATCGCCCAGCAGGTCCTGCGCATCCAGCTCGAACCAGGCATCGATCCCGTGGCGTTCCACACGCAGCGCCACCTCTTCGATCAGGCGGTCAGTATCCGGGTGCAGCTCGCCGCTCTCCCGGTGAATGAACAGCGCCATGGGCGCACCCCAGGTACGCTGCCGCGAAATACACCAGTCCGGTCGGCCCTCGACCATGCCTTCGATGCGCGCCTGGCCCCAGTCGGGCAGCCACTGCACCTCCCGGATCGCCGCCAGCGCGGAACTGCGCAGCCCCCGGTGATCCATGCTGATGAACCACTGCGGCGTGGCACGAAAGATGATCGGCGTCTTGTGCCGCCAGCAGTGCGGGTAACTGTGCTGCAGAGCCTGGATATGCACCAGCGCACCCTTCGCCTTCAATACATCGATCACGTCGTCGTTGGCGGCGAACACGTGTTTGCCGGCGAACAGTTCCGTGCCTTCCACGAACACGCCATTGGAACCAACCGGGTTATCCACCGCGAGGCCGTACCGCTGCCCCGCCACGTAGTCATCCTGACCATGACCGGGTGCAGTGTGCACGGCGCCGGTACCGGCTTCCGTGGTGACATGATCACCGAGGATCAGCGGCACTTCACGCACATAGAAAGGATGCTGCAGCAGCAGCTGTTCCAGCTGCTCGCCCTTGCAATAGGCGATGACCTGGTAGTGTTCGCAGTCATAGCGCAGCATCGCATCCTTCAGCAGCGCTTCCGCCAGCAACAGCCGTTCGGGCCCATAGCCGAGGTCTGCCTGCACCACGGCGTATTCAAGTTCGGGGTTGAGCGCTACCGCGCGGTTGGCGGGCAGGGTCCAGGGCGTGGTGGTCCAGATCACGACTGACAGGGGACCTTCTCCCTTGTGACCTTCAACGTGATGACAGCGCGCCAGCAGCGCCTCTTCATCGAGCACCCGGAAACGCACGTCAATGGCAGGCGAGGACTTGTCCTCGTACTCGACTTCCGCTTCGGCCAGCGCCGAACCGCAGTCGGTGCACCAGTGCACCGGCTTGTAACCCTTGGTCAGGTGACCGTTGGCGTGAATACGCCCCAGGGCACGAATGATGTCGGCCTCAAAGCGGTAGTCCATGGTCAGGTACGGGTGTGCCCAGTCGCCGGTAATGCCCAGCCGGATAAAATCCCTGCGCTGTCCGTCTACCTGTTTGAGCGCATAGTCGCGGCACTTTGCGCGGAAAGCGGCCGCGTCGAGTTTCCTGCCCACCTTGCCGAACTTCTTTTCCACGTTCAGTTCGATCGGCAGACCGTGGCAATCCCAGCCCGGGATATAGGGTGCATCAAAACCACTCAGGGTCTTGCTTTTGACAATGATGTCCTTGAGCACCTTGTTGACCGCGTGACCGATATGGATGTCACCGTTGGCGTAGGGCGGTCCGTCATGCAGTACAAAGCGGGGACGACCCTCACCGAGTTCGCGCAACTTTGCATACAGGTCGATCTGTTCCCAGTATTTCAATGTCTCGGGTTCCCGGTTGGCGAGGTTCGCCTTCATGGGGAATTTTGTACCGGGCAGGTTCAGGGTATCTTTATAATTACTCACTCGCGCTCACTCGCTCACTGAAAAATCGCCTTGCCTGTTCGGCATCGGCGTCAATCTGCTGCTTCAGCGCCTCGAACGATGCAAATTTCATTTCGTCACGAAGCTTGCTGCAAAACTCCACGTCCAGGTGCCGTCCATAGAGGTCCGATGCAAAATCGAACAGGTGCACTTCCAGTACACGGTAGCTGCCATCCACGGTCGGGCGTGTGCCGATATTGGCGACACCATGCAGCGCCTGCTCGCCCAGCCCGTGCACGCGCACCGAAAACACGCCGTTCAGCGGTGACACCACCCGGTGCAGAGGTATATTGGCGGTCGGGAAACCGATGGTACGCCCGCGCTGCTGTCCCGCCGCGACCCGCCCGCACATCCGGTAGGGCCGCCCCAGCAGCCGTTCCGCCATGGCCAGTTCTCCTGCGGCCAGCGCCTGGCGGATGCGCGTACTGCTGACCCGGTCGTCGCCTTCCAGGAAGGTACCGGTACCCACTACCTCGAAACCGTAACGTTTCCCGGCTTCCTGCAACAGGGCGAAATCGCCGCTGCGGCCCTTGCCGAAACGAAAATCATCGCCCACCACCAGGTAGCGCACATCCAGCCCGTCCACCAGGATCTGCCGGATAAAGCGTTCCGCGCTCAGCTCCGCCAGCTTGCGGTCAAAACGCAGGCATAACGTCTGGTCCACCTCCAGTCCCCGCAGCATGGCCAGCTTGTCACGCAGGCGCTGCAGGCGCGCCGGCGCGGTCTGCGGTGCAAAAAACTCCTGCGCAGTCGGCTCGAACGTCATCACCGTGGTCACCAGCCGGTGCCGGGCCGCATAGCGATGCAGCTGCCGCAACACGGCCTGGTGCCCGCGGTGCAGGCCGTCGAAATTGCCAATGGTCACGGCCCCACCCTGGTGACCGGGATGCAGGTTGTGGAGTCCTCGTATCAGTCGCATCGGGCGGGCACTGGTGAAAACACCGGATTATAGTGAAGTTACCAGCGCTGTCATAATGTCCGGTCGGATTTGTCCGCCGGGGACCACAATATGGACAGACGCATCCCCGCCACCCGCAGGGCGAGCAGGTAGCTGGCGACACCGGCCAGGATCCAGAGGCCCATCTGCAGACCACGTTGCATACCGGCCATACCGGCCCATTGCACCGCATCCGGTATCCCCAGACTGACAACCACGGCCATCACCACCAGAGCAAACAGCAGCTGGCCCAGCAGCCGCAGCCAGCCACGGTCCGGCTGGAATACCGCATCCCGCCGTAATTGCCGGTACAGCAGGCCGGCATTGAGATAACTGGCCAGCGAGGTGGCCAGCGCCAGTCCCGCGTGCGCGCCCGGGACGCTCAGCAACACCAGCGGCACCACAAACAGCACGTTCATCACCATGTTGGCCAGCATGGCGCGAATGGCGATTTTCACCGGGGTGCGGGTATCCTGGCGCGCAAAAAAGGCCGGGGCGAGCACCTTGACCAGCATGAACCCGGGCAAGCCCAGACCGTACGCCACCAGCGCCAGGCCGGCCATGTCCACGTCCTGCTGTACGAAGTCCCCGTACTGAAACAGCGTCGATACGGCAGGCCGTGCCAGAATGATCAGGCCCACGGCCGCCGGCAGCCCGATGATCAGCACCCAGCGCAGGCCGGCGTCGACCGTCCGGGAAAAGGATTGTGACGATCCGTTGGCGTGCGCACGGGACAGTACAGGCAGAATCACGGTCGCCAGCGCGATACCGAAAATACCCAGCGGGAACTCGACCAGCCGGTCGGCATAGTACAGCCAGCTGACACTGCCGGTAACCAGGAAAGAAGCCAGCAGCGTATCGAACAGCAGGTTGATCTGCGACACGGACGAGCCGACGATACCCGGCACCATCAGTTGCATGACCTTGCGCACCCCCGGGTCGCGCGGGCGCCAGCGCGGACGCGGCAGCAGGTGAATACGGCGCAACGCCGGCAGCAGAAAAGCCAGTTGCACGAAGCCGGCTGCCAGTACGCCCCAGGACAGGGCAATCACCGGCTGTTCCAGTCCCGGTGCGATCAGCAGGGCGACGCCGATCAACACCACGTTGAGCCATACCGGCGCAAAGGCCGCGGCGGCAAAACGCCCGTAACTGTTCAGAATGCCCGCGGCGAACGCGACCAGCGCCATGAACAGCAGGTACGGGAAGGTGAAACGCAGCATGTGCGCCGTCAGGTCGAATTTCAGCGGGTCGCTCCAGAATCCCGGTGCGAATACCAGTACAACGGCCGGACTGGCGAGCACACCCGCCAGCACCAGCAGGCCCAGGAAGCCCGCAAGGGTGCCGGCCACGCGGTCCACCAGCGCCTGGACTTCGGTGTGCTCGCGCTGTGTCTTGTACTCACTGAGTACCGGCACAAAGGCCTGCGCAAAGGCGCCCTCCGCGAACAGGCGGCGCATGAAATTGGGGATTTTGAAGGCGACAAAAAAGGCATCCATGCCCGCGTCGATACCAAAACGCGCGAACACCATGTCGCGCACCAGGCCTAAAACCCGGGAAATCAAGGTCATAGCGCCCACTGTGACGGTGCTTTTAACCAGTTTCCCGGTCATTACGACGTCACCGCCGGTCGCTCCCCGGCACACTGAAAAAAGCGCGCTGCGTAGACAATTCCACGTGAGATCCGTATAGTAGCCGGCTCTCTGGAATCAGGATCAGGAGTATTATTTTGGCAAACTCGGCTCAGGCACGTAAACGCGCCCGTCAGGCGGAAAACCGCCGTCAGCGCAACGCCGGCCAGCGTTCCACGCTGCGCACCCATATCAAGAATGTCGTCAAGGCCGTCGCCACCGGCGACGCGGAAGCCGCCCGGTCGGCTTATCAGAAGGCTGTGCCGGTCATCGACAAGGCCGTTGGCAAGGGCCTGATCCACAAGAACAAGGCAGCGCGTCACAAAAGCCGCCTCGGGCAACACGTACGCGCCCTGCAGGGCTGACAGCGAACCCGATCCTGGTTCCCGAAAAAGCCGGTCAGTGACCGGCTTTTTGCTATCCGCCGCTTGTTCACAGCAACACCAGGTTGTCGCGATGGATCAATTCCGGTTCATCCACATAGCCGAGCAGTTCTTCTATCCTCGCACTGGTATGGCCGATGATACGGCGTGCCTCTTCGGTACTGTAGTTGACCAGGCCGCGCGCCACCGCCACACCCGCAGCATCATGGCAACTGACCAGGTCGCCGCGCTGAAAAGCACCCTGCACCTCGGTGACCCCCACCGGTAACAGGCTGGAACCGGACTGGCGCAGCACCTGTACAGCGCCGTCGTCCAGGTACAGCCTGCCTCTGGACTGCAACTGGCTCGCCAGCCACTGCTTGCGCGCGGTCAACGGATCACTGGCCGGGTGCACCAGGGTACCCAGGGGCTCACCGGCGGCCATCTTTTCCAGCACCCGCGTCTCGCGCCCGGAAGCGATCCAGGTCACGGTACCGGAACGCGCCGCCAGCCCGGCAGCCCGCACCTTGGTGGCCATACCACCCCGCCCCAGGCCGCTGCCACTGCCGCCACCGGCAGCCGCCAGCAGCGTCTCATCGCCGGCCGCTGCATCCTCGATCAGGCGGGCGTCCTCACTGCTGCTAGGGTCGCGGTCGTAGACACCCGGCTGGTCCGTCAGGATCACCAGTACGTCCGCTTCCACCAGGTTGGCGACCAGCGCCGCCAGGGTATCGTTGTCGCCAAAACGCAGCTCGTCACAGGCGACGGTGTCGTTTTCGTTGACCACCGGGATTACGCCCAGCTCCAGCAGCTTGCGCAGCGCGCTGCGCGCGTTCAGGTAACGTGTGCGGTTGACCAGGTCATCGTGCGTCAACAGCACCTGAGCTGTGTGCAGACCGTGCGACTGGAAATTCGACTCGTAGGCCTCCACCAGGCCCATCTGGCCCACCGCGGCCGCGGCCTGCAGGGCTACCAGTTCGTGCGGCCGCTGCTGCCAGCCCAGCCGGTTCATACCTTCCGCCACCGCGCCCGAAGACACCAGCACCAGTTCACAACCGCGTTCACGAAGACGGGTCATCTGCTCCGTCCAGGCATGGATCGCCGTGCGGTCGAGACCACGCCCGTCATCGGTCAGCAGTGCACTGCCGATCTTGACGACCCAGCGTCGGGCGCTGCCTACCTCTGCACGTGATTTCTGCCGGCTCATGAGGCTTGTGCCGCCGCTTTGCGCTTGTTCTCGATAGCTTCCATGATGGCAAAGACCAGCGCCTGCGTACCCTGTCCGGCAATGGCGGCCGTGGCAAATACCGGTCCCTGCCAGTCGAGACGCTGCACAATATCCCGGCAACGCTCCTCACGTTCGTCTTCCGCTAACAGGTCCGTCTTGTTCAGCACCAGCCAGCGCTCGCGCTCACCCAGTTCGGCGCTGAACTTGTCCAGCTCATGCGCAATCGCCCGCACATCCTGCACCGGGTCACTGCCGTCCATCGGCGCCACGTCCACCAGGTGCAGCAACAGGCCCGTGCGGGATAAATGCTTCAGGAACTGCACCCCGAGACCGGCACCCTCGGCCGCGCCCTCGATCAGACCGGGAATGTCGGCCACCACGAAACTGCGGTGTGCTTCTACCCGCACCACGCCGAGGTTCGGGTACAGGGTGGTGAACGGGTAGTCCGCCACCTTCGGCCTGGCCGAGGAGATCGCCCGGATCAGCGTGGACTTGCCTGCATTGGGTTTCCCCAGCAGCCCTACATCCGCGAGCAATTTGAGTTCCAGCCGCAGGGAACGCTTTTCGCCGGGTGTTCCCGGCTTGGACTGGCGCGGCGACCGGTTGACAGAGCTTTTGTAGCGCAGGTTGCCCAGGCCATGAAAACCACCGCGCGCCACCACCAGCCGCTGTCCGTTCCCGACCAGGTCACCCATCAGTTCATTGGTATCCTCTTCATACACCAGGGTACCCACCGGCACGCGGACCTCCAGGTCAGCGCCTTTCGCACCGGTACAGTTCCGACCGCGCCCGTTTTCACCCCGCTGCGCATTGAAATTCCGTTCATAGCGAAAATCCGCCAGGGTATTCAGATTGGCATCGGCCTGCAGGATGACGCTGCCACCGTCGCCGCCGTCACCGCCATCCGGCCCGCCCAGGGGAATATATTTTTCCCGCCGGAAACTGACGCAACCGTTCCCGCCGTCCCCGGCTTTTACCGTTATTGTGGCTTCATCGACAAATTTCATGGGCAGTACAAAAGGGGCAGCCCCTTCTTTTGTTAAACGATCCTGTATTCAGACACGGAAACAAACCATCAGAGCCACCCGAAATTTTTCCATGCCTTGCGTGTTTTCCGTGGCCGCCGACCTGAATATACCAGACCCGTGCTGTCCCTTTACCCGACAGGCTCCTAGCCCGCATTTCTCACCGACTTCCTGCTGCGGCAGCGTCATGCCGCGCGCTAAGCGGCGTTCACTCGGTCGGGCTGCTCGACATAGTGTCGACTATGCCTGCGCGGCCCTCGGTCGCGAACGCCGCTTATCACACGACCTGCCACCGCCTCGCTACGGAAC